>JBAZSG010000009.1:0-6148 GCA_041662585.1 Patescibacteria group bacterium | reverse complement strand
ATAGCTCCACTCAGCAAAAATATTTGATGATTCTGGACCTTGAACCGTTGCATTCACATGATCAATGATAATATCATGAACACCCTCTCCGAAATAAAAATTATGTCCAGCAAATGGACTACCTGCACCTTGGATAATAGTGCCATTAGTAATAGTAATATTATTTGGATTTCCTGATGGCAAAGACTCGACATCAATATCTGGATAACGTCCATTGTCATATGTAGGAAAAACAATACCATAATATTGTGCTGGTTGAATGCGAACATCATCAACATAGAGCTTGCCAGAACTGGAAAGTCCGGTTCCACTTATAGAAATTGTAATAGGCGCAGTCACATCAGTGGTCGGGCGAAAGATAACTTCAACCAGTTGAAATCCACGCCACGTGATACCGGTCTTAGAAGCGCTATAAATGGTCCCGTCGATATTCACGGTCACCGTAATGGCTTCATCCACATAATTATAGACCATCGCCGTGAGAGCATAGGTTGTATTTGCACTCACAGTAACGTTCTGTGTGCTTGATACTGATTGCGCGTTTGCAGGAAGCGTAAATTGTAAACTTTTTGATCCAGAAAATACGGATACTGGACGAACAAGTGTTCCGTCGATAATTTGTGCTTTCGCTGCTGTAGATAAATCCCAGCCAGTATTTCCATTTTCAAAATTTCCATTTGATAATGTTGAACCCGTAAGCATACCATAGGTAATAGAATTTTCATTAAGATTAAAAATGGTATTTGTTGCTTTCACTACGCAGCCGGTTTTTGCTGCAGTCACGTTTTTCGTCAATAGATAATAAGAATTATCCTGCGTCAAATATTGAGAACAATCTGTAAGCCGGCAAGTTCGCCCCCCTAATACCGACGCCGGCACATCATCACAGGACGCATATGTTTGACTTGACGTTACATTACATACAGGCTCTGGACCATTTTTCCAAAGGTAGCTTGTTAAATAATTAATATCCGCAACATTTACATCTCCGTCTCCATTTACATCAGCGTTCGACAATGAAACTGGTGCTGGGCCAGAATTGAAAAGATAGGCAGTCAAGTATGTTAAATCTGCAACATTGATTGTACCATCGCCATTCACATCACCACATATTGTTGTCGATTTTGTCGTGTCACTTGTTGCTAAATTATCAATAATTTTGTTTTGTTTAATGCTTTTTGAAAAAGAATAACCTAGAATAGCAAATGATAATAAAAAAATAGCTGCTAAAAATACGGATATTCTTACAACTATTCCTGTTTTTTCACGAACTGCAATTTTTGTTATTGTTTTATTTTTTTTAAAAGATATATCTTCATCTTCTTTATTTTTAAAATTTGATATCATATGATTTAGTAAATAAATAATAAATATATTCTAAATTAAATTTAACATTAATACTCTTATTAATACTCTTATAGAGTAACACACAAAACCACTATCTCAAAATAACATTTCTTCTAAAAATCAATAAAAAAATCATAATAGTATCTGTCACTACTAGTGTACTAATATACAATGTAGTCGTTAAAGAATAATCAGCGATAGCAAAAATAGATAATAAATTAGCGCTAGCTAATAAATAATAAGCTGATAATGTCTCTGTATAAGGCGCTAAATATGTCTTTCTATAAGTGGGCATAAAAGCTATTGTATCAATTATAGTCACTAATATTACCGAAATTAATGGATCTTTTTGAATAAGCCAAAATACAATAATAATAAGAGCTGATATTAATAAAAAAGTATCCAGTTTGGTAATATTTCTAGTCCCATATTTAAAAGCTAATAAAAATATAGTAATACAAAATAAAGTACCTACAGCTAAACCTAAAGCACCAAAACTGGCTCCACCTTTGATCATAGCCAAGACTCCTACGGTTTGTATAATAGTCCAAACCAACCATGAATAGACGTGTGGCTTGGTTTTTTTATGAAGAATATCTTTTAGATAAGGCCAAAAAGATATAATACCTAAAACAGTAGCTAAAATTCCAAAAATTAATTTAAAATTCATAGACAAATGATAACACTGAAAATATCTCTTGTAAAACAAAAACCCACCGTAATTTGAGCGTCGGTGGGTTTTAATATAAAATGCTATATTTTTATTCCACTACTTTGAGAGTGCCCCAATGTCCCAAAGCACGGTGACCTGACTTGGCACAATAATACACAAATTCACCAAGCTGATCAGGAGTAAACTCTATAGTAGTCACTTCTCCTGTTGGAGTTTCTGAAAAAACATCAAGCTCATCTATCTTGAAACTATGCATACCACTAGTGGTATTTATTTTTAGTCTCAAAGTTTGACCTTTTTTGACAGTAATCTCTTTGACCGAAAACTGTGGAAAATATTTACCATCAATTATTTCGGTAAATGATTCCAGCTCTACTTCTTTGACAGCCAAATTGCTATCTTCCTCCATAGTATCATCAGCTGCTTTATCGTCAGCTATTATTTGTGTATCATCATCTTGGATGACAATAGCTTCATCCTTAGTTTGAGTAAGAGTACAACCTGATAATACTAGCGCTAGCATAAAAATGCTAAATATACCTAAAACTTTATATTTCATTGTTTTAATAAATTAATAATTAAACTATAAACAATTATATATAGACCAAATATTATAGTCAAGTATTGATAATGATGCTAAAAACAAAATAAAAAATACCCACTATAGATGAGTATTCTTTATTTTAAACTATTTTATTAATTTATAGAAATTAATTTGATAGTAAATATTAATGTCGCATTTGGTGGTATGGGACCATAACCATTAACACCATAAGCTAAATCAGATGGAATAGTGAGCTTTCTTTCTTCTCCTATCTTCATACCAAGTAAACCTTGATCCCAACCAGCAATGACATCACCTTGACCAACAGTAAAGCTAAAAGGATCTTTACCAATACTAGAATCAAATTGAGTACCATCTTCCAAAGTACCAGTATAGTCAACACTGACTGTGTCTCCACTTTTGACTAGCTGATCACCACTGCCTTCAGTTAAAATTTCGGTTTTTAATTCCATTTGATTGTTATTATTTTCTAAATTATCAACTGCTGGTTTTGTAAACTCATCAATATTGATTCCTTCTGGAAAGAAAAATTTAGCATCTCTACTCATGTATGAATCTACACTTACGCCATCTGGAAGGGCAACTGATATTTTATATAAATCACTTTCTTCGCTTATGGTATCAATTTTGGCTGTTGTACCTGGAGGAAGTAAATTTTCATTAATAAAATCCTCCATTTTGGTTTTGGCCAATTCTGGTCCCACAATTTCAGAATTTAAGCTATTGGACACCAAATAACCCAAACTTCCTACTGATATGATGGCTAAAACAACGATAATTATATTTTTGCTCATAATATTTTAACTTAATTATAATAATTTATTAATTATACTCTATTTATATTTTAGGTCAATACATTGTATTATGCAAAAATAAAATATTTTGTGATATACTATCTATAAATGAAACAAGATAAATTATATAATAATTGGCGCTTAATAATTTTGGCCACTTCTTTTTCTGGAGCCAGTGTTTTGGTCTATGAAATAATTACTTCTCGTATTTTACTTTTATTTTTTGGTAATGCTCTAACATCAGTAACTATTGTTTTGATAGTCTTTTTAGGAGGCTTATCTTTTGGAGCGGCTCTAATGACTATTTTTAAAAACAAAATAAAACAAAATGCTCTAATTTTTAGTATCCTTCAATTACTGATAGCTTTTTACGGGATACTTATATTAAGCCAATTTATAAAATTAACATTATTATTTGATATTATAAATAATTTTATCTCTTCAGATTTAATACTTCAATTAATAAGTAGTCTTATTTTTATCTTTATTCCAACTGTTTTGTTAGGAGCAATCTTTCCATTAGCTATCACTATGATAAGTGATCAACCTGAAGCTAATTTAGATGTGAAAATAGCTTGGCTTTATACATTGGATATTTTTGGATCAGTAATTGGAGCAGCTATCGCTGGATTTTTTATACTACCAACTTTTGGTAATACAATCACTATTGTTTTTGCTGCTGGTCTAAATATTCTAGCATCTTTAATTATTTTTCCTAAAAAAAATAAATTAAAAACTATTTGGATTTTATTATTATTCTTATTTATATTTATTTCTTATATAACAACAAAAAAAGAACCTAGCTATAATATAGACAAAAATATATCTAAATCAGCTTATCTGGGCAATGATAATATATTATTTTACGACAAAGACCTTGTGTTGTGGCAAAAACCTTCTCCTTGGGGAGTAGTGACTGTCACAAAAGAAAAGAGTGGAGAGGATAAAAATATAATGCTAAATATTGATAATCGTGAACAATGTTCTTTATTGGATCATGGCTCAGAAAGCCTAATTGCAACAGGGACACTCAAAAATATGGAAAATGCTACTGTACTAAATATTGGTCTAGGCTGTGGCTTTACTCTGTCATCTATATTAGAATCTAATCCTAAACAAGTAACAGTAGCTGAAATTAATCCAGTAGTCTATGAAGCTAGTAAACTTTTTATAGATCATACTAATAATGCAATTTATAATGAAAAAGTAAATATAATTATACAAGACGGTGCTAAATTCTTGCGCACTACAAATGAAAAATATGATGCTATTATTATAGATATAGAAAAACCAATTATAGCTCATTCATCACCTCTTTATACTGTAGAATACTTGCGTTATGCCAAAGAACATTTAAATAAAAATGGTAAAATAGCTTTGTGGAGATACTACTCTGTAGATGAAAGATATTTAAAAAGCTTGATTGCAACATTTAAAACGGTTTTTGATAATATTGTTTTTGCTGAATACAATGATACTACTCTACGCCCAGCAGTTTATTTGTTTATAGCTAGTGATGGACCATTGTCTACAGAAGCTATTGATGTCAAAGGTAATTCTACAGAACTAATAGAAAGTTTAAAACTTATAGAAGATGTGCCGCCAAATACAATAGATAAACCTACATTGGAAAAATATTATAAATAATTTTTAAACAAAAAAACAGGATACTTTACATCTTGTTTTTTATTATTACTTTAAAAATTCTACCGGATCAAGCCATTTAGCCAATTCTGCTTTGCTAGCTACATAACCCCGAACATTTATATCCTTACCAGTATATATGGCAAAATGCAAATGTTTGCGCTCACCATCAGTTTCATTACTATATCCTTTTCCTAAAATAGCAATATCATCTCCTTTGAATACTTGCGTGTTTATAAGTGGTAAGCTATCTGGATCTAGATGACCATAAATTACAATATAATCTTTATTATCTATATTATGTCCAATAGCTATCATACCTCCATAGCCACTGACCCAGCCAGATCTAACAACTACACCGTCAGCAATAGCTCTAACAACAATATTGTTATCTATGGCGTCAGCATATTCTATATCTACGCCTGTATGATAACCAGTGAATTTTTCTGGCTGAACCGGAGATGTCTGTGGAGTTATATATACACCAAAAGGTTTTTTTGTGATACGAGAATCAAATTCTTCAACTGGCTTTATTAGTTTTTTTACTTCAAGATCAGTATTAGTATTTGCATTGTTTTGCAAATCATCATTGATCAACAAATCATTATTAATTGTACAAGACGTCAACAGTAATGTTGCTATTAATAAAAATAAAATATTTTTCATAAAAATTATCTCAAAACCCAACCACCATCAACTACAATAGTCTGACCAGTAATGTATGATGAATTATCAGAAGCCAAAAATACTACTGCTCCAGCAATATCCTGTGGCTCTCCCCAACGAGCCAATGGCACTCCAGCTATCATTTGCTGCTGTGCTTTGTCATCTACATTGGCAGTGGCTCCAGGTGTCCGGATAGCTCCAGGAGCTACAGCATTGACCAAAATATTTTTTGGTGCCAATTCCAAAGCTAAAGCTCTGACAAAGCTATTGACCGCTCCTTTGGAAGCACAATAATGTGTCAATCCTTCAAAGCCGACTAAAGATGCAATGGAAGATATATTTATAATCCTACCTCCTTGTTTCATATTTTTAACAGCCTGTTGAGAACAAAGAAAAACTCCTTTTAAATTTATATCCATGACCTTATCCCAATGAGCTTCGGTCATTTTAGCAAACGGA
>JBAZSG010000008.1:0-20494 GCA_041662585.1 Patescibacteria group bacterium | reverse complement strand
GGGTGCTACCGACTCTCTTGGTGTGACGGGCGGTGTGTACAAAGCCCGAGAACGTATTCAACGCTGCGTAGCTGATCAGCGTTTACTAGCGATTCCAACTTCATGAGGTCGAGTTGCAGACCTCAATCCGAACTGAGACCAGCTTTGATGGGATTGGCTTCATCTTGCGATTTTGCGACCCATTGTACTGGCCATTGTAGCACGTGTGTGGCCCAAGGCGTAAGAGCCATGCTGATTTGACGTCATCCTCACCTTCCTCCCCGTTAAACCGGGGCAGTCTCCTATGACTATTTAACATAGGATAAGGGTTGCGCTCGTTAAGGGACTTAACCCAACATCTCACGACACGAGCTGACGACAACCATGCAGCACCTGTATAGCACTCTCGAAGAAGCTCTAGTTTCCTAGAGTTTGCAGCTATATGTCAAGCCTTGGTAAGGTTCCCCGCTTATCGTCGAATTAAACCACATGCTCCACCGCTTGTGCGGGCTCCCGTCAATTCCTTTGAGTTTTAGTCTTGCGACCGTACTTCCCAGGCGGGGTACTTAAGGCGTTAGCTTAGTTAAACAGCACTAAGAGGGTCGATACTCCTAATGCTTAGTACCCATCGTTTACAGCGTGGACTACTGGGGTATCTAATCCCATTCGCTACCCACGCTTTCGTCCCTGAGCGTCAGAACTGTTCTAGCAAACTGCCTTCGCTTTTGGTGTTCTTACCGATATCAACGCATTTTACTACTACACCGGCAATTCCGTTTGCCTCTCCCAGTCTCTAGTTTGAGAGTATCATCAGCAGTCTTGAGGTTAAGCCTCAAGATTTGACCAATGACTTTTCAAACCGCCTACGGACCCTTTACGCCCAATCAATCCGGGTAACGCTCGCCACCTACGTATTACCGCTGCTGCTGGCACGTAGTTAGCAGTGACTTATTCATTAGGTACCGTCACGAATTCGTCCCTAATAAAAGATCTTTACACTCCGAAAAGCTTCATCGATCACGCGGCATTGCTCCTTCAGACTTTCGTCCATTGAGGAAGATTCTTGACTGCAGCCTCCCGTAGGAGTCTGGACAGTATCTCAGTTCCAGTGGGACGGGTCATGCTCTCACACCCGCTACACGTCGTAGCCTTGGTAAGCCGTTACCTTACCAACAAGCTGATGTGCCGTAGGCCCCTCTCTATCCGATAAATCTTTACATGGGAATGACTTATGTCCCCCCATGACTATCAGGTATTATTCCAGATTTCTCCGGGTTATTCCTAAGATAGAGGTAGGTTACCAACGTGTTACTCTCCCGTTTGCCAAGCCTGTAAACAGGCTTTCGACTTGCATGCCTTAGACATGCCGCCAGCGTTCACCCTGAGCCAGGATCAAACTCTTAGTTAAAATCAAAGTAAAACTTTGATTATATAGAATTTGAGTCTTAAGACTCAACTATTTGAAAAAAAATTTAGAAATTGACTAAAAGCTCATCACTTCCAAGTCATTAAATTTAAATTATATTGGTTGTCTATAATATAATTTACAAATTGTCAAAATACGATTTTTCTCAATATCAAGAAAAAACAGCAAGGTCCAAAACTTCAGACACTACTGTTTTCTCTTTATATGCAACTCAAGTTGTTTTCAATCAGCTACGAAAGATGTACACCTTAAAATTTATGCTCCACTATAATAGAGCAAAATCCACACTTTGTCAAGTCTTTTTGGGATATATAAAAAGACGGGACAGAGACCTCTGTGTGAGAAGTCTCTGTGCCCGCCTTAATGCCTACTAAAAGGTGATTTCTTTTGTCTGATGCTTTTTATCAAGCCACCAGTAAATTTCGGTATTGTTGGTAGCTTCCACCTTAACCTTGACCACCGGCCACTCGGTCTTGAGGTGAGTAGCCGATAAAATCCCGACATAGTTTGCCTCTTGTCTGTAGACGTAGAGACAGAATTTGACGGCGTGACCGTTGGTTTCCTTCCTGGAAACCGTCACGAAATATCCCGGTTCGCCCAGAGTACCAACCCGAGTATCACACTCGAGTATCAGGCAGCCTTGGTAAACCAAGCTATCTTGGTCTTCTGGTATTATCACCGAATCGATAACAACCAGAGTGTCGTAAACAGTGATACTGTCATAGATGACCAAGGTGTCATAGATGACCAAGGTGTCATAGATGACGGTGCTGTCAATGATCAACAGCGTGTCATTTACAACTGTCGTATCATAAACGACAACCGTATCGTAAACAAAGCTGCTGTCGTAGATAAACAAGCTATCGTATGAAAACACCGTATCATAGACCACGGTCGTGTCGATGATAAAGGCGCTATCATAGATAACCAGTGTATCAACCCGCGGTGACGGCGGTTCTAATGGTGCCTCACTTTCGCAGGCACCAAAAATGACAGTGATGGTCAAAATGACCAACAAAAACAACAATCTGTTCATGAAACCCTCCTACTAGAATGAGAGAACGTTAAAATTCGCACCCAGGTTGATAGTTGGCTCAAAACTCGGGCCTTGAAACTGGTCATCAAAGCGTTGACCGCCAACGCCTAAATGAATCTTGAAGCTATCGCTTCTCAAGACAACGCCGGCTATCAAACCAAAGCCCTGACGAAGGTACCCAGCTTCAATTGTTTCACTAACATACAATCCACCCACCATCAAACCAAGTTTGTGGTCTCCGGGAAAATATGCCACCGACACAGACAAAAGCTTTTTGTCAGTTTCGTCGCCGGGCAAATAGCCGCCAATGACACTGAGCAAATAGCTCTGCCGCGCCATATAGATAGCTGCTGTCGGTATCATGACCAGCTTACCGTCAAGCAAAGCAGCTTCGCCGCCGAGACTTACGGTCCACCGAGGAAACTCCTCTGGTATTACCCAGACAGAGTCATTGATAATAACGTAGGCCGTGTCGCTAGACTTGGATGCGGCGGGATAAGCCACATAGTAAACCTTGATCATTGACTCTTTGCCCCGATCAGGCAAATAGCGTAGTGCCAGGCGACTAAGCCCTTTGTCCCGCAAAAGCCTTACTGCGTTTTGATAGCGGGCTACATTGAGCCCACCATCAAGTGTCAAATTCATCTGACCAGTATCCAGCACGACCGCAGCTGGCTGAGTCTTCAACCAGCTGACTAGTTGCCAGACTGTGGGATCGTTAAAGATCTCCACATAGAACTCACCGTGTCCGGCATTGACCAGCTCAATTTGCTGATCAAAGCCGATCGGCCAATTGACATCTGACACTGTCAGGGTATCTCCCGGATCACTGGGATCCAGAAGTATGATCACGCTGTCTAGTGTGCTAGCTTCCACACTGTAGGAGCAAACGTTGACCAACAGTATGATCAACAAGCCGATAAAAAATCCGTGTTTCATTTACTACCTTTCTCCTTGAAAAGTTTGGGTTTAGCTGGTTTTTATCTTCACCTTTTATTCTGCTGACAAAGAACTATTTCTTCTTTTTACTACTTATTTTACTAATAGTAAATGCTACAATATAGCACATTTGAAAAAATAGTCAATCATAAAAAGACTTTAAATAAAGACTTTTTTATAAATAATTCAATAATTTGGGCTATTTTCTGCGCTTACTTTGAGATTGTCGCCATTTTTTTATTTCCCCGTGATGGCCGGACAAAAGCACAACCGGCACTTTATAACCTTTAAAATTTTCTGGTCTAGTATATTGAGGATATTCTATATTAAATTCTTGACTCTGTTTATCATATTCAGAAAATGATTCCTCCAATACTGATTCTTCTTTGCCCACTACTCCTGGTACTAGTCTAGCTACACTATCTACTATACAGGCTGTTGCCAATTCGCCACCAGTCAACACAAAATTGCCCAGTGATATTTTTTCATCAATAAAATTATCAATACGAGCATCAATAGCTTCATAATGCCCTGCTATTAATATTAATCTTTTATATTTTGCTAAACGCTTTACTTCATTTTGATTTAAAGTTTGGCCACGAGGTGACAAGAGTATTACTCTGGTATTTTTATTTTTACGCTTATATATTTTTTTTATGGTTTTATAAACTGGTTCAATTTGTATGACCATGCCTGGTCCACCACCATAGGGAGTGTCATCAACTGTTTTTCGCTTGTCAATACTTTGCTCACGTATATCATGAGTATTAATGTCTATAATTTTATTTTTCTGAGCCCGTGCTAAAATAGAAGAGTTGAAATAACTATTTAGGCTTTCTGGAAAAATTGTCAGTATATCAAATTTCATAAGTTAATAATATTATATTTTATAAAAAAACAAAAGACCCTTGGACTTTCGCTCAGGGTCTAATGTTTTTAAAATATAAATGTTCAAATTATAATTTTAGATCATCTACATCAGAATCCATGCTTTCTGTGGCTGGAGCTGATTTTTCTTCTCTAGGAGCTCTAGATCCACCTTCTTTATCGGGTTCGTAAACCTTTAGATTGACATAAGAGTTGTTCTTATTGCCAATTATACGAAGCAGAGTTCTAAGAGATCGTGCTGTTTGACCTTGTTTACCAATGATTTTACCCATTTCTTCTGGGTTAACCTTTAGGGTCAAAAGTACGCCTCTTTCGTCGATATTTCTTTCAACGACTACATCTTCTGGCTTGTCTACTAACTCTTTGACAATCATTTCTAAAAAATCTTTGTCTTCCATTTCTTTATTGGTTAATTATCTTCTTAATTAATATTATTCTATATTTAGAATAACTTTAACAGTATATAATTATTTATTGAGGTCGTCAACAAATTATTTAGTTTCTTCTTTATTCTCTGTAGTTTCTGCTTTTACTTCTTCAGCTGGAGCATTATCAGCACTTTCTTCAACTTTGGGCTCAGAAACTACTGCCTCTTTAGCTTTATTCTCAGCATCTTTAACTGCTTTTTTAGCGGCTCTTTTTTTAGAAATACTAACAGCTTTTTTCTTGGCACTGACCAAAATACCTTCTTTGGTCAAAAGATTGCTAATACTAGCTGAAACTTGTGCGCCTTTGGAAACCCAATACTTAATACGGTCTGCTTTAAGTATGGCCTCTTTACTATGGGGGTTATATTGTCCCAAAATCTCCAAATGATTACCATACATATCTTTAGTATTCTCAGAAACTACCACTCTATAAAGTGGTTGCTTTTTTCTACCAATTCTTTGTAATCTAATAGCTAACATTTATTCAACTTAATTTTAATTAATAACGGGCTAAATATTACTATAATTAAACATTTATGTCAATATCTGACCAAATAAAACCACTAGACTTTATTTTAAAGCCTGCTATAATAAAAATCAGTTTAGAATTTAAAAAAAATACAAACATGACTTCCAATTTAACAATTGGCTTTATAGGACAGGGTTTTATTGGCAAAAATTATGCCAATGACTTTGAAGAAAGAGGCTATAATATCATTAGATATGATCTAGAAGACTATAAAGACAATAAAGATAAAATAAAAGATTGTGATATCGTACTAATTGCCGTACCTACTCCTACCACACCAGATGGCTTTGATATTAGTATTGTCAAAGCTGTACTACCTTTGATTGGTAAAGATAAAATTGCCGTCATCAAATCTACTTTACAAGTTGGTACTACTCGCAAACTACAAAAACTATTTCCTGAAATTACTATCATGCACTCTCCTGAATTTTTGAGAGAAGTAAGTGCTGGTGCTGATGCTCGCCGTCCAGATAGAAACATTGTTGGCATCTTAGATACAGAAAATAAAGAATTATACCAAAAAGCAAAAACTGTAATGTCGGTTTTGGCTACTGCCCCATATAATCTCATTACGCTAGTTGAAAATGCTGAGATGATAAAATATGGTGGCAATTGCTTTTTATATTTTAAAGTAATATTCATGAATATCTTGTATGACCTCACTCAAAAACACAATCTAGATTATAATGCTATTACTGAAGCTATGAGTCACGATGCTCGTATAGGCAACTCTCATCTTCAAGTAGTACACAAAGGTGGACGAGGAGCTGGTGGACATTGTTTTATCAAAGATTTTGAGGCAATGATAGAAATGTTGCACAACAATGGTTTGCATGATCAAGAAAAGGCTACTATAGCTATCCGCGATTTAAATCTAAAATACTTAAAAGAATCCAATAAAGATTTGGATCTAGTAAAAGAAATTTACGAAAAACAAAATCCTCACCAAAAATAAAAAAAGCCCCTAAATTACTTAGGGGCTTTTTAAAAAATATAAAGTTAAGAAGCTACTTCATTAGCCTCTTCAAAATTCATAGAAAGTAATCTTGACATACCATCATCTCCCATTGATACACCATAAATTATTTTGGCCTTGTGCATGGTAGCTCTGTTGTGAGTAATAGCGACAAACTGAGTTTTACTAGATAGCTCATCAAGGATTTCACTAAAACGAATAGAGTTTGATTCGTCCAGTGCAGCATCTACTTCATCCAATACTACAAAGGGGGCTGGATTATTGGCAATAATAGCTGAAATCAAAGCAATAGAAGTGAGAGCCTTTTCTCCTCCAGATAACATATTGATGCCCGTTAATTTTTTGCCTGGTGGCGTAGCTTTTATTTCTATGCCATACTGTTTTTTTATTTCTGCCTCGTCATCATCAAATGTTTCTTCTTCATCACTAGCATCTTCAGGGCTAATTTTTGTTTTTTTGACTTCGGTGATATCCAAAATCAATTCTGCCTTACCTCCAGAAAACAATTGTTTAAAATATTGATTAAACAAAGTATTGATATTTTTAAAGGCTCTATCAAATTGTTTGGAAATAGACTCTTCCAAATCTTTTATTATTTTTTCTAAATGTTCTATCGCTTGAGACAAATCTTCACTCTGTGTTTTCAAAAAAGTATAGCGCTCATTTACTTCTTGATATTCTTCAATTACCACTTCATCAATACCACCAATAATACTAAGCTGATTTTTGAGTTTAAAAATTTGCTCTTTACTCTCTACAACATTTATATCTTTGCTTAGTCTTAGCTCAAAAGATGGTAATTCTTCTACAATCTCTTTATTCAATTCTTCTTCTCTGGTCTCTAGTCTAGCCAAATCTACTTTTACTTCATTTAGTTGACTATTCTTACTATTAAAACTTGCTTGTACTTCTCTAAAGCTTCGTTGTGCCTCCACCAAAGATTGTTTTTTACCTTCTTCGGCTGTATTAAAATCTTTAATTTGCTTTTCAATATTTTCTATTTCTTTATTTTTAAGCTCAATTTGTTTGGCCAAAACAGTCAACTGTTGCTTATTAGCGTCTCCGGTATCAGTATTATCCAATAAAGATTTTTTGTCATTTTCTAGCTTGTGTAATTCTTCTTTATCTTTATTTATTTGTACTTCCAATGATTGTAAATCATTTTCCAAAATAGCCAGACTCATACGTGCTTCATTTATCTCACCGACCAAATTATCTTTGGAAAGTAACATCTTATTAAACTCTGTTTGCCAATGTTTTTTATCATCTTCTTTATTGGTTTTTATTTTTTTGGCCAAAGAAATGATGGCCTCAGTAATGCTACTACATATTTCTCTTAACTTTGGTAAAGCTTCCAAACTTTCTAAAGTATTTAAAGTGTTTTGAAAATCTTGTTGTTGGCGAAGTATCCTGTCTACTTTGTTGGTCATTTCTTCTGGAGACAAATCATGGCCATTGTTTAAAATACGATCTTCTAGTTTGGTAAATTCTATTAGTATTTCTTCTCGCCTCTTTTCTAGTATGCTGACTTCAGCTTTGTTGGCAATTACTTTAGTATTTTTTTCTTTGGCAAAAATACTGTGCTTGTTAATATCATTTTTTAGATTATCAATCCTTTGACTAAGCCATACTACATCACTTTTTCCAGCTGACATCAATTTTAGATCACTACGACTTCCAAAATAGTTTTTTCTTTGACTAGCGTGTTTAGTTCACTTTGATATTGACCTAGTTTATTTTGTAAAATTTCAAAACTATCCTGACGAGAAGCTGTTTTTTCTTCTTTTTCCAATTTGGTTTGTAGCTCTATCAATTGTTGATTGAGTTCTGAAACCTCTGTTTGGGCATTACCAAAAGACACGCGTTTTTCCTTTAGACTTTTATCCAAGCCCCCTTTCAAAAAACTATAATAATTATTTTGCAATTCTTTGAGTTCTTTGCTAAGACTTTCTCTTTTTTCTAATTTCTTTACTTGCCTAGTCAAAGATCCTAGTCTAGGCTCTAACTCGGCCAAAATTTTGGCGGTTTGTTCTAAATTCTCTTTGGAATTATTTAGTTTGTTTACAGCTTGATTTTTTTTGATTTGAAATTGTTTGACTCCAGTAGCTTCATCAAAAAAATCTTTTCTTTCTTGAGCTGAAGAAACTAATATTGAATCAATCATTCCCTGACCAATCACACTATAGCTTCTTTGACCAAAATTGGCCTTGGCCAAAAGCAACTGAACATCCAATAATCTGACTTTATTATTATTTATCAAATATTCAGTTTCGCCGTTTCTTTCTACTTTTCTGGTAATTACAATTTGCTCGTAGTCAACATCGGCTTGTTTATCTTTGTTGTTTAAATAAAGACTCACTTGAGCAAAACCAAGTTTACCCTTTTTATCAGAACCAGCAAAAATCACATCTTCTGATTTTTTACCACGCAATGTTTTGACACTCTGTTCGCCTAGTACCCAACGGACAGCATCAGCAATATTTGATTTGCCACTGCCGTTTGGTCCCACAATAGCTGTGAGATCTTTATTAAAAATAAGAGTTGTCTCTTTGGCAAATGATTTAAACCCCTGAATTTCTAGTTTTTCCAAATACATAATAAAACAAAAATAACGCTTAAATTAGCGTACTCATTTTATCATATATCTGTATTTTTTAAAATAAAAAGGGTCACCGGCTAAAGGGGGGGGGAAGCCAGTGACCCATGAACCGACCTTGTGGTCGGCGTTGCGAAAAAAAAGCTTCTCAGGCTTGCCTGTCGGAGGGTCATGTAAGCAAAGCCTAAGAGGCGCAATTTCAAATTCGTAAGGTACTTTAAGATTTTTTTAGCTTAGTACAAAAAAATACTCTTGTCAATACCCACTAACAAAAAATCCCACTAAATGTGGGATTTTACCAGTTTTTTATTGCTATCGCATTGGCCGCTGCCTGAGTTTGAGCTTCTTGTTTGCTGTAGCCATCTCCTTTGGCTACTAGCTCTTTTTCCAAATATACTCCAATAGTAAATTTTTTATTGTGGTCTGGACCAGCCTCATCCAATACCCGATAATGTGGAGTCAGTCCCATTTTTTCTTGAGCTCTTTCTTGAAACATACTTTTGGCATCAATATATGACTTGTCTTTTATTATTTTGTCTAGATGTACTGTCAGATGTGTATTGATAAACTTAGCGGCTGTCTTATACCCCTGATCCAAATAAATAGCCCCAACTATTGCCTCAAAAGCGTTGGCCAAAATATATTGACGAGCTTTTTTATTGCTATCTTGAGATTCTCCTTTTGACAAATACATAAAATCATAAACACCCAAAGATTCTGAAATAGAAGCAAGTCTTTCTCCGTTGACCAAAGATGAGCGCCAATTGGTCAACACTCCTTCTGCTTCTGAAAAATTTTTATAAAGATAATCTGTCACTACCAATTCTAGTACGGCATCACCCAAAAATTCTAAACGTTCATTTTGATCAGATGGAAAATCTTTGTGTTCGTTTAAATATGAACGATGCACCAGAGCATTTCGTAAAAAATCCAAATTTTTAAATTTTATGTCTATTTTATTTTCTAATAAATTGAGTTGTTTTTTCATAATTACTATAATCCTAACTTTTCCAAGCCTGTTCTAAAAATATCCTTGGCATTATCATAACCCAGTGTAGCTAGTGCCTCCTGTAAAGAAAACCATTTAACATCTTTCAATTCACTAACATCAGGCACAATAATATCTTTATCCTTAGCTTCAATCAAATAATATTTTATAAGTTTTCTAAATGGCTTTTCACTTGGCTTATGCACTTTTACCTCTGTTTCACCCAAGTAACCTTGCGCTGTCAATTTTTTTAAACCGGTCTCTTCACTTATTTCCCTTAAAGCTGCTTCTTCTTCTATTTCTCCTTTATCAACATGGCCTTTGGGAAAAGTCCATTTGTCATAAGCATCTAGTATTAAAACAAAATAATAACCATCGTCATCTTTTCTATAAACTACTCCGCCGGCTGACATTTCTCTAATACCCTGACTATTCAAATCTTGTTTCTCGTCATTTTTTACCATCTCTTTATAAATGCTTCCTAATACTCCATTGACAAACTTACCACTGGAATCCCCACCAAAAGCTTTGGCCAATTCTATTGATTCGTTGATAGCTACTTTAGGAGGAATGGCTGCGTCCATTTTTAATTCATAAACTCCAATGCGCAAAACATTGCGATCAGTAATAGTAATTTGATCAATGGGCCACTCTGGAGCAAAACTAGTAATGATATTGTCCAATTCTTTTTGATTGGCAATAACTTTATTTATCAAAGCAAAAGAAAAACCCTGATCATCAAAATCAGGTGCAAATTCTTCTCTGATATAATCAAAGACTTCTTTAATATTTTTCTTAGCTTTCTTTTCTTTCAAAAAATCCCACTCAAAGAGTGTTTGTAGGGCTATGGTTCTAGCTAAGTGTCGATTGGCCATTTATAAATTATTTTACTTTTTTTTCGCCTTTATAAAATCCGCATTTAGCACAAGCTCTGTGTGGTAATAAGCTAGCCCCACAATTTGAACACTTGATAGCGGCTTTGGCTTTTAAAGCAAAATGAGAAGCACGACGCTTTACTGAACCTTTTGTTCTTTTCTTTTTTGGTACACTCATATTATTTTGGTTAAAAGTTTGAAAATTTCACCCATGGGGTGCTCCGCCTCTGGCGGAAAGTGCTATGATGATACCCCAAAACCAACTAATCGTCAATATTTGGTAGCTCACCAGTTTACTTTAAAAGTAGCATAATTATAGCATATTTACATGTCCTTGACAAAACAAAAACAATGTGCTATTATTTGTAGTCACTGAGTACGATGCTTTAAAGTAAACTGTTTTTAGACAACTGTGTCCACGACAAGCATGGGGATCATTTTTCAGATCCAATTCGGCTCAGGCTCAATTTTTTCGAGAAATGATTTTCTTGGGCACAGTTGTCTGTAAACAGCTAAACTAAGAAAAATAAAAACCAAAATTAAAACCCCGCCAAATTAGCGGGATTTTTTAATTGTTCAAATTATTGCTCAGGAGTAGTACTGGCTGTAGTCTGACCTGGCAATTCTTGTTCGGCCAAGAGTTCTTCGGCTGTTACTCCTAAGAGACACACTTCTTGCCAAGGAGTATAATGACTATAAAAAGTAGTTTCTACTGGCTCAGGTTGATTTGGATACTGCACACTATAATTAAACTTAGCATCTGCTCCATTATGTGCTCTTTCTGTACACTTTTCTGTGCCAACTGGAATATCTGTTGTTTTGATTACTTTTTTGGCTGGTGGGGCTACAATATTATAAATCTCTGGCTGAGTACTCATAGCAATACGTCCATCTTTGCTTCCCCAAAAATCAAAATATATTTTTGTACCTTCAATACGAGATTGAATCAAAATGTGCTTGCCTGTATCGTTTTTAAATTTGTAATCTGGCCATGGGTTATAAATAGTAGCATCTGTTCCTGCTGGTTCATAATAAGACACTCGATAAGAATGGTTACGACGCTCTGTCACTGGTAAGCCACTGGCTATAGTGCCACGAAATACAGTGGTACCAATCTGACAAAGACCTCCACCATATTCTGGTATGGTTCTGCCGTCTTTAATAACCAATTCTTGTTTGTAACCATGCTCTCCATCAATTTCCCCCAAAGCAGCTAGCAAAGAAAATTCTTCTTCTGGTTTAATAAGTACACCGTGTAGAGCATTGGCTCCAACTGTTATGTTATGAATACGGTTGGCTGGGCTACCAGCAAAATTTGACTCTCCAGTACCAATAATTTCCAAAATACCCAAATCATTTACATCTCCATTTTGGATTGTTGACTTGGTTATTTCCACTGTCAAGGCCAATTCCAATTCTCCAGAAGTATTTAAAATTTTCTCCAGATTTTTAATAGCCTCAGCTACTTGAATTTCTCTACCGGCTTGACTAGAAACAAATTCTGTTACCTTGCCGTCTTTTAGATTAAAACGAGCATCTTGAACCGGAATATTTATAACTTCACTGATACCAGACTCACTCAAATAAGCTATAAATTTTTCATCATCAATCCCAATATAATAAGCTCCTGATCCTTGTTTTAATTTTAACCAATTCTTCCAGATATCATTTGGAATATTCCAATCTTTTTCTTCAAAGGTAATATAAAGATCACCACGATTAGAAATATTTAATATTTGTGTTTTATATTTTTCTAAAACAGAGCTGGTTATCAATGGCGCCTCTTCTATTATTTTTAAATTAATATCTGTGCTTATCAAGTTTTCAATCTGCTCTTGAGTATCTTTTAAAGCTTGATCATAATCAAATGTTTGTCCGATATTTTCAGCCACTATTTGCAAATCATTATCATCAACAAAAGAAAAACTAGCTTCTTTTTTTTCACTTAAAATATTACTAAAACTCTCCTTTAGTATTTTTTGATGTTCGTCTCTATCCCAACTATAAATTAAAGGAAAGTCTTTGACGCTTAAAAAAGTCCTTGCCTTGCCCCAAAAACTACTGCTGTTTTGCCAAGTATCTACTTGCAGCAAGCTTTTATCAACATCCCAAAAAACAATAAGTTTCACACTGTCAGCTGGATTCATAGCTGATATATTTGGATTGATGGTAACGGTTTTTATAGGAGATATATACACAAAGCCTCTTCTATTTACAAAATCAATACGCTTATCTAGTTTGGCTCTAGCATCTTCAAGACTCAAGCCACCTATGTCTATGCCAGCTATACTGATATTGGGTAAAAATTTATCTTGATAATTGTTGTTTAAAACAATTTCCAGTCCCCAAATTGAAATGCTCAAAAATATAAAAATAGCGATTATTATAAATAAGCGCTTTTTAGAAAATATATTTTTTATAGCTATATGTTCTTTTTCCATTTATTCATTGTTAGTGTCTAATATTTCATTCAAAATGTCTTGTGCCTGTTTTGTGTGTTGCCTAAAATCTAAATTTAAAAATACTTTTTGTTGTCTATCAGAAAAACCAAATAATAATTTTTCATCAATAACTATACTTTCCCCTGAGCGTGTTTTAAAAAACAAACTTTTGCCCTCTTGTCTATCAAAATTTAATTCCAAATTATCAATTATCATCTTGGACTGAAATATTAATATCCCTTTTTTTGGCCTTGGGCAATTCAATCGTTAAAATTCCATTTCTAATAGTCGCTTTTATTTTGTCTTCTTGTACATCAACTGGCAAAATAATAGATCTAGAAAATCCACCCCAATAACATTCTTGATAAAAATAATCTTCAGCTCGAATTGTCCTGTCTTGTTTGCGTTTACCTCTGATAGTAATCATGTCATTGTCAAAAGAAATGTCTATATCTTCTGGCTCTACGCCAGCAATAGTAGATTTGATATAAATACTACTAGCATCTTGATAAACATCAACTGACAATTGACCATCTTCTTCTAGCTCATCCATCTCTTCTAATTCTCCCTGATCATCTATTTCTTGAATGACAATTTCTTCTTCTTTTTTATTTTTCTTTTTCATCGCTCTTTTATTTTAAAATCTCTAAAAGTACTTATATTATATGATTTATAGACTTCTTTGTCAAAGAAAAAACAGCTACTAAAACTGCATCATTGGTGGGAACGACTGGACTCGAACCAGTGACCTCTACAATGTCAATGTAGCGCTCTAGCCAGCTGAGCTACGCCCCCAAAATTATATTTTTTATTTTATTGTGGTACCGGAGAGAGGACTTGAACCCCCACGCCCGAAGGCACTTGGTCCTAAACCAAGCGTGTCTACCAATTTCACCACTCCGGCTTAAATTAACGCCTATATTTATACCTAAAATTTATATAAATGTCAATAAAAAAAGCCTTACTACTAAATATAATAAGACTTCAATTATGAGTGCCCTGACTACAATTTTAATTGCCCAGCTACAAAATCAATATCCTTGTCTCCTCGTCCAGAAAGATTTACTAATATTTTTTTATCTTTATTCATTTTTTTGGCTAGTTTTATAGCAAAGGCAATGGCATGTGCGCTTTCTAGAGCTGGAATAATTCCCTCTACTTTAGACAATTCTACAAAAGCCGCCAAGCATTCTTTGTCACTGGCTAATTCATATTTTATTCTCTTGATATCTTTCAAAAAACTATGCTGTGGTCCTACTCCTGGATAATCAAGTCCCGAAGCTATAGAATAAACAGGCTCTGGATTTCCTTTATCATCCTGTAATAGATAAGTATGCATACCGTGTATGTCCCCCGGTTTACCCAAAGTCAAGGTAGCTGCATTATCGCCCAGATTCAAACTACGCCCACTAGGTTCAACACCATAAATATCTATTTTTTCATTTTCCAAAAAAGCTGAAAAAAGGCCAATAGCATTACTGCCTCCTCCCACACAAGCTACCAAAGCATCTGGATCTTGCCCCGCTATTTCTTTAAACTGCTCTTTGGCTTCTTCTCCGACTATGCGCTGAAAATCTCTAACCATCATTGGAAAAGGATGTGGGCCAACTACAGAACCAATACCAAAAAATGTATTTTGAGGATCTTTCACAAATTCTCCAAAAGCACTGTCTACTGCGTCTTTGAGTGTTTTTGTTCCCATCTTGACTGGTACTACTTTTGCACCTAGTATTTTCATCCGTAGTACATTGGGTGCTTGTTTAGCAATATCTATTTCTCCCATATGTATCTCGCAAGGAATCCCTACCACAGCTGCCGCTGTAGCCAAAGCTACTCCGTGCTGACCAGCTCCAGTTTCAGCCAAAAGTTTTTTCTTACCCATACGTTTGGCAATAAGCGCCTCTCCCAAAGTATGATTTATTTTATGAGCTCCTGTATGATTGAGATCCTCTCTTTTAAAATAAATCTGAGCTCCTCCAATTTTTTTACTAAGATTTTTGGCATAGTAAATTGGGCTAGGTCTACCAACATAATTTTTTAATAAAGCTTGTAATTCTTCTTGAAAATCTTTGTCTTTTTTTATATTCAAATAAAACTTTTCTATTTCTTCAAAGACTGACTTAAGTTGTGGGGGGATTATCTGCCCTCCATATTTCCCAAAATAACCATTTTTATCTGGATTAATATCATATTTTTTCATAATTTTATAATTAATAATTTAAAATAAAAAAACCGACTCAAGCCGGCTGTTGCAAATAATAAATAAAGACCTTAAAAACAACGCCAGCTCTTAAAATCTTTCCACCAAATTAAATTTTTATTTAGCTTATACATTTTTAAAATTATTTTTTTTCAACTCCTGAGAACCTCTGGTCACGGTAGCTATACCAACGCTCAATCTACTAGCTATCTTGTGTTGAGTGATACCTTTTTTAAGCAAACGAATCAGCTCTAATCTCTTGGGTATGTGTTCAAGCTCAGCTGGAGTAAAAATAGCCTGCAAAAAAGCTTGCATTTCTTGTTCTGTTTTAATGCTTAATAAATATTTGCTTAGATTTTTTAAATACTTATTCATAATCTATACTATTACACTAGTATAATAGTATAATTGCTATATATTGTCAATAGGATTGTTTCTTTTTTTTCTAACAATATAAATCAAGACAAGCAAAACCAATCCTCCTACCAAAAAAATCAATATATTTTTTATATTATCTTTTCTATTGTCATCACCGACAACTTGTTCTGTGCTAGTGCTAATATCAGCCACTTTTAGTGGTTCTGCATTTATTTTGCTCCCCAAAACTTGTTTGGAAACAGCTATATCCTTTATTCCAAAAGGCACTAGCTTGAAAGCACTGTCAGTCTGACTAAGTATACCAGCCACTATTATTTCATCACCTTTTTTAATTTCTAAATCTTTGCTAGAAAATTTACTATATACTCTGACTATATGCTCTTCCTCTATGTCAGAAGCGACATAAATATTATTACCACTTTTTTTTACTACAATACCTTTTATTCTTAAATAACTGCCTAGCAAATCTTCATCTATGTTTCCCACATCTACAATCTCTGGCTCTGACAATTTTATACTAACATCGTTTTGCCAAATATCTTGAGCTGTTTTTATTTTTAGGCGTGGCAAATCATCAAGCTTGGAAATTTGACCAGAGACAGTCACCAGATCTCCGGCTTTTATATCTGGAAAGTTTTTGTAGTAAGAATACACCTCTGTCACTTCTTCAAAATTAAGCGACAAAAAATTGTAATCTGCCAAATACAAACTACGCGTATCTTTGTCTGTACTATTGATAGCTATGCCCTGAACCAAGACAAAACTATTTTTAGCCAATTCACTCAACTCAGCAACTCCATAAATCGTTTCTATTTCTTTTGTGTTTTCAAAAATATTTTCTACCCCTGGACTAGGCTCACCTATAAGCCATTCTTTATTTATATAATCCCAAGCATATGTTTTGTCTTCTGGAATCTTGGTATAGCTTACTTCCTGCCACAAATCTCCCCCTGGACTTAAGAGTCGTACTGAGTCACTAGTGTTGTTTAAGGTTGTTTTAGTTTCTGTTCTATTTAAAACTAAATAATTTTTAGCCGAGATAATAGTGCTAGTGCTAAATTGATATGGCTTACTACCACCCTCCTCATCATCAATTTGCCAAGCATACAAATCTATAGCTTGGTCACTACTATTATACAATTCAATCCACTCTCCCTCGTCACTACCAAGAGGATTGGGCATAAATTCTGAAATAATCAAATCATCTTCGGCTAAATCAACTATAATATTTTCTACTTTACTTGCCGTTGTTTCTGCTGTGCTTACTGCTTTATCTTGCTTTATGTCTAGCACAAATTCTGTTTTGTCATCATCTCCTTCCAAATCAGTCACTGTCAAACACACTGTGTAAGTGCCTAGTTTATCAAAACTATGCTTTATACTTTCTTTGGCGCTAGTTTGGTCATCACCAAATTCCCAAAGATAATCCAAGTCTTCACCATCGGGATCATAAGAAGCGCTAGCTGAAAAACTTATTTTTTCTCCCACTATAAAATCTGTTTCGGCTATACTTATTTGGGCTACCGGCGCTTGATTTACAAGTATTTGATTATTGGCGCCTGGCGTGGCTGTCTTGCTCCATACAAAATAATTTTCTGACCTAGCATAAGATCGCCCCTCTATAGCTATGTCATTATAAACAACTGAATCAATAAGATTATTATCTGGATCCATGATAAAAACTCCATCCCCGTTTGAATTGTTCAAAGATATGCCACTAAGACTCTTGGGAATTACCAAATAGCTGTGTGCTGCTAAAGCTAAGCTTAAACCACTATCTACATCTAATATAAAAACCCTAGTAGCATTATCTTTTATTTTCAAACCATCTAAATTTAAACTTTCGTCTCCACTATTATAAAGTTCTATCCATTCATTATCATCACTACCAAGTGGATTTGGTAAAAGCTCGTTAATAATTAATTTTGACCAATTTTGACTGGGCTCTTCAATAATATTTTCTTCTATTAATATTTCTTCTGTTTGTTTCTCACTATTTATTTTTCCAGGTGTACCACCCAAAATACTACTCTCTTGCCAATTATTAGTAATGCTGGCTAGTAAATCTATTTTTTCCAAAGAATAGCCGTTGCCACCAGCTCCCCACAGCAAACTATAATCCTCTATCAGACTTTGTGTAGTACCTTCATCAAAACTAATAGCTAGACTTGAACTGGTGTTTGACAGATTTATTACAGTATCAAATATATTTCCTATAAAATCTGGATAATCCAATAAAAATTGTTCGCCATTATCTACTAAAACAAAAAATTCTTGACTAGCTATAGTACTAGTGCCTTGATAAAAATTTATTTTGTGATTACTGGAATCAAAAAATCGCCAAGTGCTACTGACTGTCACATTTTCTAAACCAGAGTTGTATAATTCAATCCACTCATGGCCACTATCTGATCCAGCGGCATCATACATTATTTCTGAAACCACTAAATCACTCTCACTAGCCTGAGCCTTCAAACAAAACAAAAAAATAAATACTAAAATCGCTTTTCTTCTCATATACAATTTTAAAAACTATTTAAAAACATCTACTAATCCCCAATCCTTATACTTAGTATAATCTGACAATGAAAAATATACTTTATGTTTAATAACATCTATTAAATAATATCCGTTTTCAGCTATAAAAATATAATATTTATTTTCATTAGCCCAAAAACCATCCAAAAAACTATCACTATTTCTTTTAAATAAAAGAAATCTTTTATTCTCTTCTAAGTCGAATAGAAAAAACTCACTCCCCGTCAAATTGTTGTTTTCCTGAATAACAAATCTACCATCACTAGAGAGATGACCACTGTCAAGAATTAATTTATTTTGAACTACTCCCGATAAAAGATCTAAATCTTTTAAATAATTATCTACAAAATATAAAATATGGTTCTTTTTATGGGCTATTGTAAAATAAGGATAATAATTATCTGTCAGTCGATATCTTTTTTGATTGTCCTCAGCCATATATTCTAAATATTGTTGACCCTCTATATCAGTATCTATGCCCATAATATTAAATTCTACTTGTCCAAGATCTGTAATATTACCAATAATTTGCTCATCTTCTCTGGCAAATAAAATTTGATTCTTTTTAATGATATTATTAATTAAATCAAAAGTATAATAATTTTTATATAGCTCATCCTCTGTAATTAAAACTACAAAAAGATTGTTGTCGGACAAAGAAAAATTTAATACTTTCTCCTCTGGCTCTAGTATATAAATTTGTTTTTCGGTTTCATTTACAAAATCTCTAGCTACTAAACTATTATCTTTAAAAAAATAAATTAAATCATTTGATTCATCTATAACAACATCGGATATAAAATCAGTCGAAAATTTATCAATAATTTTACATTGATTTTTAACACAACGTTCTAAATAATACTGATCTATACCAAACCATAGCTTATAATGATTTTCTCTAAATTGAGTGCTTAATTGTTGATTTTTATTTTTTAAAAAAATAAAAACGCCACTAACTAATATTAGACAAATAAATAAGCTTATTACTATTTTTTTATTCATATTTTTAATCATACAATTATTATAACACAAAATTAGTACCCAGACGGGGAGCTTAGCTCTCCATCTGGGTATTGATTAGTTACCCACCAATGACATAATAACAAGTATAGCGGGAAACCTTTTGGGCAAAGTCAGAAAAAGAGATATAGCGTGTGCAAACTTTATTGTAGGCACACCAATTGCTTTCAATAACATTGATCCCATATGGACTTCGTCCAACCACAATAAAAGTATGTGGCGTAATGCTACCATCGCTTAATCTCCAATTGATTTGGACAATCCAGCCAGGCTGAACACTACGAATTCCACCGGACATGCCCACCAAATAAGGGCTATAAGCAAAATACCAACCGCTCGCATTGGGCAAGGTGGTCGGTAAAGTAACCACGCCCTTTGAAGCATCGTAAACTACTTTGCGAGCCCAATCTTTACAGTTTAAGCCCACATAGCGATTAATGTCACGATAAGCTCGATCAAGAATGGCCTGATTACGGCCTATCTGACCTAAGTTGCTCCACCAAGTACTGTAGGTAGCAGCACTTAGCCCAATGTCGTCGCCTTCTTTTGATTCAGCTGTTTGTTCTGAATCATTAGATGATACTACATTACTTTGTTCTTCATCGCAGCCAGACAAAACAATCATTGTCAAAGCAGCGATCAAAACACAAACAAACCAGACTTTGTGTTTCATTGTTGTCTTCCTCAAATTAAGGGTGATAAAAATATTTTACCTATTGTACGTGGGCGTTTGATCTTTTTCCTCCTTTATTTTAATGTAATGAACTAAGTGTTAGTTTTTATGCCCAACAAAAAACTAACCCTCGACAATTACTCTCAAAACGCTTTTCTTCTTAATTGTCTTATCTAAGGCCTGAAGGTACAGGCTAAACTTCAGACCTCAAAGAAGACAAGTATTAGTTGTCTTCTAATTGAATTTCTTCTACATCTACATCCTCTCGGGCAGTCTCATCGCCAGTGACTGTCTTTTTGCTACTGCCACCTAGCATAATAAGATCTGAAGCAATAATTTCAGTAATATAATGTTTATTTTTATCCTTATCTTCCCAAGAACGATTTTGTAATCGTCCCTCTAAAAATATTTTTGAACCTTTTTTTAGATACGTATTAATAATTTCAGCCAATTTGCCCCAAGCCACTACCTTGTGAAAATCAGCTCTAGTTCTTTTTTCCTTGGTGCTAGCATCACGCCAAGTATAGTTGGTAGCTACTTTAAAAAGTGCCAAATTTTGTCCAGAAGGCAAGGTTTTGCTTCTG
>JBAZSG010000007.1:0-36511 GCA_041662585.1 Patescibacteria group bacterium | reverse complement strand
TATCTAAATAGCATTTTAAATCTGTAATATTATTTTTTATAGCCAATTTTAAACCATGTTCCAAAGCTTGATACTCAGCTTGATTATTGGTTGTTTCACCAATATATTTGGAAAAGTCAGCTATTTTATTATCCCCAGCAAAAAATACACCACCAATAGCTGCTGGTCCAGGATTACCACGAGAACCTCCATCTGTAAAAAGTTTAACCATTGTTTTTAATATCTTTGATGATTAATTGTATTTCTCTATTACCATTCCATTGATTAATACTCAAATTATAAACTATATCAATTTTATCACCTAGTTCCAATTTTATATTACCTAGTCCAAAAGCAATAGCTCCTTTATTGTTGTTGCCTTTGGCTATTTCCAATTTCAAATGCTTACCATCATTACCAACTTGTCTAAGGCTAGTAACAGACAATCCGGTTGACATAAATAATGGCTCTGGATTCATCTGCCCAAAAGGACGAAACTTTTCCAGTAAATCTACCAACTCCCAAGATATATCTTCAAAATTGATACACAATTCTATATCTAGTTTTGCTTTAAATTCTACATTTTTAAGTTTATCAATAGCCAAAGCTTTCATCTTTTTTTCAAAATCTTCTCTTTTGGCAGGATCCATAGAAAAACCACAAGCCTGAGGATGACCACCATATTTTATAAGTAAGTCTTCATTGGCTTGCAAAGCTTCAATCACATTGAATTCTGGAATACTTCTGCCAGAGCCTATAATATTGCCGTCTACTTCCGTCATTACAAAAACTGGTCTAGAATGTTCACGAACCAATCTTCCAGCTACCAAACCTGTCAGACCACTAGACCAATTTGGATTATAAAAAACCAATAAAGAATCATGCTCATCAATAATCTGAAGCTTAGCTTCGCGTACAATATTTTCAGTAAGTTTTTGTCGATCTAAATTGGATTGATTTAATTCACTAGCCAATTTAGTAGCTTTATCTTCATTTTCCTCAATCATCAAATAATAAGCCAAATTGGCATGATCCATGCGACCAGCAGCATTTATTCTTGGTGCCAATGAAAAACCAATAGCTCTAGTATCTACTTTTTCAATTTCTAGATTGGCAATCTCTATCAATTTTTTCATTCCCAAACGTTGTGTTTTTTTCAAAACCATCAGACCATATTTTAGTAATGTCCTATTTTCTCCCAAAAGTGGCACCATATCAGCCACAGTAGCTATAGCTACCATGTCCAATAACCATTTTTCATTAATTTCTTTTTCTTTAGCGGATAATTCATTTTTGACATGAGATAGTAGTGCTTGAGCCAATTTAAAAGCCACTCCTCCGCCAGCTAAAAATTTGAAAGGATATTTTTCTCCTTTTATCTGAGGATGAATAATAGCCAAGGCTTTGGGTAATTCATCGGGAATAGTATGATGATCTGTAATGATGACATCAATACCCTTTTCATTGGCCAAAGCAACTTCTTTGGCATTAGAAATACCACAATCACAAGTAATTATTACTTTGGTATTAACAGCCAATTCCTCTACAGCTTTAAAATTTAAGCCATAACCTTCTTTTTCACGATGTGGCAAATACACTTCTACATTTGCCCCTAGATTTTTAAGCACCGAACGCAATATAACTGACGAAGAAACACCATCAGCATCATAATCTCCATAAACAGTAATCAAATCTTGATCTTTGATAGCCTTGTATATTCTCTGACAAGCAATTTCCATATCTTTAAAAAGATGTGGATCATGAATATCCTGACTATAATCAGGATTTAAAAATTCATCAATTTGTTCTTGAGTTTTTAGACCACGATTGTACAATAGCTGAACTACAACTGGATGTAATTCTGGAAACTTATCTATAAAGTCTTGACTAGGCTTTTGTGGTAATTTCCAAATATATGACATAAAAAAATAAATCACGAATTTAACGTGATAATATTGTATCAGTAATTGCTATGTTTTGACAAATAAGTCTATTTTACTTTAATAACTTTAATCTTGCGTCCTTTAATTTTAGAAGCTTTTTCCAATTCTATTGCCTGTACTTTTTTCAATTTAATCTTTTTTTCTTCTTCCTCTTTTGCTAGTTTTTCTTTTAATTCTAATTCTTTTTTTCTAATAATACTTAATTTATTTTTATTTTGTTCATATTTTAATTCTTTTTTTAGAAACCATAACGCAAAAAGTAACATAAAAAGACCAACCAAAGTCAAAAGAAAAAAAGGATTATCAAAATTAAAAAATGAAGGACTGGCTGTATTTATGTTTTGATAATCTACCACAATAGATCCCAACTCTTGATTGAGTTCAAGTAATTTATTTTCTGTATTGGCCAAATTGTTGAGTATTGGATCACCAACTTGGGCTAGTTGTATTATTTGCTGAGACATTTAATTGTTTTAAGGGCTATATTAATGGCCTCTCCTTCCGGAGCTAGCAATATTTTTATTCCTTTTGGTTTTTGTAAACCACTTATTATCATAGACCTAATAGTATTATTGGCTGCTACTGGACCACTAAAGACAATGGCATCTATTTTTTTACTCATAGCCAAATAAGATGCAATATAACGACGAATATCGTAAATATAAATTTCTAGTGCCAATTTGGCAGCTTGTCTTTGTTCTTTGGTAAACTGTAAATTACTCTTATAGCCACTTACTTTATAACCACTGGCAACCAGTATATCTCTCAAATCAGCCAAACCTGCTAAACCAAGTAATCCAGCCTTTTTATTCAAAATTTCACTAATATTAGCCAATGATATTTTTACTTCCGAAGCTAAATAAAATACTACACTCGGTGGAATATCTCCACTTCTAGTAGACATAGTCAGACCTTCATTGGGAGAAAAACCCATACTAGTATCTTTGACTTTACCATCTACATACCAAGTAATACTGCCCCCTGAACCAAGATGACAGGTTATCAAATTTAATTTGTTTATTTTTTTATCAAGTATCTTAGCTGCATAGTTGGTGGCTGCCTCATGACTTAGTCCATGAAATCCATATTTTCTGATATGATATTTTTTATAATAAGCTATCGGCAAAGAATATAAATAAGCAACCGCTGGTAAACTATGGTACCAAGCTGTATCAAAACTAGCTGCCATTTTTGTTCTAGGCAAAGTTTCTTTGACTAGCTTCATGAGTTCTATGGTCATTGGATTGTGAAGTGGCGCCAATTTATTATATTTTTTTATTTTATTGATAAAATCTTTATTGACAACTACTGTATCTGAAAATTCTTCTCCACCATGTACCATTCTAAAACCAACATATTTTATTTCATAATCTTTGATAAGCTCATAAATATAATGCCACCAATTTTTAAGATTATAAGATGATTGATAATTTATTCTTTTATTTTTATATACCAAAATACTCTTATCATCTTTGAGTGTTAAGCTTCCATTCAAAACTGATTTGTTGATTTGATTGGCTACTTCAAAAACAGCAAATTTTATACTGCTACTTCCAGCATTTAAAACTAATAAATGTTTTTTCATATCTCTAAATCAACATAAGAACAAGTGAGTAAGCCAGCTGCATTAGCTTCGTCAGTATCAAGGTGAATAGCTGTACTATAATTGCCTGTCCTGACTGTTATTTCTCTTATTTCCATTGCTCTTACTCCTTTAACAATTGCTTTTAATTTTTGACCATTTTTAAGCTTCCATTTCTTGGCATCAGCTACAGATATATGTAAATGTCTTTTTGGTACTATCACACCGGTAGTGAGTTTTAGGCTACCTTTTGGCCCTTTTAGAGTCACTCCTCCTGGACTACCTTTTAAGTCCCCGGAAATACGAAATTCTGGCTTTACACCCAAAATTTTGGCATCAGTCAAAGCTAGCTCTATTTGAGTTTGTTTTCTAGTGGGTCCTACTATACGCATCGTTATTTTTCCTTTTGGACCACTCACTTCTACTCTTTCAGCAGCAGCAAATTCACCTGGCTGAGATAAATCTTTGATACTGCCCAGTACATAAGCTTTCCCATATAGCTTGTCTAAATGGGCTCTAGAAATGTGAATATGTCTAGCTGATATTTCTGCTTTTACTCTTTTCATATTATAAATTATATTTTTTTAAATCTTTGACAGACAGCAAGCCAACTTGAGCACCAATTTTCATAATTACTGAGTTGCTGTTCATAATTCCCAATTTTAGAGACTTTTCTAAGTCCCATTTATATTTTATAAGCCCAGCTGTAAGTCCTGATCCAAAAGAATCACCAGCACCAGTAGTATTTATACCTTTACGTTTAAAAGCAGCTCTAAAATATATTTTTTTACCATCATACAAATAAGCTCCCTTATGACCATCAGTAATAACTGTCAATTTTTGGCCATATTGATGCAAAAACCTCAAAAGACTATTAATATTATTTTTGGTATTATTTGCCTGAACACTCATGGCCAATTCCAAAGCTTCATCACGATTTACATCAAAAACAGCCGTAGTCTTCATATATCTAGCCAATCCTTTTAAACCCAGTTTCAACTGATTACTCCCTGGATTCCAAACTATATTAATCTTTTTATTCTGGCAATGCTCAAACAATCTATCTAAACCTGACTTAAAATTACCTGATAAAGAAGTAAGATAAAGCCAAGGAGTATTTATTTTTTTAATTATAGCTTGACTAAGATCAATTTTGTTGTTGGCACCACGATAAGCAAAAATAACATGCTCATTAAATCTACCAACATTTATTATAGATGAAGTACCGGTTTTTAATTTTTGTTGAACTTGAACAAGCTTGGTAGAGACATTTTTATTTTGAAGATAAGTCAATATTTCTTTGGCTACCAAATCATCACCAATAGACAAAATGGCTTGTGTCCTAATACCCAAAGAAGCCAAACCCACAGCTACATTCATACCTCCTCCGCCAAATACAAAATGAACATCTTCACTATAAACCTTGGCACCATATTCAAAACCAATTAATTTTTGACGAAGCAAATCTTTCTTATTATCTATAATTACCATATCATCAGTATAAAACATAATATCACGAGTTGCTCCACCAATAGTAGTTATTTTATTATTCTTCAACATTTTTTTAAATATATCTATTATACTCTCTGATCTTATCGACAATCAATTTTGTAATATAAACAAAAGTAGCAAACATACCCAAAATAAATACCACTCTAAATTTAAAATCTATGTCAAAGAGAGCCAGCTCCTGCAGAATAGTAATAGCAATGAGTATTGCCAAAACAATAGCTGCTAAAAATAAAAGTATCACCAAAGTATAAACCAATTCTACTACTTTATCCAAAGGTAGCATAAATTTTATTTTAATTATTTAATTATATTATAACAAAAATAAAAATAATTAGCTAATATCTCTAAATTTAATAATATGATATCCAGCCACAGCCATAGCTACTCCAACATTGAGAGATTCTTTAATACCATTCATCGGCAAAGAAATAATAGCATCAACTTGCTTCAATAAAAGCGGAGATATACCTCTGACTTCATTACCTATTATTAGAGCCAAAGGAAATTTTGGCTTAAATTTTAAATAATCTATTGACTTATCTCCAGTCTCTAAAGCTACTATTTTGACTCTGTCTTTTTTTAATTTTTTTATCAAATAATTCAAACTTTTATAGTGTTGCCAAGCTATCACTTCCTCAGCCCCCAAAGCTACTTTTGATATTTCTTTTCTGGGAGGCTGTCCAGAATAACCAGTCAAAAAAAGCCGATCTACTCCCAGAGCATCGGCTGTTCTAAATATGGTGCCTATATTATATAAACTGCGTATATTGTGAGCTATAATATAAAATTTCATGTATCTACGCTATATTATTCCTCCTGATGAAACACTTCTTCTTTTTTCTCTTTCATAAAACCAAGCCAATCTTCAAAAGCGGCTACAAACAACTTGAATGGTGCTTCCACTATATAATCCATTACAAAAGCAAAAACATTGATACTCTTGAATCTAGCTGCCATCCATCGTCCAGCTGAAATAATTGGCAATGAAAAAAAGTTTAATAAAAATGACAAAAGTCCTTCTTTTTGCTTTTCTACTCTCAATTCTTTGGCCGTAGCCCTAATACGAATAGCAAAAAAACTAACTGCTGTCAGGAAGAACAAGAATATGGCTCCACTAAGAAAGTTGAAATCTAAACGTTTTAGTAAATAAATAAAGCCTCCAAAAACTACAATATAAAGTACTGTATACATAAAATTGTAAAATACTTGATAGGCCAATTTTTTATTATATTTTGTTTTTAGTTTACACAAAATAGATTGTTCTGCTTTATTGTAAACCACATTATGTAAACCTTCTAATATTAATTCTGTATTATTTTTGCTAAGAGGCTTAATAGTCAAAGTAACTAAAAACATCAGTAAAGGTGGAAATAATATATTAATAGCTAAATTGGTATAATTTGTTTCATTGATTACGTATTTTTCATAAGGAAGTTCCAAAAGCAAAGCCAATAAAGACTTGGTAATAAAAATGTAAAGAATAGCTCTGACTGAAGCCTTGGAAATCCTATTTCTAATACTCTTATATTTTTTGTTTATAAGTATTTTGGCTTCAGACTCCAACAGATCTGGATTGGCCAATAGCTCTCTCATGCCACTACCATGCTCTAAAATCAATTCGTGAAGTATTTTGAAAGTAACAACTGGCTCTTTGATAGAATTAAATATTCTGCGTTGATATGGATGTTTTAAGTGATAATGAATATCATTGTAAATTGCTGGCAAATGAGTAGCTATGGTCCTGATAGTATCCCTATCCGCATTTAGCCAATTGCTATAAGTCAAATTTAATAGATGATAGGATATAATAATATCGTCTGATTTTACAATGGATTTGTGAATAGCAATATACAATTGTAAGTTTTTTTCTCGAATACTGAGATCATCGTCACCTTTTAACTTGATGCGTGATTTGGTAATTTGATACATAGCTTCCGTGACTGCATCGCCAATATTTTCTGGAATAAGAAGCATGTCTATTTCACAAGCCTCTACAGCTATCAACCAGTTAAAATAATTTTTGATCTCGTCGCCATGATACATATCATTCATCAATAAAAAAAGATCATTATATTTTTCAATAATCTGCTCTACTTGTTTGACTCTCCTGTCTGGAATAGTTTTATTTTCCAAATAACGAGAACGCACCAAATCTTCTACCAAATGACGAGCAATACTTGGTTTGAGCCTTTCCATGATAAAACGACGTTTGAGGTTGCGCTCAATTGCAAAACGACGAAGTAAATGTACTTCTTTAAAGTCAACTGTATTTCTGAGTTTTTCATAAAGAGCTGAAAAATGACTAGCAATTTCTTCAATTTCAATGGTGTTTTCTTCTTGTGTCAAAAGCTCTTTTTCTTTATAAATTTGCTCTAATTTTTTATAAAGAATAATAATTTCTTCAGATATTTTCATAGCTATAATATAGCATAAAGCACACTTTTATTCAATATAAAATAATAGCTTACATTTGTCTTTTAAACTTTTTCTGCTATAATTACGGCAATTAATACTACTTTATGATTCTTACTTATATCATTGTTTCTACTTTAGCAGTCAGCCTATTATCACTACTAGGTCTAAGTATTTTCTTCAAAAAGAGATACTCTAAAAAAATAATGGAAGCCACGGTTTCTTTGGCAGCGGCCGTACTACTGGGGAATGTATTTTTTCATATGTTGCCTGAATTGGTAGAAGAAGCCCAGCATCAAAATCTTGATTTTCATACTCTATCCGTCTGGATTTTAGTTTCAATTGTTTTTTTCTTTTTTACAGAAAAATATTTACACTGGCACAATTGTCATCATCATCAAGATCACGAAGAGCATCAACATAATGAAAACTGTAAACACCCACTGGGAGTTAATATTTTGATTGGAGATGGATTACACAACCTGATAGATGGTATGGCCATTGCTGCTAGTTTTATGTTGAGTACTGAGCTGGGTATTTTAGCTACCATTGCTATAGCCTTACATGAAATCCCTCAAGAGATAAGTGATTTTTCATTACTGCTTTATGCTGGTTATTCTAAAATCAAAGCTTTACTCTGGAACTTATTGTCTGCTTTGACAGCTTTACTTGGTGGTCTAATTACTTACTTTTTAACCAGCACCGGACACATAGATTTAATTCTTACTGCTGTAGCAGCTGGTAGCTTTTTATATATTTCTCTAAGTGATATTATGCCCCATTTACATGACAAAAATCATACTCATTACAAAACCCAAGTTATCTGGTTTGTGATAGGACTTTTAATAATATATTTTGTTAATAATTTAATTACTTTTGGTCACGTATAATCTTATTTTGCCATTGACAATTTAACTCAAAAATAGTAGTATATTACTGTTTTATATTGTTCGGGGATCGTCTAATGGTAGGACACCTGGTTTTGGTCCAGGCAATCGGGGTTCGAGCCCCTGTCCCCGAGCCAAACGAACGCAGTGAGTGCAGGCTCATTCTAAATAAATTTTAATCCTAAGATGCTGGGCAATAGCCCAGCGCCCCGAGCCAAATAAAACACACCTTGTTAGGTGGTTTTTTGTTTTATTTTAAATTAAATTATTTTTTCTTATTTTCACTAACAGCTACACCAATTGATATGGCGATGATAATTACTACTAATAGTACTATTCCTATTAAAATCATAGTCAAAAATTATTATTTATTTTATAAAAATTTATATTATTAAATTCAGTTGTAACTTCATTATAATTTTGTAAAATATACTGATCTACTGGATTATTTAAATTATAATTAAATTTACTGACTATATTATAGTTTAGTATAGCACAAGTTGGTTTGTATTTTTCTATAGCCATAGCTTGCTCTTGAAATTGGCTGTCTGTATTGAAACTAGTAAATAACGAATAATATGGTCCTGGATTTAATTTGCCTGTTTCAAAGTATACTCCTGGCAAAAATGGTCCAGCATAAAGATACTGGCCTGGACAATTTTCTTGTGTATATTTGATAATACTATCTGGCCAACCAAATGGTGGTCTATGATAAACAATATAAACAAAAGACGGTATCATTAGTATAAAAAAAATTATTAGCGAAAAAATAGCAAAAAATAATTTCTGTCTATATTTTTTAATCTTCGTAAAAAATAAAGAAGTTAATATTAACAATGGAAAACTAACTATCGAAATATTATAATAATCCAATTTATAAAAAGAAATCAATAATAATAAAAGCTGAACAAAAAATAAAAATATTATTTTAAAATTTTTTTCTCTCCTATAAAACCAAGCTAAAACTACTAACCAAATAATAATAAGTAATAGAAAAAATAAACTTCCATGATTAATAGAAGTATAATTACTAACTGGCACAACAACCAAGGATCGATAAATAATATCTAATGGCCAAAATATTAAAACTGACCATGATATTATAAAGCCTGATAAAAAATAATAAACAACATTTTTTATTTTAACCTTATTAATCAATTTCAAAATAAACAGCAATCCGGTAATACCAATAAAAAACATTGCACCCTTAGACTGTAAAAACAAAATTGACAATCCAGAAAATGATCCAGCTAATAAAAAATTGCTACATCTCTGATCATCAAATGCTTTAATCAAAAAATATATCGCCCAAATAATCAAAACTATATTATATGAATTATGATTTATAAGTGGCCAATAAAAAGACATCAGGCCATAAGCGATTGGAGTTAAATAAGCTAACCAATTATTAATTAATAACTTTGAAATCTTATATAAACCAATAATAGCCAGAAATAAAACTACGATAGAAAATAAATTAGCCAATAAATAAGATACACCAAAAATTTTCCAAACAATAAAAATAAGAAAAAATGAACCAGGGGCTATTAAATGAAAAAAATCTATATAAAGCAGACGCCCATTTATAATATTCCAAGCTCCATCAAGTACTACTCCCTCGTCGCTGTCTAAAACATGGTTATTATGTATAAATATTAAAAAAATAAAAAAGATAACTGTCAATAAAAACTGATATGTCTTTGAAATTGACATAGTTTGTATTTATTGATTCTTAATAGCTGCTTTTATAAAATCCCTAAAAAGTGGATGAGGACGAAGTGGACGGGATTTAAACTCCGGATGAAATTGAGAAGCTACAAAATATGGATGATCTCTATATTCTATGATTTCAACTAATTTCTTGTCAGGTGACAATCCAGCAAATCTCATACCAGCTTCTTCCAGCTGTGTTTTATAATCCATATTAAATTCATATCTATGACGATGTCGTTCGGATATTTTGAATTCTCCATAAGCTTTGTAACTAAGCGAATCTTTGTCCAATACACAAGGATAAGCACCCAAACGAAGCGTACCACCCTTGTCTTCATCCATAGTATGTCCTGGTAAAATATGAATAACCGGATTGGCTGTTTTAGCATCAAACTCTGTAGAATTTACATCTTTGGTACCCAAAACATGTCTAGCAAATTCAATAGTCGCTACCTGCATACCCAGACATAGTCCGAGGTATGGTTTTTTGTTTTCTCTGGCATATTTGGCAGCCATTATTTTACCCTCAACTCCTCTATTACCAAAACCACCAGGGACTACAATGCCAGCCACTTTTTTCAATTTGGCAAATTCTTTTTTATCTCCTTTTTCCAATTTACCAGAATGCACCCAAACTAAATCAAGTTTTACATTGTTGTGATAACAGGCTGATTTAATAGCCTCTATCACTGAAATATAAGCATCGATATTTTCATTATACTTTCCAACCAAAGCAATTGGCATTTTCTTTTTAACTGTTTTAATCCTCTTGACCAAAGCTTCCCATTCATCAAGTTTTGGTTTTCTCTTTGGCAAATTTAAATGCTCAAAAATAATATCAGAAATATGATTATTTTTTTCATAAAGCAATGGTACTTCATAAATACTATCTACTGTCAAAGCTGGAATAACTGCTTTGACATCAATATCAGAAAACATAGCAATTTTATCTAGCTCTTCTTGACCAATTTTCAAATCAGATCTAGCTAGTATAATATCAGGCCTTATTCCACGTCTATGAAGCTCTCTGACCGACATTTGAGTTGGTTTGGTTTTGAGCTCTCTGGAGGCCAATAAATATGGTAAAAGTGTCAAATGGACAAACATAGCATTTTCATCTCCCACCTCACTATGAAATTGTCTCAAAGCCTCCAAAAAAGGCTCTCCCTCTATGTCTCCCACTGTGCCACCTATTTCTGTCAATAAAAAATCAGCTTTTGAATCCTCAGCTGCCTTGCGTATATAATCTTTTATTTCGTTGGTAATATGAGGCACTATTTGAATTGTTTTGCCAAGATATCCACCACTTCTTTCTTCTTTTAAGACTTTGTCATAAACTCTGCCTGTGGTCAGGTTTGATAATTTAGTAAGACTAGTATCAATAAATCTCTCATAGTGCCCCAAATCTAAATCAGTTTCTGTACCATCATCAGTCACAAATACTTCACCGTGCTGATATGGACTCATAGTACCTGGATCAATATTGAGATATGGATCCAACTTGCTAGTAAAAACAGAATAACCAGCTGACTTTAGTATTGCTCCGATAGATGCTGAAGCAATTCCTTTGCCCAATCCTGAGCATACGCCGCCGGTTATAAAAATGTATTTGGTTTTGGCCATAGATATTTATGCTGCTTTAATATTAATAAAAAAATTGATTAATTGATTATTTGGTAAGCGTAAAAAAACATTGTGTTTGCCTACTTCTTTCAATAAACTAGGCTTTACAAACCAATTGTCATGAATTTCTAGATTAAATTTAGCTTTGACTGCTGCTATTATATCATTAGTTGAGATTCCTTTAAAGAGGACTTTTTTATCTGAAACCTTAGCCGTAAAAATCAAGCTTTGTTTGTTTAATGTTCTAATTATTTTTTGATATGTTTCCTCTTGTGCATCTATCTTGGCTACTACATTGGCTTTTTGCGCCTTAAAACTAGCTATATTTTCTGGACTAGCAATCACTGCCTTGCCTTGAGCCAACAAAAAATTATTGGCATAACCATCTGAGACTTCCTTTAAATCTCCCCTGTTTCCTAATGATTTTATATTTTCTGTCAGTATCACTTTCATATTATTCAAATATCAATTCTTTAGCTTTGTTTAGCTGTGGATCTAGTTCATTTTCATAATCTTCTAACGTAAAATCTACTTCATAATCAGGTACAATACCTTGGCCTTCAATAGTACGACCATTGGGAGTAAGCCAACGAGCCACAGTTAATTTTACAGAAGAATCATCTTTTAGATTTATCAATTCTTGGACAGAGCCTTTACCAAAAGTAGTCATACCCACAATTTTTGCTAGATTATAATCTTGCAAAGCACCAGCTACAATTTCTGAAGCTGAAGCAGATCCTTCATTGACCAATACTACAGTTTTAAAATGTGCCAAACTATTTTTGTTGCTAGCTTTATAATCCTTATCATTTTGCTTATTAGAAAAAGTTTCTCTGACCACTACCTGTTGTGGTTCCAACCAATAAGAAGCAATATCCACTGCTGTAGTCAAATAACCACCTGGATTATTTCTAAGATCAATAATAATGCCACTAGGATTATCGTTTATTATTTGTTGTGCTATTTTAGAAAAACGTTCATTTGTATCATCATTAAAATTGGTAATTTCTACAATAGCAATATCATCTTCTATTTTATATATTACACTTGGCACATTAATTTCATTTCTTATAATACTGACTTTCTTGGCTACTTCAGAATCTTTGGAAAGTATGGTCAGTATTACTTCTGTGCCCTTATCTCCTCTGATATAAGTCACGGCTTCACTAGAACTAATGCCAGTCATATCTTTGTCATCTACGGCCAAAATCCTATCACCTGGTTTTAATCCTGCTTGTTCAGCTGGAGTATCAGCCAAAGGAGCTATCACTACTAAAAATCCATCACGAATACCAATCTCTGCCCCAATACCAAAAAATTTACCATCCAACTCTTGAGTAAATTCTTTGGTAATTTTTGGATCAAAAAACATAGAATGAGGATCGTCCAAAGCGCGCACCATACCAGCTACAGCTCCATAAAACAAGTCCTGATCGTCAATACTAGCTTTATCCAAATATTCATTGTGTAATAAATTCCAAACTTCCTCAAATAAACTAATATCTATATTATTTTTATTTGAAAATATATTTTTTAATTCTGCTGAAGTTTTTTCTATAACTTGCTCAGAATTTTGTGGCTCTCTATATTGATTACCACTAGCAATACCCAGCACAAAAACTGCAAATAATAAAAAAATATAGGTGTATAATTTGAGTGTTTTATTCCACCAAGATTTTTTTTCTTTATTGTTTGTATCTAAAAATTGATTGTTATTACTAAATTGATCCATACTAATCTTCTACTCTTTTAATTTTGGCACCCATTTTTGACAAACGAAGATCCAATTCTTGATAACCTCTATCTACTTGATAGATATTACTTACTTTTGATTCTCCTGAGGCAGCTAAAGCGGCAATAATGAGTGTAGCTCCAGCCCGAAGATCAAAACTAGTAATTTCTTTGCCAAATAAAGGTGCTGGACCTATCACGACAATACGATGCGGATCAGAAACCACTATATTGGCTCCCATTTTTTGAAGCTCAGCAATATATTTTAAACGACCATCATACATCCAATCATGGATAAGTGAAGTACCTTCAGCTTGAGTCATCATGACCGTAAATGGTTGTATAAGATCAGCTGCAAAACCAGGATAAGGCATATCATGTAATTTTTTGATAGCCTTGAGCTTGGCTTTACCATTTACTTTTATATTGGCCAATTTATAATTTTTGTTTGCTTGGAGGTCTAAATATTCAATATCTAATTTTATACCAACCTCTCTATATTTTTCAATTTCTAAGGCCATAAATTGAGGAGCTGTATTTTCTATCACAAATTCAGATTTGGTAACTCCAGCCAAAGAAATAAATGTACCAGTTTCTATAGGATCAGGCATTATATAATATTTTCCACCACTTAGTTTATTGACTCCTTTGATAGTCAAACTATGAGTACCTATGCCTTCTATTTTTGCTCCCAAAGAAATCAAAAACCAACACAAATCCTGAACAGATGGCTCAGCGGCTGTGATATTTATCTGAACTTCACCTTGATTGAGTACTGATGCCAAAATTATATTTTCAGTACCGGTGACTGAAAACTCACTAAGAGTTATTTCTCTATCTGCCGAACGTTTCTTTTCCAATTTGTAACACTTGGGGTCATCATTGTCTCGAGTAACATCAATACCTAATTTTTGAAAACCTATAAAATGAGAATCTAAAGAACGAGAACCGATTTGACAGCCACCTGGTTCTTTGGTAGAAAATTTGCCAAAACGACCAACCAAAGACCCCATCAAAAGAATAGAAGATCTCATCGCTGAAACCAATTTCATATCCATCTGGCTTGGATCTATATTTTCATTATTAATTTTTAAACTATTTCTATCTATCCAAGTGACCTTAGAACCCATAGACACCAAAATTTGAATCATTTTTTTGACATCCTCTATCAATGGCACATTGTGCAAAACAATTTCTTCCTTACTAAGTAAAGTCGCTGCTATTATGGGAGTAGCAGCGTTTTTAAAACCGGCTACTTTAATAGAGCCATGTAAATTGTTTCCACCTTGAATAATAAAACTAGACATAGTATAGTAACATTAAATTAACATTATAAATAATACCTTAAATTTGAATTTATAACAAGATGAAAAAAGCTCTTAGAAAAATCACGGTTTTGATATTTTTTATGCTATTTTTTATCTTAGCTCCTCTACTTATTGCTTATTCATTGGGCTATAGATATGACTTCAAAACCACTAGTATTCAAAAAAATGGTGCCTTTTATTTAAAATCTTACCCTCGTGGTGCAGACATTTTTATAGACGCCAAAAAAAATAAACATAAAACACCCACTCAAATAGTAAATATACTACCAGGTCATCATCAATTGACGGTTTATAAAAATAATTATGTGCCTTGGACAAAAAATCTAGATGTTTATTCTGGAGAAACCACATTTGCTGAAGATATTGTTTTGTTTTTAGAAAATAGACCAAAAACCAGTCTTGGTCTTGGTGGCGAACAGCTGATATTGAATAACAATAAAGATAAATATGTTTTTATAGATACTGACAATAAACTAATGATTACTGATGTGGAGCAAGCCAAAGTATATGAAATAGCTGCACTAGAAAAAAGCTATAAATTGATTGACTGGTCAGAAGACAATCAGCAGATATTGCTTCGTGATGAAAATAATACTAAAAATAATTATTTTAGTTTTGATATTAACCAAGAAAATTTAGAAGCTATACCCATTGTAGGGGCCAATAAAATGTTGTGGGAAAACAATTCACAATCATTGATTTATCTCAAAGATAATAAATTGTACAGACATTATTATAATGCAATTTTGGATTCTGCCGATCAAATAGATGAGTTATTAGATTTAAAATATGATGTCAATGATTTTACTATAAAAAACAAATGGCTTATTACTCAATATACATACGAAAAAAATAATTTTGTAGATCAAATTGATAAAAACAATTTAAATATTAAGCAAACTATAAATAATGTGAATTTAGGTGATCTGGATGTATTGTTGGCTGATGATAATAATTTTATATTTACTTTGGGCTCAAAACTATATATTAAAAACATTTATAAAGACCTTGTAACTATACCTATAACCATTGTCCAATTACACGATGAAAGACTACTGATGACCAATGGTCATGAAATAATACTGTTTGATTATAAAGCAGACTGGCAAGATCTGATTGATAGATCTTCTAGTATTGTTTCTGATATATTTTGGCACCCAAATGGTAGCTACTTTGTCTCGGAAATAAATGATAGCACTACCTTAACTGAGTTGGACAGTCGAGACAAAAGAAATAATATAGAATTACTCAATAACCCACGCAAAAAATCTTATGTCTTTGATAAAAAAGGCGAAAGATTGTTTGTCCTTACTCCTGAAGAAAACTATTATCTGACCATACAATAAAATATCATACAAATACAAAGCTCGCCGATTTACGACGAGCTTTTTTATTACCTCCAAGAGAGATTTTATTGACCAGTTATTTCAAAACTAGGGAAAATTGCCCTGATCTCTTCCACCTTGGGACTGATCAGCCCAAAAAGGACTGTTGTTTTCTCAGCAAAAGTTGTTTTGGACAGAAGATTCAGACCTTCTGGTAAATCTTGGTCATCCAATGCCTCCAAGACTTCACTGATCTTTTCAGTCGACAGGCGTTCTTCACCCCTGACAATGAGCTTGAAGATGTCCTGCTCACAGAGCACCTGAATCCCATTGTAATAAAGACCAATGACTTTTGCTTCATTAACATCAATACCTCGCACTGTCACTTCTCTGTGGAACAACATATGAATCCTTTCGTATGAATCCTTTCGGAGGTTTTGAAATTAACATTTATCTATAAAAAACTAATACAACTTTGTTTTTTTGTCAATCTAAATTATTTTTTACTTTATAACTCAAATAAAAAAATGGTGTATCCAAAATAGCAACTATTACTTTGATAATATAAGTAGACAGTGCTACTGGCAAAAACAAGTCTGTGGAAATCACACCTTCAAATGGTAACCATGAAAATGTTGTCAGACCAACAGCTGTAAATATTATAGTATCTATAAATTGAGATATCAAAGTTGATCCATTGTTTCGAAGCCACAAATATTTACTATTAGTCAATTTACGAATCTTATCAAAAATCCACACATCAAAACTCTGTGATATAATATAAGCCAACATTGAACCAAAAAGTATTCTAGGTGCTAGTGAAAACAAAGCTAGTAAATAAGGCTGAGCAAAATCAAATTCATTAACTGTAAAAGCCAAAAGAACTTGAGTAGCTATGACAAATAAGGCCGAAGTCAAAAAACCAATTAATACAGCTAGATAAGCTTCCCGCTTACCATAGTGTTCAGACAATATATCAGTGATTAAAAACATAGCTCCATACAAAGCATTACCTCCGGTTACTACTAACCCAAATAGATTAAATTGTTTTAACACAAATATGTTCATCAAAATACTAAATATAGCAATTAGTATAAACATATAAACTTTGCCAAATCTAAAAGCAAAGAGAGTTAAACTCAACAGAAATAATGCAAATAATATAAATAAAATTTCATTGGCCATTTGTTTGATTTAAAAATTACGATTTTAAAGATAGCAATAATATCTATTTTTTGCAATGTTTTTAACTTATCCACAGAGCTATACTTGACGTTCGGTTTTTGTTCGGTATATAATAAGACTATAAAGAAATAACCCGCCAAAGGCGGAGTAAACAAAAAATTTTATGCCAAACTTAAGTAAAAAACAAAAACAAATATTAGACTTTGTCACCCAATTTATCCAAACTAACGAATATGCTCCTAGCTATAGAGAGATTGCTGAATATTTTGGTTACTCCTCTACTGCTACTGTCCATGAGCATCTTAAGTCTCTAGAAGACAAGGGCCTCATCACCTCTTCTCAGCATGCTGCCCGTTCACTAGAAATAGTAAACCATCGTTTTGGTAAATCCATAGAATTACCTTTGGCTGGACTTATTACCGCTGGTGTACCCATAGAAGCCATCCAAAGCAACGAAACTATAGCCGTGCCTCAATCTATGATTAGAGACGAAAATAGCTTTGTACTAAAAGTCAAAGGCGAATCAATGATAGAAGATGGTATACTTGATGGTGATTATGTCATAGTAGAAAGAAACTTTTATCCTCAAAATGGTGATGTAGTAGTAGCCTTATTAGACAATACCTATGCTACTCTCAAGAAATATTATAGAGAAAAAGATCGCATTAGACTTCAACCAGCCAATAAAACTATGAAACCTATCTATGCCAAAAATCCAGCTATTCAGGGCATAGTCAAAGGCATAATGAGAACTTTTTTATAAAAATCCAGGCCCTAAACAAAATATTATGTTTAAAATAAATAGAAAAACAAGAATAAAATATCGCAAACTTTTTGAAGAACATCTTTTTAAGAAATATTCTGAAAAGATGAATTACCCAAAATACCCAAGATTAATATACAGAAGAAACCAGCTAAAATTGTTCTAAATAAAACACAAAATTAGGGTATTTATTAAATTAAATGACATTCCTCGCCCTTTAAACCTGCTTTCTCGCTCAAGCGAGAAAAAAGGGCGGGGCTTGACATATCTAGACTTTTTAGCTATTATATTACTGTTTTAATATAAATACATAACATAACATTTTAAATTAAATAGTATGGCACATAAGAAAGCGGGTGGATCCACTAGTCTGGGTCGAGATTCCCAAAGTCAACGTTTAGGAGTAAAACTGTTTGCTGGTCAACATGCCAAGGCTGGTGCTATTTTGGTACGTCAACGTGGTACCAAATTTCACGCTGGAGAAAATGTAGGTAAGGCCAAAGATGACTCTCTATTTTCTAAAGTAAGTGGAATTATAAAATTTAGAAAACTTAAAAAACATAAATTTGATGGCTCTCTAAAAGAAACCAAATTTATTGATGTAATCCCTGAATAAATTTTAACCACCTAATCCCCCACCTTCGGCAGGGGGACTTTTTTATTTTAAAAATCCTCCCCTGTTAAGGGGAGGTGCCCGAAGGGCGAAGGGGTTAAACTTTTAAATATCGTCGCACCGCTAAAGTTGTACTAATCATATTTAAAACTGCCAAAACAATAAATTGATAAACAAATATTAACACAAAGTTTTTTCTAAAATAACCCAGCAAATCAATTACCTGATCACCTTGAAAATAACTATTAATAGTAGGTTGTATAAAACTTACCAAAGGATAAGCAACAGCCACAACTATCAAAACTGCTGACAAAGCATAAAATATACTTTCAATAATAAATGGTACTCTCACAAAAGCATTACTAGCTCCAACTAATTTCATAATCATTATTTCATCACGACGAGTATAAATACTGATTCGAATTGTATTGAAAATTACAATAATTGAAATAAGCAAAAATATACCAGTAATATACCAAGAATATTTATTTATAAAATTGGCTACACTATTTATTTTGGAAATAATCTCTTCATGAGTATCTACATCGCTAGCCTCTACTAAATTGGAATATTTGTCTTGATTTACAAATTGTATAATATTTGAATATTCGGTCAATTTATAAGCCTTGATGGCTAAAGAATATGAAAATGGATTTTCATCTTCCTCATAAATACCCAAAACTTCTTTTACTTTTGTGTCTGTATTGTTCTTTAAAAATAATTCTCTATTTTGTTCTGGGGTTATGATGTTTATATTTTGTACCTCGTCTAAATCATCTATTTCCAAAACAAAATTTTCTACTTGCTCACTAGTTACACCTGCTTGCATTTCTACCAAAATATCAATTTGGTTTTCTACAGATTTTATAGTAGTTTCTTTAATATAATCCATAGACATGAGTAATGTGACTGATAAAACTGCCATCAACATCATAGTAATGGTCACCACAGACAACCAAAAATTTCTAAAAAAACCTTGTAATGCAAATTTTAAAATTCTAAATAAATTTAACATGATTTTTATTTTTATAATAAATACCTTCCTGTTAATTGATCACTTATCACTTGACCATTATCCAATGTAATAACACGGCTATGCAAACTATTGACAACATCTTTATTGTGAGTTACCAAAACTATGGTAGTCCCCATATTGTTTATCTTTTTCAACAAATCCATAATTTCTCTAGTATTTATAGAGTCTAGATTGCCAGTCGGCTCATCAGCTACCAAAAGCTTTGGTTTGTGCACCAAACTTCTAGCAATGGCCACTCTCTGCTGTTCACCACCAGACAATTGATGAGGATAACGATCTTCTTTGCCTTTCAGACCAACCAAAGAAATAATTTGAAAAACAGTTTTGTTTATATCACTTGATTTAAAACCACAAGCTTCCATTGCAAAAGCTACATTTTCAAAAACTGTTTTCTTTGGTAATAATTTAAAATCTTGAAAAATAACCCCTAGTTGACGTCGAAGAGTTGGAATTTCTCTATTTTTTACACCAATAATATCCCAACCACCAATAACAATTTTTCCACTATCTGGTCTTTCTTCAGCTATTATTAGCTTTACTAAGGTAGATTTACCTGAGCCACTTTGTCCAACTATAGAGACAAACTCACCTGGTTTAATATGTAAACTAATATTTTGCAAAGCTTGTACTTTTTTATTATAACTCTTATTTAAATCAATTAGCTTTATCATAAAAAAAAATTAATATTTTCTTTTTATATTAACACTACTCAAATAATCAGCCAAAAAGTCATCAATACTCTTGGCATATATCAAAAGACCTCTTATCTCTCTGGTATTTTTTTCATCACTATTGGAAATAGAATCTAAATGCCAAATAACATAACCAATTGGAGATTGAACAATTTTGGAAAATCCTCCGACTTCTTCTATCTCTTTTATAGCTTCATATTCATTGATCAACTCATCTTCAGACAACCAAAAACTATTATCTGACAATCTTGTGTCTTCAGTATATTTTTTGACTGCGTCATCCCAATTTTTACCATTTTCTGCCTCCAAAAAAGCATAGGCTTCTTGGATTTTAGCAACTCCTTCTTGATCTTTAAAAGTAGCTATCAAATAATCATACACTTTGGCTTCCAATATATCCTGCTCTATCAAAAAATATTTGTATTCGTCTAAAGAAATCCCCTGAGTTTCTACCATTTCTTTTAACTTGTCTTGTCCACCTACTAGATTGATATAATAATCTATATCTTCTTGCGTTAATTCTATATCATTTTCTTTGGCTATTTTTTTGAGCCAAGCTTTTTTTAATAAATTATTCCAAACAAGATCTGATATTTCTTGCTCTTTTATATCTAAATTAGCAAAATTTGCATCTGTATTAACCTGATAATCCAATAATCTACTAACAAAATTTTTGTTAGTTATAAAATCTTTTAAATAAATATTTATATCGCCTGATTTATCCTCTACAATACCAGCTTTTAATTGATAAAGCGTGGCCAAAAATTTGGCTGGAGAACCACTGATTTTATGAGCATAAATCAATTTGACCATAAATAGTTGAGATAAAATTATCAACAACAATACTACGCCTATTAATATATTTCTTTTTTTGTTTGCTCCAGTAAAAATTTTCATAGTTAATCAAAAAAATAATTAAACCATTTTTCTATATTTGATCCTTGATATTCCAATGCATTTTTATTTTCTAAATTATCTAAATTTATCAAGTTTACTTGTTTTTCACCAGGTCTACTAAGATTGAGTTCCAATCTAGCCTGCTTTTCAATATAATCGTCCGTTTTTAAATAAGAAATCAACTTATCCATCTGAGCTGTCTTATTTTGCAAATCTTCTAGTTGGACTTGTAAAGTATTTATTTCTCTTTTTATTTCAAAGCGAAGTATAATTTCTTTACCTACTTTTACAAAAGAAACTATAAGTAAAACTATTAGTAAGATAGAAAATATATTTGAGCTCCAGATCTTGGTCTTCCAATGACTTTTTCTATCACCTCTTGATCTAGCTGTGTTCTGAAATTGATTATTCATACTATTAAGTGTAAAACAATTATAACATAATTTATAGCTTTTTTCCAAAATATATTTTGCCTAAGGCCCCAAAAAGTATTATAATATATATATTATTGTTTTTGGTCTTTCCAGACTTAATCCGGAAACTAAAAACTAAACAAAAATAAAACATGAAAATAGACAAAATAAAGACAAAAAAATTAAGCTGGCTACATATAGAAAAGCCTACTCGCTCTGAAATTGACTATCTTAAAAATGAATATGATTTTCATCCTTTGGATCTTGAAGATTGTTTGGTGAAGGTACAAAGACCTCAAATGAATGAATATCATCACTATATATTTTTTATACTTACTTTCCCAGTCTACAATAGAGAAACTAGAGAAATAGAGTCTTCTGAAGTTGATTTTTTTATTAGTTCAAAATATCTCATAACTATATCTGATGGCCAAATACCAACTCTCAAAAATCTTTTTAACGAAGTAAAAACAAATGATTATAGCAAAGAAAAATACATGCTAAACAGTCATCCTGTATTTTTGCTTTATGAAGTATTGCATAGACTGCAAAATCACACTATACCAATGCTAGATCACATTACTCAAGAAATCAACGATATAGAAAAAAGAATTTTTAAAGGTGAAGAAAAAAAATTGGTCATAGAAATACTCCATGCCAAAAGAAATATTGTTGATTTTCGCCGCATCATGCAAGCGCATAAAAATATTATAAAAAAACTCATGAATACCAATGACAAATTTTTTATGCACAACAAAATAAATATTTACTTTAGTAATATACTTGATCGCGCCAAAGATATCTGGGATATCTTGGAAACTCTCAAAGAAAATATCAATACTTTTCAAGAAACCAATGAATCTCTCATATCTCATCGTCTAAATGACATCATGAAAACATTGACTATAGTGTCAGTGATTATGGTACCAGCCACTTTGGTGGCCTCTATTTTTGGTATGAATGCTCAGCATATGCCTTTTATCGGCTTGGTCGGAGATTTTTATATTCTTATGACCATTATTTTTATAATTATAATTGTTTCTTTACTATATTTCCGCAAAAAAAAGTGGCTATAAAAATTTGATAAAAACCAATATATTTGCTATAAATATCCCATCTGAAGATTAATTAAGATGGGATTTATAAATATATAAATGAAAAATTTTTGGCAAAAACTAAAAAAACCCATAATATCCATGACTCCCATGGCTGGTATTACAGATAGTGCTTGGCGTCAAATATGTAAATCTTGGGGAGCTGATGTAATCCATACTGAGTTTGTATCGGTAGATGCTATCTATCATGGTAGTAGCAAAACCATCCAAATGCTAGAGTACTCTGCTAGTGAACAACCAGTAGTAGTCCAAATATTTGGTAAAAATGCCTCTCTCTACCCAAAGGCTGCTCAAATAGTAGCTAGTACTGGCGTGGCTGGTATTGATATCAATTTTGGTTGTCCAGCCAAAAAAGTAGCTGGTCATGGTGGTGGGATTTGCTTGCTCAGAGATATGGACACTGTCAAAAAAATTGTGGCCAATACTATCGAGGCTGTAGATATCCCCGTGTCAGTAAAAACTAGAATTGGTCTCAGAAAGATTCAAGGCAAAGCAGAGGCTGGTAATATTTCTGTTTTTGATTTTATGGATGCTTTGGCTGACTTGCCAATAGCGGCTATGATTTTGCATGGTAGAAATTACGAAACACCTTTTACTGGTCCAGTGGATCTAGAAATGCTCCGTGATGCCTGTACAAAATTTAAATCTATTTGGCCCAAAGCTCCTTATCTAATCAATGGATCTTTTCAAACCATAGAATCGGTAGTAGAAGATCTCAAATATACTGGAGCCGATGGTATTGCTCTATCTAGAGCCTTATATGGTCGTCCTTGGTTGTTCAAGCAAATAAAAGAATATATTGCTACAGGAAAGTATCAAGAAATAACCTGGCCAGAAATAAAAGAAACAGCTATCAGACATGCCCATTTACTCTGGGAATCAAAAAAAGATCGTGCCTTTGTAGAAATGAGAAAACATTTATTATTTTATGTCAAAGGACGACCTGATGCCACAGAACTAAGAAAACAACTAGTAGCTGTAGCCAATCCTGATGATGTAGCCAAAATACTAAAACCACTGCACTAGCAAATTTTTATACAAAAAGAAGACCGGGATGTTTCTCCAAAACATCCCGGTTATTTGTATCCCCTATGAGGGGGATTATTTTATAATCAGTCCAGTAGCCCCAGCTGCTTTCTGTGCTATCTGAACTAACCCACCAAGCTTGTCCAGAAAAGCTGTGGGCAAAACAATCGTGCCAGGATTCTTGGCCAGCTCCATGATGGCCAGCCAATCAGCAGCACTTTGCGCTCCAGCAATTGCTTGTTGGATTGCTGTCAGCTTGGCAGCCAAACCAGTGCCTTCAGCTTCAACCTTGATTCTGTAAGCTTCAGAATCAATCCTTTGTTTCTCGAGAGCATATCGAGCTCTCTCGAGATCAACCTGAGCCTGCTGCAAATCAACTGGCGGATTAGCGTCAGAAATTTCCAACGAAATCAGACTAAAACCGATGGACTTCATCAGCTCTTCGTTAAGAGCCTTTTTGAAAGTTACGCCGTCTCTGGCGCCCTCAAAGCCCTCCAGATGGAAATAGTGGTGCTCTGAGACCGCGTAACCCATAGTCAAAGCCTGATTAAGGCTCAGTCGCCGAGTCAAACGACCCAGCATATTCTGAACCACCCGCTTGGCCATGGCTTGATAAGCGGTCCGATCTTCATCGGCCAACCGCAAGAACAGATTAGGATCTTCAAACATCCTCAAACGGATGTTTACAAAGTATCCCACCGGCGGACCAACCTGACGCTTGGAAGGATCATCAAGCCTTTTCTCCACCCACTTGTCGCCAACCTGCTCAAACTCGCAGGATATGCTAGAGGTGGGTAGATCGTCTTCGATCTTAAACTTATCAATCTCCAGAATTTCCCTCTGGAAAACGTAGAATTTAAGACCCGGAAACCAGACCGGCAAGATCATAATATTGATACCTGACAATAAAATAGAATTCTTGCAGGTACCTAGCGTCATAAGCCAATGATATCTGTCCTTGTTGAAGAGGACTATTATCATCTTGTGGGCAATGGGAATCTGCATAAGAGACCCCAGCGCCCAAGACAGCACCATCACAAATAGCACCATCACGAACAGCCAAGCACCAGGCCAGATGAGAGCCAGAGCTCCCAATATCAAACCAGCTATTGGCACCTGCCAGGAACTAAGATTGATATTTAGGCCTTTCGCCTGAAGCTGTTCAAAGATTTCCGTCGACCTCTTCATCCTAACAAGCCACCAAGCTAACCCGGTGACCGCTAAAGTAAATGCCAGAAGTAGCAAACGCATTGGCAGAGATCCGCCAATATTCATGATATCCCACGAGAAAAGAATCAGAGCGGATAAGCTCAGGAGAAACACAACATAAGTCATGATTTCCAGACGGAAGAAGAAAGGCTCCTTGTAATCTATGGGCTGTTTTGATATTGGATCCAGTGTAATAGCGCACTGACCTCTATCGAGCATCTGACGCAGATACCGGTAAGCAAAAATAGCTACGGCACCCACTACAATCAGCTGGATTAGGTCAACAATGACCCACAACCCGGAACTATAACTGTCATTGAACCAGCTCCGCAGAGTCAGATACAACAACAGATACAACACGGTGATAATCCAGCCCAAAGACTTGTTCCAACGCCAGACACTAAACTTCTTTATGACTGGCGTGAAGAATAAGAGTAGAACCAGCAGAAAGCTCAGATCCCAATGCCAAGCACTGGGGTTTACTTCATACTCAATGAAGAGCTGATTTGAGTACGAGGTATCTATATCAATATCCACCATTTCTGGCGAAATAGACAAGAACTGAATACCTCTTGGACCAAAGGACTGACAAGGTATTTCGTCCTTGCCGTCATTGAAATCAACCATCAAGTACAAATCACTAAGAGACAGCGCTTGGACTTGACTACTACGGCCTCTTACCTCAACAGTTACATCACGAGGATCGGTCTTACCCGAAGCTCGATAAGGCAAGTTGCGAATATCAACCTGAACATTGTCAAATGTTCGTGATACTAAGGTGTCAAGCGTAGCGACACCTTTTTCTTCATTCAGCTCAGCGCTGACTGAAGAACTATCATCACCAAGAGCCAAATACTCCAGAGCTTGCTTATTTTCAGCAAACTTCTCGATAGCTATAGGTCGTAGCTCACGGACATTGTAGTCGCTGAAGGTTATGATGCCTATCACGACTATAACTGCCATTACTATAACGGCAGCAGTCCCTGCTCCGATCTTGAGCAGACCGTTGAAAGGATCGCGCTGACCTTCTGGCCAGTTTTTCAAGCCCAAGCGAGAGATCTTCAAAAGTTTGAACAGAACAAAGATAAGGAAAGCTATAAACAGCAATCCAAAGATATATTCTGTCCAAGAACTTGACTGAGACAGAGTCTCGGTCGCAGGGCTTGATGAGGAAGGAAGTCTGTCAGCCAAATCAGGGTCAATCAAGGCAAAGAAGCTGGGATCTCCACTAAAGGAGGTCGCCAAAAACTTCTCAACAACCTGAGGTTGCTCAGACAACCCTGGGTAGTGCCCCATGATTTCCGTATAGACCAACCGACCATGTATGTACATGGCGGTCGCCACGATTCCCAAAAAGATCAGCGCAAAAACAATCGCGTTCTTAAACTGACCCTTGAAGATCATGGCCACGGCAATCACACAGATGATTGCCGCTGGAATTCCATAAATAAGGTCCAAAAAGTTGAACCAAGTGTAGCCTTGTACAATCTTGTGATACCACATAAAGACACCTCTTTCTTCGTTTCTTCTATTTCGTTCGTTGTTTTTTTACATGTCAAAGATCAGTATATTAAGATATTTTTTATCATAAAGACACAGTTCTCCTACCTTAATAATTAACATATTATTATATCATATAATAAAAAATTTGTCAATATATAAATACTAACAAATTTTATCTAATTTTAGCAAAAATATTATATATATTAGCTAGTCCTCTATTTTTTTTCCAATCTTGTATAAAGCCAATAAGAATAACCAAAACTAAGACCAACCATCATCAAAATTACAAATATAAATATTATGGGTACATAAGTAGGGGTCACATAAGGCATAAACAAGAAAAATATACCTCCAATAATAAACACCTTTTGAGCCATCAAATGAGTCTTTCTCCATACCTCTTCACTGGACAACGTCCAGGGTGTACGAATACCCATAAACCAATTTTGTTTTACATCTTTTATCAAAAAACCAATACCAATAAAAAATCCCCCAACCAACCAAGTCATAAGATCAGACATTGGCAAATCATAACCTAAATTAATATAAACAGAAACAAAATATATAATAGCCATAAAAACCACTAACAAAAGTCTAAAGGCATGATAAGCTGAATCAAATTTTATATAATTTTCTTTTTTGGGGTCCATCTTTGGTAAAAATCTAAGCATAATATACAAAGCAATAATCAAAAATGGTACAAAAACTACTAATAGACTTTTATCTCCCCAAGCATCAGCTTGACCATTAAAATCCCAATGCGTTATCACTCTATCTGGTAATACACTATTAAAATAATAAGTAGATATAGCGACTGCTAAAATAATCAAAATAGAAACTATATCATAAAATTTTATTTTTTTCATACTTTATATTAATTATTTTTGGCAGTGTGGACAAAAATGTGTACCTCGTCCAGCCAATTTTATTTTTTTGATTTTAGCTTGCTTACAGACTAAACATGGTTTATCTTTGCGACCATAGACTTTGAGATATTTTACAAAATTTCCTGGTTGATTGTCTGTGTCCCGATAATCTTTGAAAGTAGTGCCTTTTTTGGCTATAGCTTTTTTGATTATATACTGCATAGATTGATATAATCTATTTAGTTCACTATCCGTCAAAGAATCTACTATCCTATAAGGCAATATTTTGGCTCTAAAGCATATTTCATCAGCATAAATATTGCCAATACCAGCTATAATTTGTTGATTCAAAAGCAAGGCTTTGAGTACTCCTCTCTTAGCTCTTATTATAGCTTTAAACTGCTTTAAGGTAAAATCTTTGGCTCCGGCTTCTGGTCCAAATTTAGCTCTAGCTTTTTCATGCCCAGCTTTATCTACTATATGTAAATAACCAAACTGACGCATATCATTAAAAAATAAAGCTGAACCATCTATAAAAGTAAAGATTACATAAGAATATTTGTTGGGAAAAGTATTTGACAGAAAATATTTGTGTCCACCTACCACTAAATCATCTTTAAATAAATAAATTAACTGACCAGTCATTTTGAGATGAATCAACAAAAAATTATTGTCTGCTAAATTCAATATCAAAAGCTTACCTATCCTATCTATAGATAAAATACTATTTTTATGAAGACTAGCTTTGAAACTAGCTGACGAATTGCGAAGTAAATTTGCTTTTTTTACTTCTATATTTATAATTTCTTTATTTAAAATCTTGTCACTCAAACCTCGTCTTATTGTCTCTACTTCTGGTAATTCTGGCATAGTACATATATATTACCTTGTGCTTCAATTTTTTTCAAATAGCAAAATATTAAAAATAACCCCTCGTAGCTTCGAGGGGTTATTTAATACATTTATTTACTAATACTTATCTATCACTTCTTGACTGACATTTATAATCTCTTGTCCGGCGTATTTAAACAATTCTTGTAATGTTGAAATATGTTTAGCTTTACCATCTTTTATAATATAAATTTTCATATCTGGACCACGAAGTAGAGTGCCGTCAGCATAGTCTTTGACTCCCAATACTTTAGCTGTCCAATTTGGATAGCCATTTATTACTGAGCTTAAAACATTGTATATTCTTTGACCAAAATGATTGTCATGTAAATATTTCCAACTAGGTACATGCCATTTCATTTGATCTTTTATCAAATATACAGCTTCTAGACGATCACAGGCATCTCTGAGTAAAGATCCATTGGCAAATTCAGTTACTCCTTCCATGTCTTTATCAACACCACTAGATCCACTAGCTCTCAAGAAATCACAGAACAAAGGCGCTTCTATCTTTTCACCCAATACTGCTCCACACTGCTCGGCTGGCAAAGTTGTAAATGACTTTTCTACAACCTTGATTTCTTTGTTTGTAGAGTCAATAGCACTTACTTGATAATAATATGTAGTGCCTGGCAAAAGACCAGTGAGTGTCAAACTGTGTCCTGTAGCATTGGTATCATTATTTATATTTGTAGTATAAGTCTCGCTAACTGTACCATAATTCAAGATAGTGTCAGAAGCTTTTGATGTCAACCAAGTCAAGTCAACACCAGAACAACTAACATTGGCATTTAAATTTTGGATAGAGAAAATGACTGGGCCACCTCCACCGCCACCACCACTTGTGGTAGTAATAGTACCACCTTCGTTAGTACAGCTAGAGCTACAACCATCGCCATTTGCTTTATTACCATCATCACATCCTTCTACATTTGCTTGTAATAATCCATCACCACAGTAGTATTCACTGACACAAGTATTCCAAGTACAAGCTAATGCTTGTGACTCGTCAGAAGACATATTACAGCTCTGTGTACCAACGTAGCCATCTTCTGTAGTACAAGCTTGTCCTTCAGTATCACACTGTTCATTGCCATCATTTTCTGGTCCACCTGTTCCTTCATCATTTGGTGTTTGAACAGCACCATCGCCACAGTATGTTTTTTCCTCAACTAATTGTTGATTACCAAAATTATATTCAGGAGCAAGTACTGCATTTAATGTTTGTTGTACACTAAATTCACTTGGTAAAGTTATTAAATGACAATCCTCTGGATAAGTTTGTTGCCAACCATTTTTTAGTTCTTCACAAATACGATAATCCCCAGCTGAAAGTCCTTCAAACCAATACCATCCAAAATGTTCAGTTTCACTTGAAGTATCCATGGTCATCAATGGTGTAGAACTTTCACCTTCATATATATTCATAGTCCAACCTGAGAGTAATGGCTCACACTCAGAAATAGGTGTTTGTAAATCTACGACTGCAGCACTTACCAAAAATTCACAATCACGAAGACCGTTTCCGTTTATATCTTCCCATTTATAACCATGTACATCATAAGTAGGCTCATCAGTATTTTCTTTATTAACAAAAGTAACTACTGGAGCATTATTTTCTTCATTAAAATCAACTGTGAAATAATCTGGATCTTCTGGATAAACCTGTGTCCATCCTTCTTGTAATATTTCTCTTACTTCATAAGTATCATATGGTACTTCAAATTCTACACAACCATCTTCACCAGTAACACCAGTAGCTACTTGGCGAAGAGTTACATTGTCGACAAAAGTGCCATAAGAATTATCAAAACCTGTATCAATAAATTCTAAAGTGGTGCTTGGATCTACAGCAGAGCTATTAAAAATATGATAAGTCCAAGTATAACCGGCATCAGCATTTATTGTTTCATCGATAGACCCAAATTTAACTTGTAATTGATTATCACCATTTATACCTTCTGGTGAACCGTTTCTAGGAGCAAAAGCAAAACCAAGTTGATAATCTGCTCCAGCTATAGTATTTATATCTTGAGAAATTTTAGTAGCAAAATTAGAACCTAGCTCAGCATATTGACTACCTTCATAAGGAGTCATAAGCCCTAAAAGATTGGTTTGATATTCCAATACTGGATTTCCATCGTGGCTATTTATCCAATCAACGCTCCAATCTACTTCAGCCGGAGTAAACAACTGCCACTGGCCACTATTACTTGTTACAGTTGGATATTCAAAGCTACCATTGGTTACCAAGTTTGAACCATATAAAGTCATTTCCCAACCAGACAATGGATTTTGTTGCTCATCTACTTTACATACAGTAATAACTTCTTTACATTCTCCAATATAACCACCCGATAAAGCCTCAATAGCATTTAAATCATAACCATCGGCTGTAGCACTATGTACACTGGCATCACTGGTATCAACTACTTTGACATATTGTCCCCAAGTAAGACCAGTAGAAGCTAGATCAAATTCGGAGGTAGTATGTGTGCTATTAACACTATTAAGGTTATTAGCTGTACCTAGAAAAACCCAAGTTGTTCCATCTTGACTGACATAGACATCAGCTTTTTCAAGTGAATAAGCACCCCAAGTATCTTCAGTTATTTTAATATCATTACCTGGGCCATCAACAAAGATCTCATCAAAGCTGACAATGGTCCAACCGCCAAAACCCAAGCTAAAGAAATTGGAAACATTATTTCCTAATTCCAATTCCAATCCTTGTTCGGGGATTGATCTGTTGGCATCCACATTGGAGCCGTCTTTTTTCTGTCCCTGATCATAACTTTCTACAGTAGAGGCAAAAAATGATTCTCCTTCTTCATAACAAATTGGTGGTTGTTCAATCAATGTACATTCATTGGTACAGAAAATTGAACCATTTGGACCATCATCACACTGCTCATCTCCTTCTTGTTCATAATTGCCACAAAAATGAGCTTCCCAAGTATCACCACAACCTTGCAAACTTATCCAATCAATAGCTACTTGACCATAAGTGCTACATAGATTCCAAATAGGATCAATAGCTTTTAATTTAACATTTAAATCACCAGTAAATCCATAAGATGAAATATCAAAAGAGGTTTCTAACCAAACTTCACTAGAAATTTGAGTTTCATCAAGCCAAGTATCTACTAATTGATCATTAATATAGATTTCAAAACTATCCATTAAAGAAACACCATCTAAATGACGAATAGTTATAGATTCTGCTATACCATTTCCCGCATGAAGTACAGTATCTGCAGCTCTTTCATTTTCAGTACAAGAATCTTCAACTAGTTGTCGGTAATCACAAACAACACCATTTTGACAACCACCATAACCTCCTGGGATATTAGCCGCACTCCAACCACTGATAGAATGAAAAGCTTCGGAAGCTGTATCTCCAATATCTACTATATCTAATGTTTCATTATAATTATCAGAATCTAAAGTACACTCATCCACTTCTGCCAAAACATTGAAAGCAACACAATAGTATGTATTGTCTACTTCTGGATTACGTACGAAGTCATAGTTATCATAATTTAATACATCGTCATAACAATATATCTCAGCAGATACATTGTCATCTGTACCATCATCATCATAGCCTTGATTCCAAGCAAAAGGAATATAACCCTCTGGCAATACTTCTCTTACTTTTATAACATCTAAATCATTGGCTTCAACTAAAACTTCAGCCATAGTACCTGAACCTGTAGTGGTGTCAAAATTATTCCATCCACTACCAGCTGCACCAACAAAATCTCTTCCTGCATCAGATACATCTGTACCCCATTGGAAAGCCCAATCTTCTTCTAACCAACAGTTACCTTCACTTTTACTTACATAATCAGCAGCTGTATCAGAATCAATCATAGTAACTGACTGATGATCTCCCCAATTTGGTAAATCTTCTTCTGATTCACAAACTACCTTAGATGCTTTGATATTATAATATTCTGGCTCTTCTTCATTACAAACAATAGGAGTTTCTACAATCATATCTGCAGTCCAACCAAGTTCATGTGATAAAGACTTGGCCACATTTTTAATAGTAGAACCACAAGTATCTTCTTTTACTTCCATAGTCAAAGATACTTGATGACTTTCGCCAGATTCCATAGTACCGTAATCCCAACCCAAATAATCATAATAATAACCAGCGTTATAAGGAACAGGATCGGCTATTACATAAGAAATATTGTCGATATCAAAATAATCTTTCAACCTAACCAGAGTACAATCGTCTGTTCCGTTATTAGTAATTGAAAGACTATAAGTAATTTGATCTCCCGGTGCTACTGGACCACCATCATATTCTTTAGTTACTACCAATTGACAATCAACTGGATCGTTATAACAAAAGCTTACATGGCTCAAATTTGGAATTTGGTCACCGCCATTTAAAGGAGTCACCAATCCACTACCACCAGTAGAAGCTGGATCGTAGCTATAAACATTGGCATTGTCACCGCCTTTGGCAATTACAGCGTCAATATTTATAGTTGAACTCCAATCAAATTGACCTCCATTTAAATTGCTTATGGATACAAAATTTGAAGCTTCTGATGGTTCATATGTATATGGATCACCTGGCGTAATTTTATATTCATTGTCATATCCTAAGCTATTACAGCTAGGATTTCCTTCCACAAACTGTGGATTTTCTACACTAATAGCATTGGCTATTGGTATTGAAAAATCAATGCTGAGCACTGAATTTCCCAAGACCATAGAAAATGCCATTAGATAGAAAAAGCCTTTTTTAAAAACTTGTTTCATATATGTTTTTCTTAATTACTTAATTGTTTAGCTGTAATTTATAATTACAGTTTTATATTTAAATTTTTATTAATTTAATAAAATATTATAACAGAATAATACACAATGTGTAAAGAAAAAAATATATATATTATATACCTCTAACTTACTACATCTACAAAAATAGTCAAGTTAAAAAATAAGCAAAAATGTAAGTAAAGCCATAAGCCCCAAAGTAGAAGCAATGGTCCTAGTATGTTGTTTTCTAATCTGCACAAAAACATTTAGAAGCAAAGCTATAGAGGCTAAGATTAGTATAATTTTGTAATAAATATCTCCGATATTAAATAAGGGCTCAATAAATTTGGATTTACTTTCCTTCAAAAAAGAATATTGACTGATAGTAGATCCAATAGCTGGTTTGATATCTTGCCAATTAATATCTTGGATTAAAGTATTTCCTGACTTATCCACAGCTGTCAAAGTAGCCAAAACTATGGGATTAAATAAATCATTATAATCTACTCCTGATATAATGCTGTGTCCTATCCATTTATCAGCTTGACTATAATCTCTAGTTAAAACTATGTCATTACCAGCAAAAGAAACAAAAGCCTCAGAAGTATCATCACTAAGATAAGCAGTGGCTTTTAACACTATATCATCACTAGTACTAGGTTTATTGACCAAAATACTAGTTTTACTTTGATCTAATACAGGAGCTGTGTTATCCACAAGTATAGTATAATAGCTAGAAATAAGGCTTTTTTCTCCTTGATAAGCAACTAGCTGAATATTATTGTCTCCTTCACCAAGCTTTACAGCTATATCAAACTGCTCTTGCTCGGTGACTTTAGTAGTCAACAATTCTTCATTGTTGTAAACAACTACTCTATCAGCCCCTTTGGCAAAAATAGTCAAAATATTTACATCATTATTGACAATAGATTTATTTTCTGGTGTAACTAGCACAGGTTGTTCTAGCTCAATTACAAGCTCTTCTTTTTCAGCTAAAACTATTAAATCATCTGGTATTTCAGGCTCTATTATTGGTTCATTTGGCTCTTCTATTGGTTGTTTTGGCTCTATTATTGCTTGTTCTACCTTACTGTTGTAATCTTGAGCTTTTTCAACGATTTCTTTGTCTTCTGTAGGAATAATAATTGGCTCTAAACTTGGCTCAACATTGATATAGGGATCACCAAAATATTGAGCAGTCAAAGTAGTTTTATAGGCATTATACTCACCACTGACAATTCCAACACCAATTTCGGTAAAATCAGGGTCAATAAGATTGCTATAATGAGTTGGTGAAGCTTCCCAAGCAGCTACTATAGTACTTGGTTCCGAAAAACCAATAGCCAAATTTTCCCCCGCTACCTTAAAATTATAATTTAAATCATATAAAAAGTGTCGTAAAGCCTTGTTATCTGGGCTGACATGAGCAAAATATTGACCAATCAGCATATCTTCTGCTTTATTTAAAGCAGCTTGATTTAATATTTCATTTTCTTTAAGAATATTTAAACCCAATTCAGCTCTAAGATTGTTGGTCAGTTGAATGACTTTTTGAGCTTGCTCATGCAAAACATCTGGTGATAACCAAGCTTGAACTGGAAATGACAGAGCAAAAGCTACCATAATTATTTTGATAACTATGGCTGAAATAGCATGAAAAACTATTCTTTTTGGATGTAGAGCGTGAGGTTTGTAATCGTTGGCTTTATTGGGGATAAAAAAATCTCGCAAAGTCCCACTGCCCTTAGGATTTCTACCTATTTTTACTTCATCACCATCATTTATACCATCACCATCAGTATCCGGATTGAGAGGATCTGTATTATATACATTGACCTCTTCATAATCTCCTAAACCATCTTTATCTGTATCTTTAATATTGGGATCAGTACCCAAAGATTCTTCCTCATGGTCTAGTAAACCATCAGCATCTGAGTCCACTATTTTTTTGTCTTGCTTGTCATCTGACATAATTTATACAGACAAATATTTAATAATCAATTAAATCATTTTTTATAGTTTCTGTCAATAGATAATAGAACATTTTTAAAACAAGTTAATTATATCACAAAAATAAATTATATTATAAAATAGCCAAGACTAGGACAAATATTGACTACTTTACTATTAAGTGATAGGCTAAAAAATATATTTTTGTTCACTAAAAATACACAATTGTTTTGTTGCTCAGGAAGAGCGCCATATTTTTAAACCTCATAATCAGGACTCTGAGGAGGAAGTCTTGAAAAAAGTACCTTATGTGGTCAAACAAAATATTGTGTATGTTCACAGAAACGTCAACGTCAACCTTCAAATGGAGAAGTATTATGGCTAAAAGGCTTTGTCTTTTTGCCTTTTTCCTGATGGTGGTTGCGTTGTTTACCGCCTGTGCGGCCACTGTGGTGGCCTATCCAGGTCCGTACGGAGTTATGGCGAACAACCTTTCGCCGCCGATCTCCACAATGGACAATGCGGTATACAACGTCGACATGACAGTCGACTCGATCGCCGCCGATACCGGCCAGGAAGCCTATATTTCCACAGCCGGTGGTAAAGAAGTCGCCGTAACGGCTAAAGAAGAAATCGCCGAAGCGGGTGGTAAAAATGATGCCGCGAATAATTCGGTGGGCAATATGGAGGTAGCCCAGCCTGTCGAACTTGTCGGCACCATCATTGTTTTTTCGGACATTACCGATCCAGTATACCATGCCAGGCCGGAACCTCAGACGCAATCTGCGACACCCGAGGTTGTCTACATCGGTAATTAGTCGCCAACAGACGACAGCAACTATTTGCCCAAGCTTGGTACAAAGAATCTGACAGTCTGTGTTCAGCGGCGACACGTTTTACGTGTCGCCGCTAATTTTTTTACTTTAAATTTATGTTAAAAAAACACCTCAAAAAGGTGTTGCTGGAGCCGTCACGCAGGATTGAACTGCGGACCCCTTCCTTACCATGGAAGTGCTCTACCACTGAGCTATGACGGCAAATTTATTAATTTTTTATTAATTTCTCTTTTTCTTCTCTTTTCCAACTCTTAACTTGGGCTTCACGTTTCATGGCTTCAGATATACTATTAAACTGTTCTGAATATACTATTTTGATAGGTCTTCTTTGTTTGGTATATTTTGCACCATCGCCATTATTGTGTTTATTCTCTCTATCACTCAAATTTCTACAATAACCACAGTATAATGTATTATCAGAACATCTAGCTAGATAAAAATAATATTTCTTGATTACTTCTGTCATATTTTTCTTCTAGTGTTCAAATGGTGGGTGGAGAGGGATTCGAACCCCCGAAGGCAAAAGCCAGCAGGTTTACAGCCTGCCCCAGTTGACCGCTTTGGTATCCACCCAGATAAAACAAATTTTAAAAAATTAACAGTCGACAGATAAACTAGCCAACTGTAATATACTCAGGTAATATATAAAGATTATAAATTATCAATTTGTTCAATGAACTCTGTAATTTTCTGATTATCTGG
>JBAZSG010000006.1:0-69722 GCA_041662585.1 Patescibacteria group bacterium | reverse complement strand
TCTTCCGATCTGATATATTTATAATCCTACCTCCTTGTTTCATATTTTTAACAGCCTGTTGAGAACAAAGAAAAACTCCTTTTAAATTTATATCCATGACCTTATCCCAATGAGCTTCGGTCATTTTAGCAAACGGAACAAAAGGATAGACGCCAGCGTTGTTTACCAAAACATCCAAACGACCAAATTTTTTTATTGTTTGGGCAAACAGTTTATCTACTTCTGATTTTTTACTGACATCACATTTTACAGCCAAAGTTTCTACACCCATTTTTTGAATAGTTAGAGCAGCACTCTTACACTGATCCAATTTAATATCAGCCACTACTATTTGATATTTTTCTTTAGCCAAGGCCTTGGCAATGCCCAGACCAATACCCATAGCTCCTCCCGTGACAATAGCTACTTTATTATTTGAGTTCATATATTTATTATTTAATTTTATTAATTATTTTCTTCTTCCCAGCGCTGTTTTAATGTCTGGCAACTATCTTCTAGGTTAAAACGTACTCTAGCTTTCTCCTCTGCTTCATACTTATCAATTTCTTCTTGTAATCTAGCTACTCCTTCTTCTATTTCATTTATTCGTACCAATCTAGCATCATTGGCTGCTTGGCTAGCAGCCAAAATCTCATCTACTGCACCTTTACTAAGATGTTGTTCTCTCAATACATTTATTTCTTCCTCCGATATATCAGCTGATGGTAAAGGAGCATTGGCAGCTGATTTAAAAAGCTCAGTAGCTATCTTCGTTGGGTCACCTAGACTTTCTACTGCCTCCAAAGCTACATTAGCACCTACTGATTTTGCTTTACCAGCTGTATTACTAGTATCAATTGCCAACTGTGAATCTGAAGGGATAATACCTTGGACTACTTTGAGTCCTGTGCCTATAGCACTGATACCCTCAACCGAAGTTAAAAGCTCTGAGTAAGATTTGCCTAAGCTAGTGCCACTATTAACAGTAGTATATGTCACCCAAGATAGTCTCCAAAAAGCTTTGAGTAGATTGGTTTTTAAATTTTGGACCAAAGCTGATCTATATTCAAGTAATTCATCTTGCATTTGCTTTTCAATTTCAAAGTCTCTTTCCAATTCAAAACCCTCTACCATCAAAGCAATCATTTGATCATAAGCTGTGACTGCTTGCTTGGCCTCGTAGCTTCTGGCTTCAAAATCAATAGCATTATCTATATCAGAGTATTTTTTCCAATCATTATTAAATTCTTCTTCTATAATTTCACAACTATTTGTCAGTGGTCCATCGGCCTTAAATTCCTCTACTTTATCACTCTCTTCACTGTCTTCTACACAAGAACTGTCTTGTACGTGATAACCTTCTTTGCAATACTGACATTTTTCACCTTGGGGAATTCCGCCATTAAGCTGACAAGCTGTTCCAAAAGCTTCAATCAGTTCATTAAGCCATTTATCAAATTCATCTTCTACATAAGCATTGGCTGCATCTTGATCCAGGCCAATCGCCTCACAAAATTCATCATGAAAAGCACATTTGCAGTATTGAAAATTAATTTGCACTCCACAAAAATCATCTTTGATATCTGGCTTAGAAAATTTTTCAGTTTTACCCACGCCAGAGCCATTAAAACAACCACTAATAAAAATAGGTAAAAATAAGATAATAAGTAGTTTTTTCATAAAATTTAATTTAAATTTTAATATCTTTAGTATATCAAAAAAACAAGATAATAACTATCTTGCTCTTTTGGCAGAGATTGTGGGACGAAGTTGGAAGATTTTTTGATAAAAATTATTAAATTGACATTTTGTAAAAATGTAGTAATATATAGACTTATGAGAAATATTTTAAGAACAAACCAACCGCTACCAAAGCTATCCATGGTGATTAGCTTTTTGTGGCGTTCTTAAAATTCTAAAAAATATAGAAAGATATAAAAAACTAATCATCAATCAAGGTGATTAGTTTTTAAGATTGGAGGATGGCTATGGCCGTCAAACGTTTAGTTATTGTTGCTGATCAGCATGACTTAGCTGATCTGACCACTGCTCTAATTAAAGCCGGTGTAAAAGCTAAAGAGATTTATGTCTCGGCAGATCATGCTACGCCATATCTTAGAGCACAGGGAGTAAACGTAGATCTCCCAGTTGGTCAAATTAGAGTATCATCTTTTACGGTACCTGATGCTAATAGCATTTGTCCGTAAGATTCGCAACAATCAAAAAAGGGTAGAAGCCACGACTTCTACCCTAATATTTTATATAAAAAATTAACCAAGTTTACTGCCATTGGGAATATCTTTATCTGGAACTGCTAATACCACTGTACCATCTTTCCTATAAAAACCAGCGCAAAGAAATTCAGAAACAAATGGACCAATCTGTTTTGGTGGAAAATTAACTACAGCAATTATTTTTTTATTTAACAATTCTTCTTTTGTATATAAATTTGTAATTCTAGCACTTGATTTTTTAATCCCAATTTCATTACCAAAATCGACTTTTATTTTATAAGCCGGTATCTTAGCTTCCGGAAAATCTTCTACTTCTATAATAGTCCCCACTCTTACTTCAACCTTATCAAAATCTTTCCAATTTATTTCTTTCATAATATATAATTTTAATATATTTAGTATATCAAAAAAACAAGATACTGAATATCTTGCTCTTTTGGCAGGGGCGGTAGGAATCGGACCCACGCTAGAGGTTTTGGATCCAGCCCCTCGCGAGGGGCTGGATGGAGACCAAACTATCTTCTAAACATTTGGCAGGGGAGGAAGGAATCGAACCCTCGTCGCTGGTTTTGGAGACCAGCATTCTACCACTGAAATACTCCCCCCTACCAAGTGTTTATAAAAATTTTAATCTTTTCAATAATCCATATCCCATTAAGAAATAATCCCTCCCAAGGATTGGGCTGGGATTATTTAGTTTCTTTATGCATTGTGTGTTTTTTACACTTTTTGCAATGTTTTTTTACTTCTAGTCTTTCTTTTACAGTTTTTTTATTTCTGTGACTATGGTAATTAATACTGTGACATTCAGTACACTCTAGTTTGGCTAAATTATCTTGTGACATATCAATGTTTTTAATAATTCTTTAAAATAAGTGAATGATGGAGCCATCCGTCGGACTCGAACCGACGACCGACGGTTTACAAAACCGTTGCTCTACCAACTGAGCTAGGATGGCAATATATAAATAACGGAATAAATTATAAATAAAAATCAAGAAAAAGTCAAGGATTAAAACCATCCCTTTTTACTAACAAAAAATTCTTTATTTAGTTCTTCTAATAAATCTTTTTGTTTTTTAGTCAGTTTTTTGGGCACATCTACATTGACTATGACTATTTGATTACCACGACCACGAGACCTAAGATGAGTGACACCTTTGTCTCTCAAAACAAATTGTTTGCCACTAGGAGTACCAGCTGGTATTTTAAGTTTTACTTTAGAATCAATAGTTTTGACCTGTATCTCCCCACCCAAGGCAGCTACAGTAAATGGAATATCATATTCACTCACCAAGTCACTGCCATGTCTCTCAAAACCTGGTTCATTTTTGACATGAACATTGACATACATATCACCAGCTGGAGATCCATTGTTACCAGCATTACCTTGCCCAGCCAAACGAATAGCTTGACCATCGTCTATACCAGCTGGTATTTCTACTTTGATATCTACATTTTCTTCATTGAATCCTTGACCATGACAAGCACCACATTTGTTTTTAATCAACTTACCTTGTCCCATACATTCTGGACAGACAGTTTGAGTACGAAAAGTACCTAGTACTGTAGTAGCAATCTTACCACTGCCATCACAAGTTGGACATTTTTCATAGGAGGTACCTTTTTCTGCGCCTGTACCTTTACAAGGTGGACAAGCTACTTGTTTGCGCAAAGAGAAAGTATCTGTTTTACCAAAAACAGCTTCTTTGAGAGTAATTTCCATATCAACTTGTATATCTTGACCTCTTTGACTTCTAGCTCTGCTATTTGATGCTCCTCCACCAAAAAACTGACCAAATATATCTCCCAAATCAAAATCCATATTTTGAGCTCCGGAAAAATCAAAACCTCCCATATTGCCCTGTCCAAAAGGATTGCCTCCACCAAAAGGATTGCCACCTGCTCCATCAAAAGTAGAACCAAATTGATCGTACTGACTACGTTTTTCTTTGTTGGACAAGACCTGATAAGCTTCGTTTATTTCCTTGAACTTATCGGCATTACCATTGGCTTTGTCAGGATGATGCTGGTGCGCTAGTTTGCGAAAAGCTTTTTTTATTTCCGCTTCACTAGCTGTTTTATTAACTCCTAAAATTTTATAAAAATCTTTGGCCATGAGGACTTATTTTTTATTTTCTTTTACTTCTTCAAAGTCACCTTCAACTGGCTCTTTGTCAGCTTTTTTATCTGTCTCTGGACCAGCAGCACCAGCAGTATTTTGCTGTTCTTGAGCTTGATTTTGATACATAGCTGCGCCAATTTTTTGTACGACTTCTTCCATGTCTTTGACAGCTGATTTTACCTTCTCTAAATCAGAATCATCTTTGACTTTCTTCAAAGCTTCCATCTTTTCTTCCATTTCTTTTTTATCTTCTTCTTTTATTTTGTCTTTATTATCTTTGATAAATTTCTCTGTTTGAAAGACAATATGATCAGCACTATTTCTGACTTCTACTTCTTCTTTTTTCTTTTTATCTTCTTCGGCATGAGCCTCAGCATCTTTGGTCATTTTTTCTACCTCAGCATCACTAAGACCTGAAGATGATTTGATAGTAATAGACTGTTCTTTGTTAGTGGCTTTATCAACTGCCTTTACATTTAAAATACCGTTGGCATCAATATCAAAACTCACTTCAATTTGTGGCACACCACGAGGAGCTGGAGGAATACCAGATAAAGTAAATCTACCTAGTGTCTTGTTGTCTTGAGCCATTTGACGCTCACCTTGTAAGACATGTATTTCTACGGTGTCTTGATTATCAGCGGCTGTAGAAAATATTTGAGATTTTGAAGTAGGAATAGTAGCGTTTCTTTCTATCAGTGGAGTACGTATTCCACCCATAGTTTCAATTCCCAATGTCAAAGGTGTGACATCAAGAAGCAATACATCTTTGACATCACCTTGTAATACACCAGCTTGTACTGCCGCACCAAGAGCTACTACTTCATCAGGGTTTACTGATATATTTGGTTTTTTACCAAAAAATTCTTCTACTTTCTTTTGGACCAATGGCATTCTAGTCATGCCACCAACCATGATTACTTCTTCAATATCCTTAATTGTTATTTTAGCATCGGCCAAAGCCTTTTTACATGGTTCTAGAGTTTTGGCTACCAAATCACCAACCAACTCTTCTAGCTTAGCTCTAGTAATTTTCATTACCAAATGTTTTGGACCAGATTCATCAGTAGTGATAAATGGTTGATTGATTTCTGTTTCCATTGATGAAGAAAGTTCTGTTTTGGCTTTTTCAGCAGACTCTTTGAGTCTTTGCATGGCCAAAGGATCGCCAGATAAATCAATACCCTCTTGTTTTTTGTACTCTGCTAAAATCCAAGCAATAATTATCTGATCAAAATCATCACCACCCAAGTGAGTATCACCATTGGTAGCTTTTACTTCTACTGTATCTGAAGATACATCTAGGATTGATACATCAAATGTACCACCACCAAGATCATAAACTACTACTTGTTGATCTTTTTTCTTGTCAAAACCATAAGCTAGGGCAGCAGCAGTTGGCTCGTTGATAATACGTTTTACTTCCAAACCAGCAATCTTACCAGCATCTTTGGTGGCCTGACGTTGTCCATCATCAAAATAAGCTGGCACAGTAATCACTGCTTCAGTGACTGGCTCACCCAATTTTTCTTCAGCGTCAGCTTTGATTTTTTGTAGTATCATAGCTGAAATTTCTTGAGGAGTATGTTCTTTATCTCCCATTTTTACTTTTACTCCCTCTCCAGCTTTAACAATTTTATAAGACACAGTATCTATATCTTCTTTAATGGCTGGATCATTATATTTTCTACCAATCAATCTTTTGACTGAAAAAATAGTATTGGCCGAATTGGTGACTGCTTGACGTTTGGCAGCAATACCAACTAAGCGTTCTCCGTTTTTGGAAATAGCAACCATAGATGGAGTAGTACGGTTACCTTCTTTGTTTTCCAAAATTTTTGGTTTACCACCCTCTATAATAGCAACAGCAGAGTTTGTGGTTCCCAAGTCAATTCCAATAATTTTTCCCATATGTTTTTTATATTATACTAATTTTTTTAAATTTTTTATTAATTCTTTCTTGGTTAGCATGGCTTGAATACCCAATACATCATCAGCATCAATCTCATTTTCTACAGCAAAATCCAATACTTCTTGAGGACTCAAATCAGTGAGTATAGCATTGCCTATCACTCCTTGTGGTAAAGAAGAAAACTTGGTAAGTAAATTGGCTCGACAGCTATCACAACTAGCATAAGTAAGTACACCAAACTCATTTTCATCCAAAATTTGTATATTTGTCTGACTATAATCAGCTGAACAAATTGGACATTGCTTGATTAATTTCAAGTTAAGTGGTGAGTTGAAATTATTTATCATTTATTTCTTATTTATATTAATCTTAATATTTTTTGATTTAGATTCGTCTTGTTTTGGTAACAATATTTTAAGTAACCCATTTTCAAAATTGGCTTCAGCCTTATCAGCTTGCACTGCTGCTGGTAATACTACACTACGATTAAATGAACCACTGCGTACCTCTTTGCGATAATAATTTTTTTCATCTACTTCGCTAGAAGTCTCCCGTTTGCCCTCTAAGGTCAAAACATCATCGTGGACATTGATATTTACATCTTCTGGCCTGATACCAGCAAGTGTTGCTTCAACGACTACATTGTCATGTTCTTCATAGACATCCATAGCTGGCAAAAAGTTGCTAAAACCTTTTTCCAATGAATCAAAGGTGTCTAAAAGTGGACTCCATGGTATAAGTGACATAATGTTTTCTCCTTTCTTTATTAATAATTAATTATTATTGATAATCACTTTGGCTGGACGAATTACTCTATCTTTAGATGTATACCCAGCCAATTTTTCTTCTAAAATTATTTGATCAGCTTTTTCTTTATCATTTATTTGACCAACTGCTTCATGCAAATTTGGATCAAATTGCTCACCAAGAGCTTTTATTTTGCTCAGTCCATGATCAGTCAAAAAGCTTTCCCACAGCTTGAGTATATGTTCCAAGCCCACAGCCCAAGCTTCTTTTTTTTCTTTGGCTGGCACATGAGAAATAGCTATTTGATAATTATCAAAAATTGGTAATAGCTCTAATAAGAAATTGGCAGCTACAAAATCATTCATATCAGACAAACGCTTGCTCATTTCTTTTTGCAAATTTTGATAATCAGCCAAAGCTTTTTGCCAACCAGCCAAATTGGCAGCTGCTTGCACTTCAAAATTTACTTTCTCTACTTTGTCTTTATTTTCTTTTTTGTCTTTTTTATTATGCATTATTTTATAATTTTAGTAATTTCTGCTAATAATCCTAATACTTTGTTGTAATCCATACGCATTGGGCCAAGTATGGCTAGTAATCTTCCACCACTAATAGGTGTAATAGCGACCGAACAATCCGAAGAAAATGGATTGTCATGGCCAATTAAAACTAGTGGTTTGTCTATTTGATGATAAATATCAGCCATAGCTTTTTCCAAAGAATCAACTACTTTGGTCATTGATAATACCATCTTATAATCTTCAAACTCTGGCTGAGAGAAAAGATTGAACAAGCCTGTAAAATAAAGATCAGTTGGTGAAAATCCGACAATGGTAGCTAGATTGGTTTTGTTGACTATTAATTTGGCCAGCTCACGCACATCATTGTTGTAGGCTTGAGTCAATTCTTTGTTTTCTTTGTCATTTAAATTTTTGATATTAAGCAAATTGTCCAAATAATATTTGTAACCCATCACAGTTGGTATACGTCCAGCTGAAGTATGTGGCTGAGCTATATATCCTTCAGTCTCCAGTTCATACATGGCATTACGAATAGTGGCTGGAGACAAATCAAATTTTTTGCTCTCTGCCAACATTGAAGAGCCTACTGGACGAGCAGTCTTGATATGAATATCAACAATTTCTTTGAGTAATTTTTGACCTCTATCTTCCATAAAATTTTCTTTATTACATTATATACCAAATTAGCACTCTAAGTCAAGGAGTGCTAATAATCTCTATCTTGTTGTCTGTCCTCTATTCCCTTCGCAGAGCAGTAATTGGATCCAACTCAGCGGCTTTTTTGGCTGGATAAAGGCCAAAAACAAGCCCTACAGCCACCGAAAAGCCCAAGGCTAGTATTAGACCTAATATTGATATAGAAAAGCTCCAATCTAGCTTATATTTATTGGCTATTATATAAACAGCATATATAAATACAATGCCCAAAATTATACCAAAAATACCACCCCATAAAGTAATGACTACTGCTTCAGCTAAAAATTGTTGCAAAATATCTTTTTTACTAGCTCCCACTCCTTTACGAAGACCTATTTCAAAGGTTCTCTCAGAGACTGTAGCATACATGATATTCATAATACCTACTCCACCGACTACTAGTGATACAGCTGCTAGAGCTACCAATAATAAAGTAATACCACCAATGATAGTATTGAGTAAATCTTGAGCATCAGCCATAGAAGCTACTTCAAAATCATCTCTATCTGGATTATCAATATCATGATTTGCTCTCATTATATTTTCTATAGCATTGACCATCTCATCTTCACGACTTGGATCAGACAATTGAGAAGTAATAGATAAAACATGATCTATACCCAATATTAATTTTTGAGTAGTTTTTAATGGAATATATACTAAATCATCAAAATCAAAAAAGAATACTGCTCCTCTTGAAGCTGCTACACCAACTACTTTGTAATTTTGTTTATGAATTTTTACATTTTGTCCAATTGCTGGACTGGAGCCAAATAAATCTTCTTTGACTTTGGCACCTAACACTACTACTCTAGCCAAAGAATCACCTTCTTCATCGGTAAAAAATCTACCTTCAGCTATTTCTGTACTATCAATATTGATATAATCTTCGGTCACTCCATAGATCAAAGATTTTTTTATCTCTCCTTGCCAAGAAATAACTTCTTGAGCAGTAATAGCTGAATAGGCTTTGGATATATATGGTAATTCCAATATATCTTCCCTATCACTATCTTTCATTGTGGTTATAGCTATACCTTGAGCTTGACTAGCTACTCCACCTCCTGAAGATGGGACTCTCACTTCTGTTTGTATAAAATCCGAACCAAAGCTAGATACTTGATTCTGAACCAAAGCTCTAATACTATCACCAGCTGAAATGATGACTGTCACTGAAGAAATACCAATCATTACTCCCAAAATAGTCAAAAAAGTCCTGATTCTATTTTTATTTAGAGCAACTAAAGCTATTTTTGTGGTAGTAATTAATTTCATAAATTATTCATAACGAAGAGCTTCAATTGGATTTAAATCGGCAGCTTTTTTGGCTGGATACCAACCAAAAGCTAAAGCAACTATGATAGTAAATATCAGAGAAATAACAATAGAGACTACTGATACTACAAAATTCCAATCATAGCCCAAAGCATTGGCTATAACACTAGCCAAAAATGACACTAGTATTCCCCAAAATATTCCTATGATACCCCCTAATAATGTCAAGATGATCGTTTGCACCAAAAAATAGATACTAATATCTCTTCTAGTTGCTCCCACTGCCTTTCTAAGACCTATTTCTTTGGTACTCTCTGATACTGAAACAAGCATAATATTCATAATACCAATTCCACCAACTATTAAAGAAATCCCAGCTACCATGCCTAAAAAATAATTTAGGGCATCCGTAATGCTATTTAAAGTATTTAAAGTTGATTCAGATGATCTGACCGAAAAATCATCTTCTTGGGGATTGTCTATACCATGCCTATCCCGCAAAACATCAACCACTTCTTCAATTACAAAATCAATATCTGCCCCTTGAGTTACCTTGGCTCTACCAAAAGTAAGATAATTAATACCCAACATTAACTTTTGAGCAGTGGTGATGGGTATAAATATTTGATCATCTTGATCTTGAAAACCAGCCGTTCCTCTTTCGGCCATTACACCTATTATTTTAAAAGATTCTTTGTTTATTTTAATACGCTCACCAATGGGGTCTATATTTCCATTGAATAATTCTTCGGCTACACTATAACCAAGAACAGCTACTTTACTAATAGAATTGGCTTCATCTTCCGAAAAAAAATGACCAGCTATGAGCTCTGCGCCTTCTTCTACTTGCATATAATTGCCCGTTGTACCCAAAAAACTAGTATCATCTACTTTGTTTTGCCAAGAAGCAATAGCTGTCCCTCTGACATAAGCTGCTGCAGCTGTAACTTCTGGTACTCTTTCTTCTATAGCTTGCAAATCTTCAGTGGTCAAAGTAGTAATACTAATACCCATCACTGATGCTGGTGGACCATCATCATCACTAGCTCCTGGAAGTATAGCCAATAAGTCACCACCTATACCTTGTATTTGATTGACCACCAAACTCTGTGCTCCTGCTCCAAGAGACATGATGATAACTACAGAAGAGATACCAATGACAATCCCCAGTGAAGTCAAAAAAGAGCGCATTTTATTACGCTTTAATGCTTGCAAAGTCCCAAACCATATTCTAAAGTCAAAACGCATAAATTATTTTAATTGACCATTTATGTCTTCTGTTTTGATAATATTTTTATTATTTTCATCACTAACAATCAAACCATCTTTAACCATTATTATTCTCTTGGCATATCTAGCCGTAGTAGATTCGTGAGTAACCAATATTACTGTTTTACCCATTTTGGATAGGCCAGCCAAAATAGCCATAATTTGAATACCTGATTTAGAATCTAAATTGCCAGTTGGCTCATCAGCAAATATAATATCTGGTTTATTTACCAAAGCTCGCGCAATTGCTACTCGTTGTTTTTCACCACCAGATAATTGATTGGAAAGATACTCTCTTCTATGCTCTAAACCTACACTTTTTATAGCTTCATCGACTGCTTGTGAATCTGTTTTATCTTTGCTATATAAAAGTGGTAATTTTACATTATCTAAAACACTAGTTTTGGGCAGTAAATTAAAACTTTGAAAAACAAAACCAACTCTTTTGTTTCTGTACTGCGCCAAAGTATCATCATCTAAACTAGACACATCTTTGTTGTCAAAATAATATTTACCAGTGCTTAGTGTGTCTAAGAATCCCAAAATATGCATAAGAGTTGACTTACCTGATCCAGAAGGACCCATGATAGCCAAAAATTCACCTTTATCTATTTTGAGATTAATACCATGAAGAACCTTGGTTACTACTTCTTCATTTACAAACTCTTTATAAACATCTTTTAATTCAATCATATTACTCTGCTTTCTTTATAAAAGTGACAACCTCAACACCTGCTTCTAAACCACTAATTATTTCTGTTAAGCCATCATCGCCTCTTAAACCAGTCACAACTTCTAATTCTGCCAAAACACCGTTGTCCAATATTTGTACATATTTTTTATCTTCTCGATATATTACAGCTCTGGATGGCACTACCAACACACCCTCTCTGCTATCAGTAGAAATAGTTAAATCAGCTGTCATACCAGATTTTATACGATCATCTTTTTCATTAAAAGCTATTTTGGTAGTATAATATACCACTCCGTCAATATTGGTAGCTGCTGGATCTATAAAAATAACTGTCCCGACAAATTTGTCACTAGCTGAAAAAGCATCCAAAGTGATCTCTACTTGATCTCCTACAGCCAATTTGCTTATATCTGATTCTGGTACATCTACTTCTATTTGCATGGTAGCTAAACCAATCATAGATATTACAGGAGTAGATAAACTAGTCTGCTCTCCTACATCAAAATTTACTGCTGTGACTATACCATCAACTGGTGCTGTAATCACTGTCTCAGATAAATTGCTAAGATATCTATCCAAAGTTGCCTGAGCTCTTTTTATGTTGGCTTCGGCTGAAGAAACAGCAAAATCACGAGGTGGAGCTGTCTTAAGGTCTAGCTTGGCTTGAGCCAAAGACATAGCAATCTTATATGAATCAATAGTATTTTGTTGGTCAGAAATTTGGGTTTGATAATATAAATCCCTAATACGCAAATTGGCACTATTGCTTTGAACAGCTGAAATAGCTGTATTGATACTAGTAGTTTTGGTATTTATGCTAGTTTTGAAAGTATCAATAACTGTAGCTGTATAAACAGAATTAGTAACCGTAACTATCATCACATCATAAGTATCGGTCAAAATATTAAAAACATCTTTCAAATAATTTTCCAAAGCATTGGCAGCTACTAAAATATCATTGTTGTCATTACTATTCTCAGCTTTTTCAATCAATGCTTTTATGCTGGAAAATTTGCTATTTACATCTTGATAATTCCACCTAGTATTATTCAATAATACTATATCACTAACATACAAATTTTGATCCGCATTACTATCATAAATAGCATCGTAGACTACATCCAAAGAAAATTGAGCTATAGATAATTTATCTTTTAAAGTACTAATAGTTTCTGATTTTATATTGGCAATCTCTTGATCTCTAGTTTGCTCCAAGTTTGTCAAACTATCCATAGCACTTTGATAATTGGCTTTGGCACTAGCAAATTCTTGCGTGGTCACTTCTATATCTTGATTGCTAGCTCCAGCCAAAAGCTCATCCAATTGTAATTTGGCAATCTCCAGACTAGCTCTAGCATCAGCTACTTGAGAAGCTATATCTCCTGAAGTCAGTCTAGCCAAGGTCTGTCCTTTGACTACTTCGTCGCCTGTCTTGACCAAAACAGCTTGTAGAGTACCGGCCATACCAAAATTGAGCTCTATATCATCAGCCGATTGTACTGAACCAGTCACTTCTACGGTTTGCACAATATCTCCGATACGAGTAGCTTCGGTAATATAGTTTGATTCTTCTTTTTTAAATACCTGAAATAATACAATCCCTAGTATAATCACAATCACCAATATTATCCAAAACCACTTATTTTTTAACTTTTTTATCATATTTTTCATTAATATTTTATATATATATTATATATTCATTATACCTTAAATCCAAATATTTTAAAATATAAAAACTTGACCCTATTTTAGTAGAATCAAGTTTTATAAATTTTGATTTAAAAACTATCTTTGAACTTTTATTGTAGCACTATTATAAGTTTCACAAGCACCAACCGTCAAAGCACCATTAGCATCTTTAAGCATATAATAACCAGTAGATGTGGCTGCGGCTGTAGTAGATTTTGGGTCAGCTGGTATATTTGCTAAATAACCACTGGTAATCAATGGATCAAGCCAAATAAGAGCAGCGGTGGTTGAAGCTCCACAAGCATAGTCAGTATCAGTACCAGCATAATTGGCAATCATACAAGTAGTATTAGCTGTAATACAATCAGCTGATGTAGTTGGATTACTACCACTATTATCAGCTACATAAGTATTCCAAGCATCGGCAATAGCTGTAATATCAGCCCAACGCTGAGCATTATTGGCATCACCAATACGCTTGGCTGGATTGACAGCCACAAAAGTAGCTGCTGCTAATAAGGCGATGATAGCGATTACGATAATTAACTCAATAAGCGTAAATCCTGCTTGTCTTGAGTGTAATCTAAAATTTTGTTTAATTTTCATACTTTATAAGATTAGTTAAATTATTTTATATTGAATTAAAGATGTCTATATTATATCAAATCTACCAATAATTGCCAATACTCCTCCCAAATTAAACTCTGTGCATATGTTTTTAGTACTATTTTTAGTCTGATTTTTTATTAATCAGTACCAAGATGTTAAAATTTGCTCCTTCACTATCAAGTGTATAATTAATGATTTCAAAATCAAAACTACCTAGTTTATCAGCTACTTTTGGATCTTTATTTATCAACCAATCTTTCAAAGATTGATATGAAAACATCATAAATCGATAATTGATATCCGCTTCTAAAACATCCCCTACTTTATAATTTTCTTCCAAAGGAACTATATCTGTACTCTCATAAGATATTATTTGGGGAATCACATAATAACCTTCTGGTGTATAAGACTCAGCGACTTTTGGCAATACTTTTATGTTTGCTTCCTTTTCTAGGGCAATCAAATTGTTTGAAAAATTTTCAACATAATCGTCTGGCAATGTCTCATCTGTAGAAGTAGTATATGTTTTGTAAAGTAATAAATCATAATATTCACCTGGGATAAAATTGCTTATTCCATTGGGATTATCTATCGCTACATATATTTTTTCTTCCCAAGTAGGTAGTGCTACCCAGTCTTTTAAAATAGGAATTTTATTTTTAAACAAAAACAAAGCTGCTGCCAAAAAAATAATGCCTAATCCAAATAAAACATATTTATTTTTAAAACTGGCCAACCACTTTGTTTTGATATTATTTTGATTTTCTATATATTGATTATTGTTATTGTTATTTATATTATTATTTGTATTTTTTTGTTTTTTGGCTTTTGGCATCTTATCAAAAAAATTGATATCCGTGCCTTGCTGAGCCAATCTAGCTAATCCCAAAGCATTTATGTATTTACTAGAATTCAATCCTTTCCATAAAGAGTCTGTATCAATAAACGGCTGACCAATTTGAGTGGCTATGTTTAAGTCTTCTCCAAAATATTTATCAATATCTTTCATTTGAGATAAGCCCCCTATCAAAACAACTTGTTCTATAGTATTACCACTAGATTTTTGCCAATATTCTATAAATACTTTTAATTCATCTACCAGTGGCTGTAATTGACCTTGGGCGATGAGCATGATTTCTCCATATTCATCAGCTGTCAAACCAATTTTTACTTTTTTGTCCTCGGCTTGTTTATAAGTAATCTTTAATTTTTTGGCAATAGCCTTGGTGATATTATCTCCACCAATAGCAATATTTATATTTGAATATAAACCATGTTTGGTAAAAATAGAAGCAATAGTAGTCCTGGCGCCAAGATCCAAAACCAATGTATTTTTTTTGTCTTTACTTTCTTTGATACCAGCAAAAGAACTATTGGCTTCAGTAGTAATACCTACTACTTCTATATCCAATTCATTAAAAACACTTACAAAACTCTGTAATATTTCTGTGCTTACGGCTGTATAAAAAACTTGCTTATCTTTATCTGTTTCAGCCAAGACTTTTATGATAGCCGTCAATTTGTCAATAGACTCTGGAATCAATTCTTCTGCTTTATTAAATACTACTGTTTCCAATTCTTTATTTTTGATATTTTTTGGTACAGAAAATATTTTGGAAAAAGTCTGTGACTCTGGAATAGATAAAAATACCTTGCGTGATTTGTCAAAAACAACCGGCTTGGCACTTTTAAACAGCTTTAAAATAGCACTTTTCAATTTTTCTTTATCTAGTATCTGACCATCTTCAACTATTTCTGGAGAAAGTCTAAAACGAGCATAAGATTCTAACTTAAAACTATGTCTATCTTTTTCCAAAGCTACGGCTTCAATAGAAAAATCTGAAATATCGATACCTATTATATTTTTGCCCATAAGCCCTAAAATTAAATTATAAACAATTTAAAAGACAAGTTGTACAAGTTTCACTACAGGCTAGAAATCCACGTTTTCCAGTGGCACAACCCAAGCCAACGCTATCACAACAGCTAGAAGCATTGCAAGATCCTGGTGTATAGTCACAAGTTTCGGCCAAGACTGTTTCTACGGTACAATTAGCATTACAATAAGTGCCATTTTGTTGTGTTCCATCGCCACACATCTCGGTAGTTGTATTACCATCATCGCAAGTCTCATCTGGCACGACTGCACTACAATCAGCATTGCATTTGCCTACATCTGTATTGCCATCTCCGCAATATTCAGTAATTGTATTATTGAGCTCATCACAGACTTCTGGACTAGTTATGGTGCCATCACCACAGACAGCTGCACCACCTTCAGAGACCACAATAGGCGCATAGGACATATTAAAATTTTTGTAAGAATAAATACTAATCGGTGTGGTAGAAACATTGATTTGAGCAATCACTGCATCCACCCAATAACCAACATCTGAAGTAGTACTAGCCGTAGAAGTAACAGTTTTTAAACCAGCCTCTATACTATCAGCTATTTGATAATAACAACTAGTACCAACAGTATTGAGATAATATGTACCTGAAATCTCAGTGCTAGAAGCTAGACGCCACAAAGCATCTTCTAGACAAGCATCCATTTCTACATCAGCTTCTTCTGATTGAGAAAAATAAAAAGAAGACATCAAGTCTGAAATATTGGTCATAGATATTACGGCGGCTGAAACTATAGTCAAAGCTGTAATCATAATTACTAACAATAACGCTATAGCTCCCTGATTTGCTTTTTTTATTTTATCTAGCATAGATATATTATAGCAAAATATAGTAAATAAACTAAATCTCTCCTTGAGATTGTATAGCCCAGATCTCTTCTGGACTCAATACTCTATTATAAGTCCGAATATCATCTAGTGTCCCATCAAAGTATGTTGTCAAATCTCCGGCTATTACAAAGTTAGAAGCGTGGTTTACCAAAGTTTTTAATGAATTTACCGTAGTGGTAGCTTTACCACCTACTCCTTTTTGATAAACATACAATATCACTTCATCATCTTCTAAATCATAAGTAGCTGTCACATGATAAGTAGTATCATTGGCCATTTGAAAAGTAGAATTGTATTCTTCACAAGCATCACTATCACAAACTCGTAAACTAAGATAACCATCGTCAGTATAAAATGAATAACCCAAAGAAGTAAGATTACTAAAAAGCATAATAGGCGTGTCCACTGCTCTGGCATCAGCATTCATCCAAGTAGCCAAAGAAAAACTATTATTAAATCTTATACGCCTAGCACTAATATTATAACAAGTATCTGAACTACCGTTAAAATCTGCTGCTTGCGTACTGCTACTTACCAAACCACTAACAGTACTGGGGGTATTACAGGATATATTAATATTTTGTTGTGTATCTACACCAAAACCAGGGCTCGCCTCAAACTTCCACCAAGTCATAAGCCCACTGGCCTGCTCATTTCTGACAATAGTGGTAGAAGTGGCGGTAGAAGTAGCACTCAAATTGACTTGATTATTAGTATGTGTGCCCACACTAAGCTGAGTACTGACTGCCAAAAAATTATTGGCGGTAGAAGTGGCCGTAGAAGTGCTAAAGCTCAATGAGGTATTTAATACAGCTACATTGGGAGAAGAAAGATAATAAATGTTGGTAGCGGGATAACGCCATGTTTCGCAATTTTGAAAATGACCATTGCCACTCATATTTGGATAACAAGTCAGACTTACATTTTTATCATCTATTGATAGCCTGACTCCTCCACCGTTTTCTACACAAGTACCAGGCAAATATGTATCGTCAGCAAAATATAAGGCTAGTACTGGTGGTGTAGCATCAAAATCTGAACAATCTCCATTGATGTCTCTGAGCATTCCATCAGCATTTTTAATCAAATAATCAACACTAGACAAAGCCACGCGCCTATTCCTAGAAGCCAAAATATTACTAGCAAGTTTATTGGAAGTACCCCCCAAAGTCAGATGCAAACTCACTACTGCTGTAAGCAAAATAGCAACTATCGCTAGATAAATTACAGCCTCTATTAAAGAAAAGCCTTTTTTATTTTTATTTATATTCATCATCTATAATTAATCTTTACTGAATAAAGTGTTGGACTACTAGCGCCACTACTACAGCTAGCCATGTCAACTCTATATCTCATATATCTTTTACCATTTAAACTAGCTGGCGTAGAACTAGTATAATAACTAGTACTATCATCACTAAAAATTTGACTACTAATATTAGCTACTGCAAAACTAATATCATCACTAACTTCAAGTGTAATATCCAAATTACAAGGACTAGGAACAACTTGTTCTACACTAATACTTTTGGGCTCTTTATCATCTGAGTTTATATCATATATAGAAGAATATAAATACCCCGGAGAATCAAATGTAGTGCCATTCCAAAAAAGGGTCAATGCGCCTGTGGTGCTAGTAGAAATATTATTATCACCATTGGTATAGGTTGATGAGGCCATAGTACTATCTGACCAATACTCTCTTTCGCCTACTCCGCTCCAGTTAGTTTGTAACCAAGTCTTATTGTTCCAATCAGTCAAATAAACAGTCAATACATAGTCACTTATGCCAGTTCCTGTCACTGTGACCACTACTTTTTTGGTACTTGGATCATTGGTTCCACCTGATAAAACTATTTCATTGTTACTATCACGACTTACATCACTTATTGCTATGGTCCTAGTCAAAACACCCAAAGTATTACTAGTACCACTAAACTGCCAATAACCAGCACTAGCCTTGCTCACTCCCTGATTGCCAGCACCAGAAACATTTTCTATATCTTGCCAAGAATTATCACGAATAGCCCGAACTATTTCCATACCTTCTTGAGCAAATTCGCTAATCACTTGTTTATCTCCGACGCCATAAAAATTTTTGTAAGAACTAGTCACAATATTAAAAACTCCAGCTGCCAAGATAGAAAAAACTCCCAAGGCTATGATTACCTCTACCAAAGAAAAACCATTAATTTTGTGTTTTATAGCTAGCATTTTAATAATCTTTTAAACAACGAGCAGCATAACCCTTATCACTTGGTGAAGCAGTCAAAAGAGCTGTTAGTACATCTGCGTCTACAGAATCATTAATATAATAAACTTTACCTTGCGTGCCTGTATAATAAGAAGACCAGATAGTAGATAAAGTTGTTATATCAGCATAAGCATTTGTTGATTTGGTTATTTGCCCACTAAATGGCAAATTAAATCCTGAAATACCACCCAATCTTAAATTGTATCCCTCGTCAACACCGTTGGAATAATTGGACTCTAGAGTATTTATTTCAGCTTCAGTAGGTATGTGCCAACCAGCTGGACAAATACCTTGACTATCAGAAGTATTATAAGCCAAAAGTTCAACTATATCATAAAGTCCTCCATAGCTATTACAATTACTAGAAGTATCGCTGTAACACCACTTTTGTATAGTACCATCGTCACTTGGGTCAATACTGGCACTAGCCAGCATAGTACCGGTGTTTAAGTTTTCAGCCATCCAACATTGATTGCCTATTTGTACGGTTGTATAGCCATTGCCATTTATATCAAACAATTTATCTTCCCCACAAACAAAAGTAGAAATTACACCAGTAGGATAAATCAAGATAGATTCTTTTTGTCCAAAATTGCTATTTAACACTATATATTGTTGATCTAAGTATGCAGCTGAAGTAGTAGCCAACCATCCCGATGAATAAGCAAAATAAAACTCATTTTCCTGATCAACGTTGACATAAACACCACTAACATCTACGTCAAACTGGACAAAACGATCATAAGCAGTGTCTCTAGTACTAAAATTATTACCTTTGAAAAGTAATATACAATCACCACTATTTTGACACAGAGCATCACTATCTAGCACCTTGATACTCCAAACATCTCCTCGATAGCCAGTCGCCGAATTGTTCCTAGCTGTTTCTAATAAAGAAGTTACTTCCAATGATTTGGCTGCTAAATCACTTTCCAAAATCTGATTGGTAGTCAAAGAAATAACGGAAGATAAAATAATAGTAAACATAGTTACTACCAACAACACTTCTACTAGTGTAAAACCTATTTGATTTATTTTATATTCCTTCATTAGTACAAATTTTTATAATCCATCTAACCACTTTGACAAGGGTATTTTGGAGAGTAGTTATGGACTTATCTTGCTGGTTAAGTCATAAATTGGATTGATAATAGACATGGCCACAAAACCAACTACCAAACCAATGGCTACCAAAAGTATTGGCTCCAGCATTGTAGAAAGATTTTTGGTAGTATTATCTACCTCTAATTCATAAAAATCAGCCAAATGCTCAAGTACCTCACTCAAATTTCCAGATTGCTCTCCAACCATACTCATACGAGGCACAATACTAGGAAAATATTTGTTGTTGGAAATAGAGTCCGACAAAGAATTCCCTTTTAATACTTTGTGATAAATATTTATAGTCTGTTGTTTATAAACCTCACTAGTCATAGTTTCAGATACAATTTGCAAAGCTTGATCAATAGTAATTCCACTATTTAGCAAGCTAGCCAAAGTTTTGCAAAACAAAGCTAGATTCATATTTATAACCAAATTGCCAATAATAGGTATCTTGATAATAAATTTGTGAAGTATCAGCCTACTGACAGGAAATTTGCCCATTACATTCCAAGTTATTACCAAAAATATGGTTGCGAGTACTACCCACATCCAATAATTAGTAAAAAAAGTAGCAGAAGTTATCAACATTCTAGTACTAAAAGGCAACTCTACACTCAAACTCGTAAAAAACCCGACAATTTTTGGTAACACAAATTTTGATACTACTGCTGTCAAAGCTACAATAGCCAAAAGTACGACAGTCGGATAAGTGGCAGCTGCTTTTATTTTTTTGCGTAATTCGTATGATTTTTGTTGTTGAACAGATAATAAATTCAAATTTTTGGCCAAGTTGCCTCCTTTTTCACCAGCCGCTACCATATTTATAAAAAGTAAATCAAAATCACGAGGATGCTTTTTAAGAGCTGAAGACAGAGCATTTCCTTTACGTACATCTGATAAAACTTCTGTCAAAACTCTAGTCATCAAAGGAGAAGCATTATCTTTTAAAGCTTCCAAAGACCCGTCAATAGACATGCCAGCTTTGATCATCACTGATAAATGTTTGGCAAACATTACTTTTTCCAAAAGTTTTATCCGACCAAATAACAATTGTTTTCCACCAACTTTATGATGTATATTTGACCTGCCAGCTGGCTCCAAAGATATCAAAATACCATCTCGAAGCAACAATTGATTTCTAGCTTGCTGACGATTTGGAGCATCAATAGTACCAGCAGTTATCTTGTTTTTATTATCTGAAAGTTTATAAGCAAACAACATATATTTATATTTATTTTATTGTTTAGTAACTCTAAATATTTCGTCCAAGGTGGTCTTACCAGATATAGCTTTATCAAAACCATCTTCAAACATAGTTTTCATGCCATTGCCCATGGCTTTCTTTTTTATTTGTTCATTGTCAGCTCTAGCCATAATCAACTCTTTTATATCATCAGTAACTTCCAAAACTTCAAAAATACCAATACGACCAATATAGCCACTATTATTACAGGATTTGCAACCTTTGCCTTTATAAAAACGAACATCTGATATTTTTTCTATGTTCAAAAATTTATTTAACTCAATTTCTGACTTGAGTTGTTCTATTTCTTTGTCTTTTAATGTATAAGAAACTATACATTTCATACAAATTTTACGAAGTAGACGTTGAGCAATTATTATATTGACTGTGGAAGCCACCAAAAATGGCTCTATCTTCATATCCAAAAGTCTGGGCAAAGATGTAGCCGCGTCATTGGTATGAAGGGTTGATAATACCAGATGTCCTGTCATGGCAGAATTGACAGCAATACTAGCTGTTTCTTCATCTCTGATTTCACCAACCATGATAATATCAGGATCTTGACGAAGCAATGATCTAAGTCCTTGAGCAAAAGTAAGATTGGTTTGAGGGTTTACTTGGATTTGATTGATGCCTTCCAAATCATATTCTACTGGATCTTCAATAGTACAAATGTTTATATTTCGATTGTTAAGCAACTTTATCAAGGCATACAAAGTAGTTGTTTTACCAGAGCCAGTAGGACCAGTGGACAAAATCATACCATAAGGACGCTTGGCCGCTCTTTGCACTATTTCTAAATCTCTACCAGTCATACCCAAATCTTCCAAAGAAAATTGTTTTCCTTTTGAAGACAAAAGACGCAGCACTATTTTCTCACCATGAGTAATGGGTACAATGGATACACGAATATCTACTTTTTCAGCCTCTACTCTGGTAACGATTTTTCCATCTTGGGCAGCTCGACTTTCGTCAGTTCTCAATTTGGCCAAAATCTTTATTCTAGCTACTATCAATTCCAAAATACCTTTACTCAGTGTCAATACATCATACAGTATCCCATCTATCCTAAAACGAATTTTTATTTCTTTGTCCTCTGGCTCGATATGCACATCAGACGCATGATTGGTATAAGCATAAGAAAAAATATCATCTACCAATTTGACTACTGATACTGATTCTACATTGGCTCCCTGAGCTTTGATAGCATGTTTTTGAATGTTGGTAGCATATTCTTGTTGAATGGATTTTCTATAAAGAGCAAAAGTATTTTTGATATCATATTCTGTAGAAAAATATGGCAATACTTTTTCTCCAGCCTTTTTTTCAACCATCTTGATCATCTCATAATTATATGGATCCAGCATGGCTATTTTCAAACCTTCTTCGTCTCTTTTAAAGGCAATAATATTTTGTTTGCGAGCTACTATTTCTGGAATAATATTTAGTACATTGGAATCAATTTGCTCTCTACTCAAATCAATATATTTGATGTGTAAATCATTGGCTATCAACTGTCCAATCTCATTGGATTTTATAAGATCTTGTTTTATCAAAAAATCAACAAAATCTACTTCTTGTTCTTTGGCAGCTTGAAGTGCGGTATCCAAAACCCCCAAATCAATCAAACCAATCTTGCTAATAATTCTATAAATTTTCTCGTCACTTATAATTTTCATATTTATTTTTCTCTACTTGGTTCGGATTTATAATATTGTTTATGGCCCAGGCCATCCTCTCTGGTTTTGCCATTCACCTTATCTTCTTTTTTAAGGTCTGTTTCGCGATGATGGTGATGACTACCATTCATCTTGGCACTCTTTGATTTTGTTTTGGAATTCAAATAATGTCTAACCTTTTCCACAATAGTATTTAAAGTTATATTATCTTTTATCAAATAATCTACTGCTCCCAAATCCAAACCTTTTTTGATATCGTCTTTCTGACCAAGGTTTGATAATATGATGACTGGAATATTTTTTGTTTTTGGATTGTTTTGTAACTCAGTCAAAACTTCAAAACCATTTTTTATAGGCATTATCATATCCAAAATAATCAAATCTGGATCAGAAATTTGAGCCTTTTCCAAGCCTTCTCCTCCATCAGCCGCCAAAATTACTTCATAACCCTGATCACTAAGCTCTGACTTGTAGACTTTACGAAGAAAAGCATCATCATCAACAAACAAAATTTTTGCTTTAATATCCATATTTTTAAATTAAATTATTTATATCCAATACTAATATTGCCTGACCTTGAGCTGATACAGCTACGCCTTTTATGTATTTATTATTTTTAAAAATCAAAGGAGCTTTTTTCATAATCAGTTCATCTTCTTGCACTTGTCTGATAATTGGTAAGGCAACTTTTGATCCTTTATAATTTATCAAAGCTATATACTTGTACAAAGGCTCAAAGTTTTTTATATCAAAAATATTTAGCAAAGAAATTAGCTTATATTTATTTTTTTTATAAGTAAAAATCTTGGTTTTATTTAGATTTTTTACATCATCTAAATTTATTATTTTATCTATAAAATCAAGTGGCAAAGCAAAAACATAACCCAACAAGTTGAAAATAATACTCCTAAAAACAGATAGCGGCTGTGGTAAGTCAATAATAAATTTTGTACCTTTATTTATTTTGGAAATTACTTCTATAGAACCACCTAGTTCTTCTGTTTTGGCTTTGACCAAGCTGAGCCCAATACCTCTACCTGAAACAGTATTCAAATTTCTACCCTTGGAAATACCTGCTTGAAAAATAAACTTTTTTATCTGATCTATAGTCATAGTCTTTGCTTTTTGACTAGATATTATTTTATTTTTAATAGCTAAAGCTAATATATCTTGCCAATTGATACCTTGACCATTATCCTCGACCGATATATACATTCTGTCCCCCACCAAAGAAAAATCAACTATTATTTTACCTTTGACTGGTTTACTGGCTATACCGTGTGCCACTGCATTTTTGAGTAATTGTATTAATATTTCTACAATCTCATCTACAATAGCCTTGTCCAAAGATATATTGTGATCTTTGATAACAATCTCTACCTGTTTGTTTTCGTTTCTAGCTATCTCTCTAACTAAATATGGTAGTGATGACAAGACATCTTTGAGTGGTACTATTCTTATTTTTTCCAATTGTCTTCTCAAATTGGCCAAAATTTTGTCATTGTCAACACAAACTTTTAAAAAATCAACATCCTCCGATCCTTTGGCTTTGTTTTTTATTTTCATAGCATTGATAAGCAGATCATCCAAAGAATTACCAATATCATCGAGCTTGTCAGTAGAGACTGTCAGTTCAGCTACGCTGGGCAAAGATCCGAGTATATGTTTTTCTTTTTTTTGTTTACTAGCATCTTTGGTATTTTTTTGATTCAAAAGTGTCTTGATAAGCTTTATTTGCTTAGTGAGTACAATTTCTTTGTTGTGTTTGTCTATACTATTAAAATTTTGTTTCAAAATATCCAAAATATCAAAAAATGAATTCAAAATCTTTTGATTTATACGCAAATCTCCATTGTAGGCAGCATCTACTACCGATTCCATAGCATGCAAAAGATTGACTGTCTTTTTGTAAGACATAGTAGCTGCTGCTCCCTTCATAGAATGAATAAGGCGAAAAATATTTTCAATCAAATTTTGACTAGCTGGTTTTTTTTCTAAATATAACAACAAAGTAGACAATTTTTTAAATTGTTCTTTGGTGGTAGATAAATATAAATCTTTATATTTGGTGCTAATCATAAATATTTATTTGAGATAAAATATCATCTATGTCTAATATATAAACTTTTTTCTTGTCTTTTGTCCTAAAATATTTGCTAAAAACTTTTTTGTGTCTATCATTAAAAGTCTTGTTGACTGCCAAAGTTTCACCTCCTTGATCGACCAATAAACCATAATAATATCCATCTGCTTCAAATGTCAGACACATCAATTGTTTATTTTTTTGTAATATTTTTATGTTTAATAACTCTTTGGTATCAATGATAGTAACAATATTGCCATTGTGATAAATAAGACCTTTTATTTTTTGGCTAATTTTTGGTATAAGAGTCATATTTTCAAATTCAATAAATTGATTACCAATCAAAACTGGCAAAGCATATTGCTCGTCTCCTATATAAAATAAAATAAATTTTTCTGATCTAGCTGTCATATTTATTTTTCTCCTACCAAATCATTAAGGGTAGTTGTCACTGCATTGAGCGCTGTTGAAGATTTGTTTAGTGACCTAATAATAGCTACTTGCTGATTAATAGTTTGTGTTACAGTATCAACATGACCTACCAAAGACTTGGCTTCAGTATCCAATTTTTTGATCATGGTACCAATGTCTTCAGAGTCCTGTCTAGTCTCTTGGGTTTCTTGGTCTATGGCTTGCACATTTTGAGATATTTGCAGCATATTTGCTGCTATCTTAGACAAAAAATGGATATTTTGACTCACCACTTTGATTGTTTTATCTGTTTCTTGGGCTTGATGTTTTGAAAAATCACCAGACTGTTCTATTTGTCGTTGCATATTAGCAACCAAAGTGCCAATGGATTCGGCTGCTTGCTCACTAATAATATTTAATTCTCTAATTTGGGAAACCAAATCTGAAAAATCATTACCAAAAGAAGTCTTACTAGCCTCAATAGAAACATTGAGACTCAGAAATTTGGCTGTTTCAGCCAAAATAACTACTCGTGAAGATATATTTTTTACATCTTCAGCATAGCCATCAAGAGCATGACTAAGTTTTTGATTTTCAGTAAGTAATTGTCTTACCACTACCAAACTATCCAAAGCTTCTTTTGATCTATCACCACTATCACTAGCTAATTTATCCACATTACGTGTCTTGGTAGCGGCCAATTTGGTCTTTTGAGCAACTTGATTCAAAGAATTTACCATATCAAATACCGCCTTACTACCTGTTTTTAAGCCAGTTTTTTGAGCTTGGCTACTACGCAACAAAGAATCTGATAATTCTCCGTTGTTTTGGCTAATAGCTGAAAGATTTTGTACTGTTTTAAATAAATCTCCTACTACTTTTGATAATTCCCAAACCGATATTTTAATAGGCTTGATAATTGATTTTGATAATAGTTTTGTAGCTATCAAAGATAATAATAAAATTAAAGCCAGAGAAATAAAAATAGCAAATAATACTGTATCTCTTGATTCTATTAAAACTGATTGTAGTAAAGCTGAATTAAAAAGATATATTGATAAAAATAAAGCGGCTAATGGCAAAAATGCTACGGCAATAAACCAAGATAAAAATCTTAGATAAATTTTTGTTTCAAATACTTTCACTATACTTTATTTTTGTTTTTTGGTGTATAAATTATAACATATTTTACCTATAATCACAAAGAAGAAAAAAGCTATAAAATAAGCGATCTGCGAGGTTGTACCAACCTCGCAGATCGGAGTTTACTTGTTTGACAAAAATGCTTATTTTTTTCCAATAATTATCCAACCAGATTTATTTGGCGGTTGATGAATATCCACTGATTTTAAACCTAAATTTAAAAATAATTCTTCTACTTCGGTCTTTTTCCAATAATTAGCTATGTCCGGTATCAATTGATCAAAAACTATACTATGTACATGCCAAAATTTAAAATTAGAAATTTGTTTTAAATAACCATTTGTATTTTTAAACATTTTTATAAAAATATATAAAGGTATAGAACATAAATAACTTAAAAAATGCACTAAGCCAACTGGTAATTTTGAAGTAATATTTTTTCTAATGGGATCAACTAATTTTACTATCCATTCATTACCTTCATAACTATAAACCCAAATCAAAAGCGTGCCATCTGATTTTAAAGCTTTAATCATATTTTGCAAAGCTTGTTTTGGATCTTTCAAATGATGTATCACACCAATACTAAAAGCTATATCAAATTTATCCACCCAAGTAATATCATAAATACTTTTATAAAAAACTTCTACATTATTAAAATGTTCTAAATTTCTCTTAGCTGATTCAACCGAACGTCTATCAAAATCAAAGGCTACAACTTCTCTTGCTCCCCATTGGAGTGGCCAAAAACTATTTCTACCCATACCACAGCCCGCATCTAAAATCACTTTGTCTTTAAAAAACTCTGATTCAAGAGGATATATCCAATTTTTAAATTGTTTTTCATAGTTAGAATCGATACCCGAATATTTATCCCATTCATAACCAAAACGTTCACTTGATGACATATTATTTCTTACAAATAAATTCAAATTCTATTTCTTCAAATCCCCCTACCCAAAAACACCATATGCGACTACACAAATTAGGGCTAATATTTGCCAAACTAGACAACATAAAACTTAATAATTTTATAAACCTTATAGCTATTTTTCCATACCCATAATAAGGTAACAAATGAGTAAAAGCAGCCCAATGTAATTTAAGTTTTTTAAGTTTAAACTCTACACCATAAAAACCTGACTTAGTAAAATCTTTATTAAAATACATAGGAAAAGATATATCAAAGCCATGAGCATGTTCTGTATGAGTGAAACCTCTACTAAAATGTGGCACTTTAATTATCAATTTACCACTTGGCTTTAATATTCTGTGCAACTCTTTCATAACCTCAAATGGTTTATCTAAATGCTCTAATATATGAGAAGCTAATATTTCATCAAAATAATTATCCTCAAAAGGATAAGGCAATTTATTCAAATCATGTACTACATCTGGTTTAGTCAATTCATTCCAATCTATACTTATATAACCATCTTTACTATCTTCACCAGCTCCCAAATTCAATTTTTTTTCTTCCATATATCTATAATATACTTAATTAAACCATTTTTCACGCCACATTTCAAATACCATAAGAGTCCAAATTAATTTACGATTATCTTGTTTGTGATCAAAATGTCCTTCTAATAACCTCTCTACATATTTATAATCAAATAAGCCCTCTCTTTTTATTCTTTCAGAATTTAATAGTTCTTGTGCTAATGATTTTAAATCATTATTCAACCAATCAGCTATTGGCATACCAAAACCTTTCTTTTTACGATAAATAATATTTTGAGGCAGCTTGCCATCCATTAATTTTTTAAGTATATATTTTGTTTTAGTTCCTTTTAATTTAAAATTAATTGGCATAGAATTAATTAAATCTGCTACTTGATAGTCCAAAAACGGCGCCCTAACTTCCAGTGCATTAAACATGCTAGCTCTATCTACTTTTACTAAAATATCGTCTAACATGTAAGTTCTTAAATATAAATAAATTAATTTCTGATATTTATCTAATTTGGATATACTATCTAAATAGTTATCAACATCGTTAAATTCATTTTTATTTTTCAAATCTTGCCAAATATTATTTGTAAATAAATTACTACGACTCTGTTTGTCAAAAGAACCTAACCAACGTTGATGTCTGTAATTTTTATTATCTTCAAAATCTTTGGTAAATTTTTTTATTTTAAAATCTAAAGACATATTAGAAAAAGATGTTGGCAAACTTGTAACTGTCTTAGTTATCAATTGACGAATAAAAAACGGTACCTTGTCATATATATCTGCATAGCGCTGGGCTACGAAAGTATCATAACCCAACAATAATTCATCCCCACCATCTCCACCCAAAGCAACTGTAACATGTTCTTTGGTAAATTTAGATAATAAATAAGTTGGTACAATAGATGAATCAGACATTGGTTCATCCAACAAATCTGCAATTTTTGGAATAAAATCTAGAGAATCTTTGGCACTTAAAATTTGTTCATGATGTTCGGTGCCTAAATATCTAGCTACCTGACGAGCATAATTTGATTCATCAAAACTTTTTTCTTTAAAACCAATAGAAAAAGTTTTTATTTTTTGCTGACTATTTTTTTGTGCGTAATAAGCAATAATACTACTATCTATACCTCCACTTAAAAATACCCCCAAAGGCACATCACTCATCATTCTAATTTTTGTTGCTCTATTCATTTCATAATCTAACTTTTCTAAAGACTCATTAAAAGTAAGGTCAGATTTTTCAAAATGAATATCCCAAAATTTTTCCTTTTTTATATTTTTAGAATCATATTCTAAGTAATATCCTGGCTCTAATTTATATACTCCTTTAAAAATCGCATGCGGTGTCGGCACATACTCATATTGTAAATATTTATTAAGAGCCTCTATATTTAATTCTTTTTTAAAAGACGGATGATTTAAAAATGACTTTAACTCTGAAGAGAACAAAAATGTTTCATTAAAAATTCCCCAATATAGTGGTTTTTTACCAAATCTATCTCTAGATAATATTATTTTTTTTCTTTTCTTGTCATACAAAGCAATCGCAAACATTCCATTTAATTTAGAAAAAACTTCTGTGCCAATCTCTTCATAAAGATGAATAATAACTTCCGTATCAGTTTGACTCTTAAATTTATGTTGATTTTTTAATTGTTCTTTTAATTCTTGATAATTATAGATCTCACCATTTAAAACTATTATAATTGATCCATCTTCGTTAGTCATTGGCTGCCGTCCTGAATCACTCAAATCAATAATTGATAAACGACGATGTCCCATACCCAAATTTTCTTCCAATAAAAAACCTTTATCATCAGGACCTCTGTGATAAAGACTATTTGTCATTTTCTCTAATATATCTTGATTACCTTTACCAAGATAACCAGTAATTCCACACATTAGTTATCAAAATTAATTTTATCTTTTATAACATAAGGTTCTTTATGTTGTGACTCATAATAAGTTCTCATAATCATTTCTGCTAATATACCCATAGCTATGAGTTGAACTCCGACTATTATTAATAAAGCTGAAAGAATAGGTAAGGGAGTTTCTACAATATATTTTATCTCTAAAATTCTAAGCGTTAAAGCTGTCAAGCCAGTGATAATTCCTAAAAATAATGATACAAAACCAATACCCCCAAAAAAATGGATTGGTCTATTGATATAGACTGATAAAAACTTTACCACTATTAAATCCAAAATTACTTTAAAAGTTCTGCCAATTCCATATTTAGTCACACCGTGAATACGTGGATGATGTGTAACTACCATCTCTGTCACTACAGCTCCTTGCCAAGAAGCATAAGCTGGAATAAAACGATGCATTTCTCCATATAGATTTACATCTTTTATAATTTCTCTTTTATAAGCTTTCATTGAACACCCATAATCATGAATTTTAACACCTGTAATCTTTCCGATAATCCAATTTGCAACCCAAGAAGGTATTTTTCTTAAAACCAAAGCATCTTTCCTATCTTTACGCCAACCTGATACCACATCAAAACCTTCATTAATCTTTTCTAAAAATCTTGGTATATCTTCTGGATCATTTTGCAAATCAGCATCCATTGGTATTATTAAATCTCCTTGAGAAGCTTTGATGCCAGCTGACATAGCGGCAGTTTGGCCAAAATTATTTTTAAAATTGATTACCTTAACTTTTTTGTCGTGCTCTGCAATGTTCTTTAAAATATCAAAACTTTTATCTTTTGATCCATCATTAACACAAAGTATCTCATACTCTACTCCAATTCTTTTTAAAACTTCTGTCAATTTATTATAAAGAATATTTACATTTTCTTCTTCATTATAAATTGGTAAAACAATTGATATTTTCATACATTAATCATTAAATTTTATTATTATATCCTCCTTATCATAGTATGATAAACCACTATTTAGCAAATCTAATAATAAAGGTGTATTTTTATCTAAAATTGCATAATCAGCTTTTATTTCTTTGGCTAATTTTAGCAATAAACTCATAAAATAGTAATACATAAACTATATCATATATTGCACTATATTCAAAAAAAGCTAAAAATGCTATTTTCTTGACAAAAAAGGATATTTTTTACTATAATATACTCAATTATTATCCACCAAAGGTGGAATAAATAAAATTATAAATGAGAAAGATAATATTATTATTTGGAGACCTGATATTACTATATAGTTCTTTAGCCATCACCTTGTGGTTACGTTTTTCTTATATTGATAGCCTACTATGGTCCAAGCATTTGGGCCCTTTTTCAATTATTTTTGCCTTGTGGATAATAATATTTTTTATCAATGGTTTATACGAAATAAACAAAGTCCAACAAGGCTTTAAATTTTATGGTAGCTTGGTGCAAAATTTGCTCATCAATACTGTCTTGGCCATGTCTTTCTTTTATTTAGTTGGCAATATTCTTGGCATCAGGCCACAAACCATACTGCTGATACTGGTTGGTATTTTTGCTATTTTGTTTATCCTTTGGCGAAAAATATTTTACAAACTCATATCTAGCGATAGACTAGGCAGTAATCTAGCTATTATTGGCATCCATTCTGAATCACTACTACTAGCTGAAGAAATAATTACCAAGCCTCACTTGGGTTATAAACTAAAACTAATTATCAACCCCGATTCATCTGTTATCCCTGAAAAATTTCAAATAGTCGCTGTCAGTAAAGATATCAGCGAAATGAGAAATAAAATACTAGAGCTCAAAATCAATACTGTAGTAGCTGTCAATGACCCAAAATATAGTCCAGAGGTAGCTCGCTATTTATTTGAAAACATAGATCTTAAAATACAATATTTTAATCTTACTGACTTTTATGAAAAAATTACTGGCAAGGTACCCGTCTCTTCCTTGGAGCGTCACTGGTTTTTGGAAAATATTAGTCAAAAAAATCAACATTGGTCATCTTTTTTCAAAAGAATTATGGATATAGTGCTTTCTGTATTTTTTGGTCTTATTTCTCTGTTGATACTTCCTTTTATAATCTTGGCCATAAAGCTTGAATCAGCTGGTTCTATTATCTATAAACAAGAAAGAGTTGGCCTGCACAACAAAATATTTACTGTTTACAAATTGCGCTCTATGACCAAAAATGCCGAAACCAATGGTGCTCAGTGGGCCAAAGAAAATGACTCACGAGTTACAAAAGTTGGCAAATTTATCCGTAAAACTAGGATAGATGAAATACCTCAATTTATAAATATCATCAAAGGTAATATGAGTTTTGTTGGTCCTCGCCCTGAAAGACCAGAATTTGTAAGCACCCTCAAAGAGGCTATACCATTTTATAATGAAAGACATCTAGTCAAACCAGGACTTACTGGTTGGGCTCAAATAAATTTTCCATATGGTGCTAGCGTAGCTGATGCTAAAGAAAAACTACAATATGATTTGTTTTATATCAAAAATCAATCTGTAGCTCTAGATATTTCTATAATCTTAAAAACTATCAATACTGTGTTTAATAAGAGTTTGGGGCGATAATAACCCCTCTGTCCTTCAGCCATCTCCCCTTGACAGGGGAGAATTAATTAATAGAGTTTGACAAGTCCCCCTTGTCAAAGGGGGATTTAGGGGGATTAAAATTAATAAACATGAATATAAAATTTAAAAAAAATACCACCATACTTGTTACCGGTTCAGCCGGTTTTATTGGTTTTCATGTTGCTAAAAAACTGCTGGAGATGGGCGTTCGAGTTGTGGGTCTAGATAGCCTGAGTGATTATTATGATGTAAATTTAAAAAAAGATAGAAATAAAATATTAAAAAAATTTAATAATTATAAATTTTATAAAGGTAATTTAACAAACCTAAAATTTGTCAAAAAAGTATTGGCTACCAACAAAATAGACAAAGTATGTCATCTGGCTGCTCAAGCAGGCGTCAGGTATAGTCTGACTCATCCTCATACTTACATCCAATCCAATATTGTTGGTTTTGCCAATCTGATAGACGAAGTAAAAAATCATAAAATAAAAGATTTTATTTATGCTTCTTCAAGTTCAGTTTATGGTAAAAATCAAAAATTACCATTTTCTGTAGATGATAATGTTGATAAACCAATATCACTATATGCCGCTAGCAAAAAAGCTGATGAATTGATAGCTCATACCTATCATCATCTTTATGGCCTCAATTGTACCGGACTGAGGTTTTTTACTGTTTATGGCCCTTATGGACGTCCAGATATGGCATTATTTCTCTTTACCAAAGCTATTTTAGCCAATCAGACTATAAAAGTCTTTAACCATGGTCAAATGAAAAGAGATTTTACCTATATAGATGATATAGTAGATGGTGTCCTATCAGCCCTTTACCACTCTTATCCTTATGAAATATTTAATCTAGGAAATAACAAGTCTGTAAAACTACAACATTTTATAGAATTGATAGAAAAAAACTTAGCCAAAAAAACTACAAAAAAAATGATGCCTATGCAAGCTGGTGACGTGTCAGATACTTTTGCTGATATAAAACACTCCCAAGCGAAATTAAAATTCAAACCACAAACTAATATTGAAGATGGTATTAAAAAATTTATAACCTGGTACAAAGATTATTATCGCCCAAATGGCGACCATCCTTTGGATGGCAAAATAAAGTAATATATGAACAAAAAAATGAAGACTAAAAAAATAAAAATATGTGTTGTTGGTTTGGGTTATGTTGGCCTTCCTCTGGCTGTAGCATTTGGCAAGCAAGAAGCTATCAATGGTTTTGATATCAACCAACAAAGAATTGCTGAATTACAAAAAAATATAGACCACACCAAAGAAGTGGCTACTTCTGATATCAAGCAAGCCAAAATAAATTTTTCAGCTGATCCAAAAATAATTTCCCAGTCAAATTTTATCATCATAGCTGTCCCTACACCCATAGACAAATACAAAAATCCTGATCTCAAGCCACTACTCAGTGCCTCCAAAATAGTTGGTCAATATATGACTGCTGGTAGTATTGTAGTCTATGAATCAACTGTCTATCCTGGGTGCACTGAAAGTGATTGTGTACCCGTTTTGGAAAAATACTCTAAATTAAAATTTAACAAAGATTTCTTTGTTGGTTATTCCCCTGAAAGAATAAATCCTGGTGATAAAATAAATACAGTGGAAAAAATAGTCAAAGTAATTTCCGGTAGTAATACTAAAACTCTAGATATTGTCGACAAAACATATAGCAAAATAATCAAAGCTGGCGTACATAGAGCTTCTAGTATTCAAGTAGCTGAAGCAGCAAAAATAATAGAAAATACTCAACGAGATGTCAATATTGCTCTGATGAATGAATTGAAAATGATACTAGATAAAGCGCATATTGACTACGAGGAGGTACTCAAAGCTGCTGGCACCAAATGGAATTTTCTAAAATTTACACCCGGACTAGTCGGTGGACATTGTATCAGTGTCGATCCATATTATCTTAGCCAAAAATCTAAAAGCTTGCATCATAATCCAAAAATGATTTTGGCTGGACGCAGCATCAATGACAATATGGCTAAATATGAAGCAAAACAATTACTAAAATATATTCGTCAGCATAAAATAAAAACCAAAAAAATATTAATACTGGGGGCTACTTTTAAAGCAAATATTACTGATACTAGAAATTCAAAAGTAGAAGATTTTATTAAAGAGCTCAAAAAACATAAATACCAAATTGCTATTTATGATCCTTTTATCAAAGCTGACAAAATATTTGGCTGTCAAAATATAAAAAAATCTCAAATCAAAAATTATGATTTTTTAGTTAAAGCGGTAAATCATAAAATATTTAAAAATATAAAACATCATTACGAAATTTTGAAATATCAAAATGTCAAATAAATTCCAAGACAAAATATACAATTTATTACGTCGTAGTGAAAAATATACCAAGACAGATATGGTCTATCTAGCCAAAGGTGGCTTTTGGTTGTCAATCAGTCAAGTAATCTCCAGCGTATCTTCTTTTTTATTAGCCATTGCTTTCGCCAATTTATTGCCAGTAGAGACCTATGGTCAATATAAATATATAATCTCTATATTTAGTATACTATCCATGACCACTCTAAATGGTATGGATAGTTCTGTTACTAGGGCAGTTGCCAAAGGATTTGAAGGATCATTATTATCAGCATTAAAAACCAAAATTAAATGGGGGCTTATTGGGGCCACAGCTAGTTTAGCTATGGCTATCTATTATTATCTAAACAATAATTATGATTTGATGGTTTCTTTTGCCTTGATAAGCATAGTGGTACCACTAATAGATAGTCTTGCTTTATACCAATCTTATTTTAATGGTAAAAAATGGTTTGATAAATTGACTAAATATACTGTTTTTACAAAAATTATTAGTAGTCTATGTATATTCTTAACTATATATTTAGTTGATAATTTATTTTTAGTAGTAGCATCTTTTTTCATACCTCTACTTATTTTAAGAATAATATATTTTATACATATAAAAAATAGATACCCCCCAAATAAAGAAGTAGATACTCAAACTGTAAAATATGGTAAACATTTGAGCTTTGTAGGTATATTGGGTACAGTAGCTATGCAAATTGATAAAATATTGGTTTTTCATTATTTGGGTGCTACAGAATTAGCTATTTATGCCTTTGCTGTTGCCCCTCTAGAACAAATGAAATCTCTGGTAAAGCCAATTACTACTTTAGCTGCTCCAAAATTTGCTACGAAAACAAAAAAAGAAATAAAAGATACTTTAATCAAAAAAATGGCCAAACTAAGCTTTTTATTGGTCATCGTAGCTATTGTATATATCATATTAGCTCCTTATATATTTCAACTTATATTCCCAAAATATATGGAAGCTGTATTTTATTCCAGAATTTTTGCTATTTCCTTTATAACCTTACCCTTGCTCACTATCACTTCTGTATTTGAAGCTCAAAAAATGTTAAAAGAAATATACCTATTCAAAATAGTGAGCTCCTCTGTTCAAATTGTATTGATTTTTGTATTAGTATTAAATTTTGGACTTTTAGGTATTGTTTTGGCTAGAGTAATAACTAGATTTTTTAATCTATTTTTATCTATTACTTTTTTAAAATTATCAAAAGATTAATGTTCTAATTTTTTAATAAATTTAGCTGGTACACCACCAACCACTGTAAAGGGATCAACATCATGGTTTACTACAGAACCAGAAGCTATGACAGCACCTTCACCAATAGTCACTCCTGGATTTACCAGTGCCCCGGAACACAACCAAACACCATCACCTATTTTTACTTCCGCTTTTGTGTGGGGTCTTTTTTTATAATGAATATTTATATCCAAACTTCCTGTATTTATGATGACTCCCGGAGAAATATGACAATAATCTCCAATTATTAGTTTTGTCCTAGCATTAAGTATTACACCTTCATTCAAAGTGGTTTTCTCTCCTACAAATATATTTTCTGGGAAATAAACTTTAATACGACCAGTTACTCTACTACCTTTGCCTAGCTTACCAAAAAGACTTCTCCAAACAATTGTCCTTTCTTTTATCATGAATTTTTTAAATATCTCAAAAAATTTTCTATTCATATTATTATTTTTTTAAAATAATTATAGTTTTTTGACCAAATAATATCCAAGGCATTTTATTTCTTTTATTTTTCAAAAATTTTAATTTATTTTGTAAAAAAATATTTCTGGTTTTAAATTCAACAACTTCAAAATACTTAGAACACATATTTTTCAAATGCTTTGCTGTAAATTTATAAAAATGAGTTGGATCATCTTTAAAATTATGACGCCAATTTTTTTTAGCCAAAAAATTATTAAAATCATACAATCTTTTTATAGGATAATTTGGTGTTTGAAATACTACTATGCCCCCTGATTTTAATACTCTTTCAACTTCTTTGAGCATCTTCTCTGGTGTTTTTAAATGCTCTATTACATCAATAGCATATACTAGGTCAAAAAAAGAATCTTCGTATGGCAAGTCATAGGCACTGGCTGGCTGAAAATTTATATCCTGATATCTACTTTTGGCTTTAGCTATAATATCATCCGAAGGATCAATAGCATATATACTCCCTAAAAAAAATTTACGTACCATACCAGCGTGAGTGCCGTCACCGCAACCAAGATCCAAAATATTTCCTTTAGCATATTTTTCTAAAATACCCATGGGAAAAGAAGTGGGTCCTTTATACTTTGTATAATTATTCCAAAATTTATTCTCCATATATTTAAATCTTTTTTATATTTTTCTCTAATTCTAAATAATGTTTTTTACGCTCATATTTATTGTGCAGTTTATCTTTTCGTAAAAAATCATATAAATAATAAAATATTATATATATTTCTGTATTAATTTTTTCAAAATTTTTAAGTTTATAAAAATCATTCAACTTATTTTCTATAAAATTATCTTTGGCTATTTTTCTTTTATATTTTATATAAATAGTAAAAAAATCAAATAAAGGAAAATCGCAAAAACCATAATCATCCCAATCTATTATTTTCAACTTTCCATTTACTATAAATATATTATTGTCCTGAAGATCTCCGTGTTGTTTTATGACTGGTAATTTTACATCTTTAAAAGAACTAAACTTGTCTTCAATTAAATTATTAATGTCAATATCTATTTTAAAAAATTTATTTTTAATGTCTTGATAAAAAACATCCAGTCTCTTAATCTCATTATTTTTATTGTCTTTATATTGTCTAATAATATAATCAAAGACTAAATTAATATCATCTTTATTGTTTAGATTTAATTTTTGACCTTGAATGAATTCAATTCCTACAAAATATATATTATTGTAATAATCCTCAAATAAAATTTTTGGAGCTAAATCATCTTGTTTTTTATTACTATTTATTGAATTTTTTAGAACATCATTTACTTTCTTATTACGAGCAGCATAAACAACAAGTGCTGGTTTTTTATTATTTTTATCAAAAACATAAAAAACTATTTTTTTATTAAGATGCCCAGTACCATTTTGTGTTTTAACAATATTAATATCATCTTGCCTTAAACCATCAAAATAGTTATCTACTAAATAAGTTTTTAAAAAATTAATCATATCTATTTTTTTAAATAAAAATCAAAACTAAAACTAAAAAATCTATACAACTTTAAAAATAATCTATTAAACAAAATATATTTTAATAATTTTAATTTTATATTATTAAATTTACCTCTAGTTAACATAAAAAATTGTAAAGCCTCTGATGACTTATATGGTACAAGAGAATTTGGATTATTATATCCTGAAAAAGGAATATATGTATCTATTTTATTAAAACCAATTTTATTAAATAATTTTTTATAACCATTATAAGTATAGGTATAGGTTAAATAAGGTTTTTTTAATTTACTTTGAGTATATGTATTAGCTAAAAAACGAGGCATCAAACTAGTATAACGAAGTCCTGAATGATCAATACCTTTTGCAAAATAAGATAGAGCAAATCTATTTTCAATACCAACATACAAAATTCCATCTTTTTTTAATAATCCTCGCATCAATTTTAAAAATTTTTCCTGTACTTCTCGTGGCTTACCATACTGTTCTTGCAAGCCAACCCATTCTAATACTCCATTACTAATAATTAAATCAAAACTTTCATTCTCAAAAGGTAGTTCCATTACATTACCAACCAAAGGATAAATGTTTTCTTTATTTTCAATTTTTTTTCTAGCTTCTACAAATTCTACTCGCTGTTTAGTAATATCTACAGCATAAACTTCAGCCCCCAAATCAGCCAAAGGAAAAGAATGGGTGCCCCAACCGCAACCTAAATCTAAAATTTTCATACCTGGTTTAATATCTACAGCAAAATGCCAATCAGACCTACTAATATTAAAGACAAATTTAGAACGACCTGGAAAATTTTCTTCTAAATAGTCTAATCCAGCGTGATAACCCTTGTCTTTTATAATAGTCAACATTTTGTCCATATTGGACTCTGGAATTTCTCCCCAATAAAAATTAACCTCCGTAAATCTAGGAATATTATTAATAATTGGATAATTCGTATTACATTTTTCACAATAATACTTTGTATCATCTTTAATCAAACTATTATGATCTTTAGGGCAAACAAACTTCATATTAATTATTTATAAAATCTTTAATTAATTTAGATCTATTCTGCCAAGAATATTTTCTAGCAATTTCTATATTATTCTTAGCTTTATTTATATAATCTGCCTGATGAGTAAAGTAATCTTTAATCTTAACCACTACATCATCAAGATTTTCTGGTTCAAAAAATAAACTGTTACCTGGCAAAATTTCTCTAATATTATCTAAATCAACAGAAAGAATTGGTGTATTACTAGCCAAATACTCAAATAGTTTCATTGGCGATTGAGATAAATTATTTTTAGGATGAGGAATAACCAATAAATCAGCAGCTTTTTGCAAAACTGGCACTTCTTGATGAGGTACCATTCCTTTTATAAAAACATTAGACAAATTCTCAAACTCTTTTCTCAAATCAACAAAATCAGCATGTTCTTTGCCAACAAAATAAAAATTGTACTCTGGCAACTTTTTAGCTGCTCCTAACAAAATATCAACACCTTTTACAGTCCATAAACTACCAATATACATAACAGTTGCCTTTTCCTCTACATGAGCCTTTTTTCTAGCTTCAAACTGATTAATATTTATATCAAAAGTTTCTAAATCTACTGCATCATGCACTACTTGAATTTTATTTTCTTTAACTCCATATTGTTGCTGATAAGATTGTTTCAAAGAATCAGAAATAGTAATTAATTTAATTCCTTTTTTTATCAATTTTTTTTCACAATATTTACCAAAACTATCATTAACCTCTCTGTGTATTTCATAAACTATTTTTAATTTTGGTAAAAATAGTTTAACTAACAAAATAACCGGTAATAAAACAACATGCCTAAAATAAACAATTGAATCAGAATCAACTTTTCTTAAATAAGAAAATAATTTTAAACTAAATTTTAAAATATTTAATTTATTAAACTTAGAAAAAGTTTTATTAAACAAGAAAATAATATTAGATTTTATTTTATATCTATCAGGCATTTCAAACTTATAAGGAAAGATTAAATTTACATCAATACCAGGGCTATTTAGAAAATTAGTAGTGTTAGATATTTGTACATTACTAGCTCTTTCCTTTATAAAATCCTCATAAATTATATAATATAATTTCATAAATTAATTCTTTTTAAAAACAAATAAATACCCCAAAACATGTTTATGTTTTAAAAATTTCTTCCATTTTACTAGTATACTATCTAAATATAAGTCCCATAAAATAAAAAATGGTTTTATAAATTTTGGTATCATAAATTCTATTTGTAAAAAACTGGCCATCAATGGTCCTGTGGCTAAAACTATTATTTTTTCTGAAGACATATTAGCTTTAACAAAAATATTTTCTAAAGATTGCCAAGTATAACGCCAATAATCATTTGGATCTCCGTGATAATTTACCAAAAATGGAACACTACCAACAAATAATCCATTATTTTTCAAAACTCTAGATGATTCATTGACTAGACTTTGATGATTATAAATATGTTCTAAAACATTAAAACAAGTAATAGCCTCAAAACTAGCATCTGCAATAGTAAAGCTTGTTTCCAAATCAAGCTTTATAATGTCTGGATCATCTGTATTTTTGTATAAGTCTGTAAATTTTATAGTGTATGGTTTTTTGTATTTTATAAAACGATGATAGCTGTTTTTTTTGGATCCAGAGCCCAAGTCTAAAATATCACCACTCAATTCAATACTACGCAAAGAAGAATTTAAAAAAATTCTATCAATAGTCTTGCCTCGCCAAGATTCTATAAATATATCTTTTATCAATGTTTTATTGATTTTTATTGTTTCTAAGTTCATATTATTGTTTAAAAAGTTTATACCAAATCTGAAAAGTTATCAATGACCATATGGTATTTAAAGCATACTCTTTTTTATCTATATGATTGTCCAATATTTTTCTGATTTCATCAAAATCAAAAAATTCACTAGTGTCTGGATTATAATCATTGGCTAATGTCTGATAAGCCAAATCTTTGAGATCTGTACGAAGCCACTTGGCCGCTGGAGAAAACCAACCTGTCTTTGATTTGTCATAAATATAATCTGGTAAATAATCTTTTACTGCTTCTTTAAAAATATATTTACCTTGATATTTATTTCTTATCTTATAGCTAGATTGTATAGCAAAAGCTGTCTCAACCAAGTCTTTATCAAGAATTGGCACTCGCTCTTCAAGACCAAAAGCCATAGTGAGTTTATCTGATCTAGTAAGTGACTCATCTACCAACCAAGTATCCAAATCTACCATCATCAAATAATCCATATAGCTTTTTGAGTTTTTAGAAAAATATTGAGTTTTTAAAATTTGTTTTGTATTATCCAAATTGATAATATCTGATTTCAAAAATCTTTTTACCATTTTTTCTTTTTGAGCTCTAAATTGCCAAAATAAATCAAATTCATTTTTTGTATTTAACTTATTATAAATATCTTGCCTACCAAAAGCATTGGACAAAGATTTGTTTATATAATTGTCTCTAATTATTTTTGGTATTTTTTGAAATTTATCTATCAAATTATAATAATAGTGCCTTTCATAACCACCAAATATTTCATCTCCTCCATCACCCCCCAAAACTACAGCCACTTGTCCTTTGGCTAATTTAGATAATAAATAAGTAGCTGTTTGAGTATGATTAGAAACTAAGTCATCCATATGATAAATTACCTTTTCCAAATTTTCTGCTACTTCTTTTGGTTTTACCAATAATTCATAATGATCTGTTTTATAATAATCGCTAGTTTTTTTAGCCAACTGACTATCAATATTAAATTTATCTTCTTCTATCTTAGTATCAAATTTTACTGTAAAAGTCTTTATTTTATGATTGACAAGCTTTGACATTGAGCCCAATATAGCTGTTGAATCAATACCTCCGCTCAAATACAGCCCCAATGGTCTATCTGATATCAGTTGTCTTTCCACGGCCTTGTCAAAATTTGTTCTGATGATTTCTTTGGCTTCAGGAAAAGAAAAATCTTTTTTTTCTTGTGGTACACGATAATACCTTTTAATTTCCAATTTATTATTTTGCAAAATCAAATAATGACTAGCTTGTAATTTTTTTATATTTTTAAAAATAGTTCTAGGACCAGCAATATACAAAAACCTAAAATATAAATTAAGAGAATCAAAATCTAAACTTTTATCAACATTGTGTTCTAAAATACTTTTTATCTCTGATGAAAAAATAAATTTATTATCTTTGAAATAATAAAAAAATGGTTTCACTCCAAAATGGTCACGAGCTGCAAAAAGCTTCTTCTTTTTTTTGTCGAAGATAGCAAATGAAAATATACCATTAAACTTATCTAAACATTTTTCCCCATAAGCAATATAAGAATTTAAAATTACCTCCGTATCTGTATTTGAAGTAAACTTAAATCCCTTTGATTTTAAATCTTTTTTTATTTTTTCAAAATTGTACAGCTCACCATTATAGATAATAATATAATTTTTATCGCTACTAAACATAGGCTGATGCCCACGCTGGGACAAATCAATAATAGATAATCTAACATGCCCCAAAGAAAAAATATCATCCAAAAAAACACCCAAATCATCAGGACCTCGATGTTTGATTTTGTTGTTCATCTGCTTGATCAGATTTTCATCCCTAAAATTAAATCCATTTATTCCACACATTTATTTTTTTCTTTAAAATGAAAAAATGATGATAAGGTGATCCAAAAGAGACATAATCTTTCTCAATATTCAAACCAGCCTCTTGGATTTTACTTCTTATTTTATTTATAGAATATCCTGCTTTACCAATCTCCCAATAGTGTTGTCCATTAAATTTATGTTTAATTGGTAAAAAATTAAATTTATATTGCCATTTTATTTTACCCAAAAATGGTAATCTTATTTCTATAGAAAAATGTCTGCCCCAATGTGGCAAACTAAGCACTACATAATTTTTTGAAACTCTAGATAATTCTCTAAGTGTTTTATCAAAATCATCAAATTGTAAATGCTCCAATACCTCAAAAGCACAAATAATATCAAAGCTGTTGTCCGCTAAATCCATTTTTTCTATATCGCCTACTATATCTGGTTTCAAATCTTCTGCAATGTCCAAAGAAGTGTAGACAATATCCGTATTATTTTTTAAATAACTAGCCACGACCTTATCACCAACTCCTACTTCCAAAACACTTTGCGGATTTAATTTAATAATCTCATCTAGTTGATGCCAATAACTAATGAATCTGCTGGTATTACAATATTTAGAGAAATCGTAATGTTCTTTGTCTACTTGTCTACTCATACAATTTTACTATCTTAGTAATTAATTTATCCAAATCATGATTTTCTTTGACATAATTGCGCAATTTTAAACGTAAATCATTATTATCAATGGCTAAAATCTTTTTAATATTTTCTACAGCCTGTTCAGTACTAGCTATATAAAATAATGAGTTTATAGGCTCTAAAATATCCTTAAAAGCCTCGTTTGAAGCTAGTACCAAACAACCGCAACTCATAGCTTCAAGTCCTGTCTTATCAAGACTACCTGTCTGGGAAAAATTAAAAAATAAATCAGCTTCTTGATACAATGCCGGTGTTAAATGATTGGGTACTGATCCCAAAAACTCTACATTTGATTCTAAATTGAATTCTTTTACTTTATTTTTTAAAGTTTCTAAAAATAATTTATCTTTTTCCAAAGTAGGTACGCCAGCTATTTTAAAAACAACTTTTTTATCTAATATTTTTTTCAATTCAGCTACTATATCAATCATCTTATCAATACGCTTGGTAGCAGAAATACGACTAATATTTAAAATATTTAAAGTATCTTTAACTACTCTGTCTTTAAAATAAAAAACATCTGTATCTATACCGTGATGTAATACTTGTAATTTATTACTAACTAATCTAAAACTTTCTTTAGAAGCTGTTACCATCTTATCAGAAACCAAATTTAATATCTTTAATCTTAGGCTAACTTGTTTGTGAGTATACCAAGCTATTAATTTTTTCCTAAAAATCTTTGCCCAAGGTGAAATAAGTATTCCATATTCTGGATTTTGATGAGCAAAAATACCATCTACTTTTGGTACCAATTTGATAGCCAAATAATGAAATCTAAAAAATTCTTTAAATCTATTTTTGCCATTTTCTTTGCCCAAAGAATATACATGTACATTGTCTGGCAGGTCTCTATCGTTACCTTTTTCTAGGCACATTACATAGAGCTCGTCCACTTTACTAGACAATTTTTTTATCCAATTGTAAGTAAAGCCAGCAAGGCCATCATCTCTATCTACTTTTCTAGTAATCATTAGCAACCTCATACTTATAATTGATCATTTATTATTTCTTGCCAAAAGTCATTTACTTTTTGAAATGTTTTAGTTTGACCATGATGTTCTACAAAGTCTTGTTTGGCTCTATTACCTACTTGTATTACTTCGTCTGGACTATCAAGCAAATTGTTTAGTTTTGTGACTGTATTATCTAAATCATTTATATCAACCAGCCAGCCAGTGCTATTATCTTTAATAATAAAAGAAGCACCAAGTGTTTTAGAAGCGAGCGTTGCTAAACCTGTCATACCTGCTTCAATAATAGTCTTGCCAAAACTTTCGTTGGTAGAGAGCAAAACATGAATATAAGCAGCCTTAAAATAAGTCACTAAATCTTGGTGTTTTTGGGGACCAAGTAAAAAAACCACTTCTTCCAAGTTGTTATTATTTACAAAATTTACTAAATTTTCTTGTTCATCACCTTTGCCAGCTACTAGTAATACAAAATCATTTCTTTTTCTATACAACAATTTGACTACTTCCAAAAGAAATATAAGATTTTTGGCTGCTACCAAACGTCCAGCAAAAAAAATAATTTTTTTATTATATTGATTTTTAATGGCTAGTATATCTTTTTCTGCTACAGCTCTAATAAATTCTTCTTCGTTAACTGGAGTATTTATTACTTTTATCTTTTTGGCATAAATATTAGCAGTTATCAATTTTTCTTTTATTCTGGGATTGACCACTCTGATAGCATCTACTTGTGGGACTATTTTACTTTGCAAAAAATTGTAAAACTTGTTTTTCCAAGACTCATTTAACCAAATATTATTTTGCCAAAAATCTCCATGAAAATGAATCTCCAGTTTTGTCTTAAATTTTTTCTTGAGTGTTAGTCCCAATAGACCGGTCCAATGTGGATCTTGAGTATCAATCAAATCATAGTTATTTTTTTGGTAAAGCTTGGTAGCTAAACTTTTGGCTTTAAAAAAAGAAAAAATATTTTTACCTACTCCATAAACTTGAAAATTGACTGCCAATTTATTTTCTGTTTTATTACTTTTACCAAAAACAATAATATCCAATTTTTTCAAATGCTTGGCATATTGCTGATGTCTAGCTATCACATCACCAGAGCCACTGGCTTCCAATAATCCAATGTCCATACTAATCATCAATATTGAAGTGTCTTTTAATTCTTTCATTATTTTAAAATATCTATAGTATCTTTAGCCGCTTGAGCATAAGTGTACTCATAGCTAATTTTGTTTATTTTTTCTTGATAAGCCAAATAAGCGTCTTTGTCCAATAAGCTATCAATAGCCTCTGTAATTTCTGAAACCTCTCTAGGATCAAAAGTTTTTATCTTGTCTTTGAGCCAATCAAAACCAATCTCTATAGAGCTGATAACTGGTACATTGATACTCAAGGCTTCTAGCATAGAATTGGGGCTAATATCCGTCAGTGATGGCCAAATAGCTAGATAAGCTCCAGACATTCTCTTGGCTAAATCATCTCTGGAAAGCTTTGGTTCAATAAAAACCCGGTCACTTATAGCTAATTCTTTTATTAAATTTTCCATTTTGTTTTGGATAGCTCCTTCTCCTATCAAAATCAATTTATAGCTTTTGTCAGAAATATTTTTGAAAGCTTTGATTAAATTTAAAATATTATTTTTGTGAATAAAGCGTCCGGTCATGATGATTTCTTTATTAACAATGTCTCTGGATATCTTAGCCCCCTTACTAATAGGATTATTAACTACAAATAGTTTATCTGATAATAAATTATAATACTTTTGGAATATTTCCAATTGAAATTTGGTAGTAAATATAATACCGGTGGATTTTTTAAACACCCAGGAAATAACTTTAAACCTTTTTCCCTCGGCCGTAAGATGCAAATTGTTTTTATAAAAATCTTTTAGAGTAACCGCCGAATTATTTAAATCCAAATATCTTTCCCAAATAAAATCGCCACCGACCCGAATATAAAAACGTTTCTGATAAATACTAGCCAACAAAGCCGTTGGAATGCCAGCACTAAAATGATCAAAAGAATATATAACATCAGCATCTTTGGCGACCTGTCGCAAGACTTTAAAATAATTTAGATAATTTAATAATTTATTAGATCTTTTTACTCTAAAAATTGGATAAGCTAAATTTTTGTCCAAATCATAACTACTCTGATCAGAATAACTAACAATCTTGACTTGATGACCCAAAGCTAAAAAACTATCCGCTATCTTAGCGGCGTAAGTAGCTGGACCACCAAGCTCGGGAATAAATATACCTGTTGCAATTACTATCCTCATTTTGGCTATTTTCTAATAAAAAGCTTGCTTTAGCTTTGTAAATACTATAAAATTATACCAGTATTTATTAAATAAATCAATTAAAGAAATGACTAATATTAGCCATAAAGATAATACAAATAAAGAGCTTAAAGGCAAAAAAATACTATATATCATCACTCAAACAAAATTTGGTGGAGCTCAAAAGTATGTCTTAGCTTTGGCCAAATATTTTGGCGAAGACAATGAAATCCATGTGGCCTATGGCGAAGAAAAAAATACTGACTCAAAATTTTTGGAAGAATTAAAACAGCTAAACATAAAAAGTCTCCCTATACCATACCTAATCAGAAATATAGACTTTTCTAAAGATTATCTAGCTACAATGGAAATTCTTAAAATATACAATGCTGGAAAATATGATTTGGTACATCTCAATAGTTCCAAAGTTGGGTTGTTGGGAGCCTTGGCTGCTCGTATGTATTCTGCCAACATCACAAATACAAAACTTAGAATACTCTATACAGCTCATGGTTTTGTCTTCAATGAGCCACTATCAAAGTTTAAAAAAAAATTGTATACATTCTCTGAAAAAATATCTTCTAGCATCAATCATGCTGTGATCACAGTATCTGAAGCCGATAGACAAAGTGCTATTGATAATAAACTAGCTCCAGAAAATAAAATAATCACTATACACAATGGTATTGATATAGATAATACAAATTTTTATGATCGCTTTACTGCTCTAGAAAAATTGGGATTAGATAAAAATAAAAAATATTTTGGTACTATTGCTAGCTTTTATAAAACCAAAGGCTATAGCTATCTAGTCGAAGCTATCAAAATCTTACAAGATGAACAGTCTCCTCTATTGGAAAACTATCAATGGGTACTTATAGGAGATGGCCCAGAGCTGGAAAATATAAAACAACAAATCAAGGATAATAATCTAGATAAATATTTTAAATTGCTCGGTGCCAAAGATACTGCCCATAAATACCTCAAGGCCTTTACTGCTTTTATACTCCCTTCTGTCAAAGAAGGTCTGCCTTATGTTCTCTTAGAAGCAGGGCTCGCCAAAATACCTGTCATAGCCACCAAAGTAGGTGGAATACCTGAAATAATAAAAGATAAAGAAACTGGTCTATTGGTCTCTCCAGCCAATCCTCTATCTCTAGCCACGGCTATCAAAGAAATTGATAAAATAAATTCAAATATTCTAGAAAAAAATTATCAAAACATTGTAAGCAATTTTGATCTCAAGCAAAGTCTAGCTAAAACCAAAGAGCTATATCTTAGATTATTTTAACAAAATAAGCTAAAATTGACACTTTAAAATGACTATTATATAATATAGTGACCTAAATAATTAATATTAATACTATGCAAAAGAAGAAAAGCGAAGTATCAAATCAAAAAATACTCCAAGCAATCCAAGGCTTGGACAAAAAAGTAGGAGGTTTAGAACAAAAAGTAGACCAAAACACTAATAATATTGACGAATTAGCTAAATCAATTAACAGTTTTGCCAATTATACGGAAGGCCAATTCAGCAAAATAGATCAACGCTTTGAGAAAATAGATCAACGCTTTGAGAAAATAGATCAACGCTTCGATAAAATGGATAATAGGATGGATGGTATGGAGTCACAAATAGTAAATATTAAATCTACAATGGTCACAAAAGACTATTTAGATGACAAATTAAGTGACCTTAGAGTAGATATAATGGGTACTATTCATAAAAACGATAATAAAGTAAATACTCTAGTGAATATTTTGGGGGATAAAAAAATAATATCCAAAAAAGAATCAAAATTAATAATGTCCGCTTAGCTTAAGATTAAAAAATAACCTCGCAGGTTTAAAAACCTGCGAGGTTATTTTTATTGTCTTTTATAAACTTTTTAAATTTATCTCAATTTGACTAGCTGTAGCTGGATCAAGTATTTTTAATTTTGCTAATGTTTCGTTCAATTTTACTTGATCATCTAGCTTATCATAGTAAACTAGCAACTGAATTAAAAGATTGCTCTCTTGAGGATATGTTAAGGTAGCTGTTTCTATATAATTAACAGCTTCTTCTGTCATGCCAAAATAATTGAGTATTTGACCCAAATTACTATAGTTTGCTGCTGAAGGCTGAGTATTATCCTCTATTTCAAGCAAGACTTGTTTGGCTTCTTCTACTCTATCTGTACTCAAATAAGCTGAAAATAAATTTTGATATGATTCAAAAACATGTGGTGACAATTCTTTGGCTTTGATAAAATTGGCTATAGCCTTATCACTATCTTGTAAAGTCATATAAGCACTACCCAGTGTATAATAAAGTTGTGTCCTAGTAGGGCTGAGTATCAAAGCTTTATCTTCTACCAATCTGATATTTTTTTGAGCATAACTTGGATCTAGTCTAGCTCCAGCCAAATAAAGATTAGCCAAAAAACTATGATGTCTGACATTGTCTGGCTGCTCGTCTATACTATTTAAGAGCTCTACCTCAGCTAGTTCCATGGTTTTACCTTTTCTGTAATTTGGTACTTCGGGAACTTGTAAAAGAGAATAAGCGTATTCTGAATATACTTGTCTAAACTCAAATTTACCAAAATAATTACTATTTATTATATCAATTAATTCTTGATTAAGGTCTTCGTTGAATGGTAAATTTGCAGGCTCAGCTCTCAAAGCCTGATAAATAGCCACAAAATCTTTGTTGGCTTTAGCAGCTGGAATATTTAAATAATATCCGCTAATCAAAATGAATAAAAACAATCCAGTAGCTACCCAAAGTTTATTGTCACTAGGCACTGATTGCTTGGTATCTATCGGTTTTTTATCATTTCCCAAAAATACTGTAATAGCCAAAATCAATATTACCAAAATATAGGTATTGAGACTATCAAAAACAAAAAAGTTTTGCACCATATAGGCGATGATAAGTCCACCAAAAATACTGATAGTCTTTGCGTCTTTGGTTTTTTGGTAATGCTTAAATAAATTTTTGAAAGCAAACCAAAATATTGCCAAATAAGCCAATAATCCCAACAAACCACCATGTATCAATTGTTGGATAAATACATTGTGTGGTCTATCAAACCAAACCCGTGAACCAAAGTCTTCAAAAATGGCAGTTGGAAAATATTTATTAAATACTACATAAAATTTATCCTCTCCCCAACCAAGTATTGGTTTTTCTTTAAAACCCTGTATACTTATTTGCCAAGTGAGTAACCTAGTCTCGGTAGTAGCATCAGACAAAGAAATACTAGCTACTCTTCTCAAGGTATTGTTGTTTTGCACTACACTACTTTGCTTAAATGCAAATATAGAAGAAACTAAAATTATAAAAAATAATAATAAAGCGACTACTGAATATTTTAATTTTTTATGTACATACTTACTAAACAACAAAAATATAGCTATGGTCAACAAAGCTACAAAAATACCCACCAATGCTCCCCTAGTTTGAGTATTAAATAAAGCAATGAAATTTAATATTATTAAAATCACAAAATAAGCTTTTCGACTAATTTGAGCTAATTTTTGTTTACTATGACGGAAGAAAAAATTTAAATGTACCAATAGCTGAGGCACAAAAAATAAAAGCACCAAATATATATTTCTAAAAATAATAGTAATTATACCTACTCCTCCTTTATTTCGAGAAAATATTTCTAAAATTATTAATATTAAATCCAAGACATAAAACCCTATCAATTCAAAAGAAAGTCGTCTTTTGGTATTTTTGAGCAATAGATAAGCTGCCAAAAACATATGAATAAGTGCATAAGCAGCCAGATAAGTAGGATTGCCCAAAGTAGCTGATACTCTAGCTCCACCAGAGGACGCCAGTAATAAATCTATGCCCAAAGCCTGAGAAAGAGCAATATAAGCTATAATAAAAGAAGCAAAAGAAGTCACATAAAGCAAAAATTGCCATGATTTTTTGCGATGATAAACTCCTACTAAAACAACAAAAAAGGCTATCAAATAATATAAACCCAATAAACCTTCCATTCTCTCTGCATTTTCCCAAAAACTATACAAAAAATCACCACCAAAAAGACTAGATAAAGTAAGTATAAAAGCAAAACTTATATACGCCAAGAGTATTTTAGTTCCAAAAGATTTATATTTTTCTTTACTAAACACAAACAAAACTAAATACAAAGCAAATATAATAGTCACTATCAGTCTAAATAAAAATGTCCGTGGTGTAACAAAAGGAAAATAAAAATTTGAATTTAATATTAAAGGAATAAAAAATATACTTGGTGTAATAATTTTTATTAGTTTCTCAATATAAGATTCTGCTTTATTTGATAATAAAAACATTTATTTAGTTAATTTTCCTGATTTTATATCTTTAATAAATTCTTCTGATTGAATAATATATTGCCCACCAAAATTCTTTATCTCTTCAGCTATTTCAATAGCTCTATCATAATCGCCTAAATATGCTAGAGCTAAGGCAGTATTTATATAATAGTCAGGATTTTCTGGCACTACTTTTATCAATAACTCACTAAAATAAGCAGCCCATTTATAGTCTTCAGCATGTAAAGCTGAGTTTGCCATTCTAGATAATGATGACTCTTTTTTATAATCTATGCCCATATTCTCCATAATATCTATATAAGATTGCACTTTATCTGACTGATCACTAGTCAATAATACCATAATCATATTGATATAAGACTCCATCACATCATTATTTAAATCGATAGCTTTTTGAAAATTGTCCACTGTTCCTACCTGATATTTTTTAGCTTCATCAGTATTAGCATCTTCTATCATTCTCTGATATAAATACAAATCGGCATAACCCAATTCATAATATATCTGTGGTCTAGTTGGACTATATTCCAAAGCTTTTTTGCCCAATTCTTCAACTTTGTACAATCTATCTGGATCAAGTACATAAGTGTAGTTGTAGTGTCTCATAAATAACAAATAAGTGGCTACATCTTCTGGAAACTCCTGAAGTCTTTTTTCTAATGCTTTATCTACTATATCTACAAATTGGGTAGCTTCATAAGGACTGACATTTCTATTTATTATCAAACCATCTACATATTCTGTCATTCGACGAAGATATTCATTGGTACCAGAACTATTATAATTCAATACTTTTTCATAACCCACAATTGATTGATTATAATCTATGGATTGCAATTGTAGGGCATCAATCACCTCCAAATTTGCCTTGGCTTCTTTGATATTCACAATATACATTATGGGTATAAAAGCAATAGCATATATCATCAAAGATATTAAAACTTTTTTGCTGTTTTCTATTATAAACTTTGGTTCAGTATATTCTTTTATCACAAAAGCGATTATCAAAAATAAAGGCAAATAAGTGACTAGTGCTTCAAAAACTAAAAGCCCTTGGAATATAAAAGAAAATATTGCCAAAAATAACATTTGTGTAGCAAAATTTTCCCAAATATTATCGTTTTCCTGATTGTCATGAGATTTTTTGACAAATATCTTTTTTAAAACAAGCCAGATAGGTCCAATAATTAAAATACTATACAGAATAAAGCCTATTAATCCACCTGTCACCAAATGATCCAAGAAAATATTGTGTGCTCTATCAAACCAAATTCTGGAACCAACATGAGAATATATTTCTGGATTAAAATATTTATTAAAAACCACTGCGTAATGCTCTTGCCCGTGTCCCAAAATAGACCTGTCTTTAAATCCTTGCCAAGCAGACTCCCAGGCCATAAAACGAGTCTGAGCTGTACGTTCTTCTAAAGAAATGCTAACTATTCTACGTAAAGGTAAGTTGTTTTGTATAAAACTACTATCTTTATTAGTAAAAACTAATGCCAAAAAAATAATAAATAAAATACCTAAAAATAATACATAATACTTAATTTTTTTATTGGCCAGTTTAAAAATATTATATACAACAAATAATAAAATACTAATAATAAAGGCCAAAAATGCTCCCCTAGTGCCAGTCTGAATTACGATAAAAATATCTATCAAAATCGCTATAGAATAATACAAGCTCAACCAAATATTTTGACGTTTAAACATCAAATATAAACCAATAAAAAAAGCAAACAATAAATAACCAGCTAGATACGCTGCATTGCCTATAGTCGAAGCTATGCGCTCTTCAGCTACTCCTGAGTGATTGATAAAGTCTACTCCAGCATACTGCAATAGTCCAACCACAGCTACTACTTGCGCAATAATAAAGAATACATCAAACAACAACAACCATTGTTTTTTTTCTTGAATAAAATTGTGTAATATAAAAAAATAAAAAAATAAATGCGTCCAAAGCAACAATCCCTCTCCTCTTTCTATTGTACTCCAAAAGCTCAAAGAAAAATTGTGCCCAAAAATGGACGAAACATACATAAAAACCAACATCACAAAAAATGTGATTGTCAACCAATCAATATTAATTTTATTTTTCTTTATAAATATATAAATTAACCATAGCAATAATAATATTTCTATTATTATTCTAAAGGCTAATGTCTTGCTAAAAATATAAGGAAAGAAAAAATCACTATCAACATAAAGTGGAACCACTAAAGCGCCTATAATCAACAACCAAATTGCTTTATTCAAAACTTTTTTTAACACTTCCATAATTAAAATTGATAATTAGCGTCTATTTTTAAAATTTCATCTTTATATTGTGCTGTCTTATTTGAATCTCCTTTTTCATTCCAATAATTATAAAGAAACAAATAAAAATTTAATTTAGTATTCCCAACTGCTTTAGCTACACCATCAAGCATAATAATTTCTACTCTATGTGGATCTTCTGGCAAATACCTTATATATAATTCTGCATAGGCTTCATAATCAAAATAATAACCAACGTTATCTTTTTGAATAGCTTGATCATAATAATAAGCTGCTTTTTCATAATCATTGGCAAATGATTTATAATAATTGGCCAAATTGGCGAAGGCCAATGGATTTGAATTATTTAAAGTAATAGCGTATTCCCATATCTCTACTGCACTATCATAATCTTCTAAAGCAAATTTTAAATTGGCAATATCCACCCAAATATCATAACGTTGTACTTCGCTTTCATAGGTGCCTTCTCTTAAATATTTTTGATCATTATTTAAACGCTTGATAAGGTTTTGTAAACTCTCTTCGTCTAAACTAGAGTCTGAAAAATCTTCTATAGTATAAATTTTGCTTATATCAGGGATTATAATTTTTGTTGAGTTTTGTTTAAAATATGCTGTCCAAGCAAATATAAAAGCTATAACCAACAATATTAAGCCTCCAATAATCAAATTTTGGTATGTTTTTTTCATTGTATTAAAAATTTAATCTATAAAATTACTAGCTAATTCTATTATATTTACTTGTTTTTGACAACACCCCTCCCCAAAATGGGGAGAGGTGTGTTTCTGTATATCTTTGAATTAATTAATCTCACTAAATAAGAATTATTTAGCTTGACCAACCAATTGTATAAGCAGTAGTAGTACCACTTGTACCTAGACCAGATACCAAGTAACCATTGTACCATTGTCCCCAGGCAGTAGCATTAGCACCGTCTGTGGCTAGGCCACGGTTCTTGAAGTTATCTGACCATACAAAGTTTCCTTTGTCTACAGCGGCCCAAGCATCTGCATTGTTTTGACCAGTAGCAGATGGGGTGCCAAAGCTAGCAGCTAGAGTAGAAGAAGCAACGTCACCTACTAAGGCAACAGCTATATTATCTCCTGAAGCAGCGTTAGCTAAAGTACAATTCAACTTATAAGTCTCGCTAGAACCAGCAGCAACCATCAAGGCTTCTTTGGTATTACCAGCTGAGATGTCAGGATTGTTGAATACATATGATACATAAGATGGAGCACCATCAACATCAGTTGGAGTAGCAGCAGCACCTACAGTATTACCATCACTATCCTTTAGATAACAGTTGGTAACTGTAACGGTTGCGCCACCACCAGTAGCGATTTCAAATGTAGCTCTGTATAGTAATACTTCACTACCTGCTGCATCAGCAGTGACTTTGAAAGCATACAAGTCTGAAGCACCGTTAGCCATTGTAGTAGCAGCACCTAAAGCAGCACTACTTTGAGCAACGGTAACAGTTGGTAATGCTTTATGCAATATCATAGCTGAAGATGTAGAACCATTGTAGGTCTCTGTAGCTGTGGTATTTGAAGAAGTACCGGTAAACTTAAATCCATCTGTACCACCAAAGCCAAAGGCAATGTCGGCAGCTGGAGTACCTGGTACATCGTTTACTTGACTGATAGTACTCAAGTCAGCTTTGATTGTCAAAGTCTTTGAACCGTCTACAGGGACAGTCAAAGTACCATTGTCAAAGTTGAATGTATACAAACCAGTTGATGGGATAGCATTTGAAGCTAACAAAGTAGTACCATCATAAATGTATACTTTGTTGACATCAGCATAATTACCAGTAGCTGTACCAGTCAAAGCACCGTCAGCAACATAAACAATCAATTGGTCTAAATCTAGATTTTCATATAGAGCATCTAGCTTGACACTGCCAAATGTAACGCCAGTAGCACCTGCTCTAGCAATAGCATTTGATGGATTGTTGTATGTACTTACAGTAACAGCGCCAGCGGCTGAATAAGTAAGTGTAGCACCATTATCAGCAGTAAGAGATAATGTAGCTCTATTTCCAGTAGTTACACCATAAGCTACAACTGAAGCGTTGGTAGCTGCTGTTACATCGGTCAAACCAAATTGAGCACTTTGTCCAGTAGTAGCACTACTATTGATATCACCTACCAATTGGATAGTTTTACTTGTCTTCTTGGTAATAACTATTGGTTCATCAAAAGCAAAGGTTGAAGAAGCACCATCAGCAACTGTTGGAGCAGAATTAATTGGGCTCATTGCAACTCCACCACTACCATAAACGCCATTATATACAGTTAGGTTAGTAGCATCTGTTGAAGAAGCAGCAAATACCAAAGATGTAATTCTGATATCTTCTCCTGAATTTGTAGTATCAAATGTCCAAGAACCCAATACTACATCTTGAGCACCAGCGATAACGGTGCTTGTAGTTGGTAGGGTATCTTTGGTTACGGTCAAAGAAGCAGCTTTAACTGTCTGGGTATTTGTATTAATAGCTGTGGCTGTACCAGAAGTAATACTATTGCCAGTAATAACACCAGTGGCTGTAATAGCTGTTGCTGGAGTACTGATGCTAGCATAAATAGTATCATTAGCTGCCCAACCACCATTGTTAGCAATATTACCTACTACTTTATATTCACTTTCACCAACTGGTAAAGTAAATGTGTCAGTAAAGGCAACTGTAAGTGCATTGTTGGTAACATCAGTTGGACCAGCTACGGTAGTACCGTTGCTATCAACTAATTTTACACCAGCCAAAGCATCTTCAATAGTAGCGGTTGCAGAAGAAGCTATTGTCAAAGTCAAAGCAGTAACATCAATTTCTTCGCCTTTTACAGTGAATTTGAATGATCCTAATGTTTGATCATTACCAAGGGTAATGTTTTCAGAACCAACTATATTACCTCTTTCAACAGTCAAAGTACCATTTGACATGGTAAATTGATTATCACTTAATACTGGTTTGTTATAAACTGAAGAACTAGTATATGATGAACCAGCTCCACTATAACTTGGAGTGATGTTATAACCATAAGTATTACCAGTTACCAATAAATCGGTAGTGCGATATATACCCAAGTCTACTGTTCTAAGTGAACCGCCGTCAACATCAGCTCTAACTGCATATTGATAAGTTTGTCCTTTTGGAATAACAGTATTAATACCACTAAAAGTAACGTACTTACCATCGACAACACCATCAGCAACCTTCACACCATCTTTTAACAGTTCAATGTTGGTGATGTCATCACCCAATACTGCTGTACCTTCTTGGTAAACAGCTACTTGGTTGAAAGTTACATCTTCTACAGAAGAAGGATTTACTTGAAATGAGAAGAAAGTGTAATCAGTTTTACCAACTTCAATTGAAGTTGAAGTGGCATTTCCATAAGAACCTCTTTGGATTCCAACGGTACCAATAGCAATGGTTCCATTTAAGGTTTGAGTATTACCATAAACTGGTAATGAACCGCCTACTGAACCACTTCCAACTAAAGTAACGGCTGCTAATCCTAGAGCTGGAGCTTCTCCAGCATAAGAAGTACCAATAGTAGTCTGAGAAACCATATTAGCAGCTAAGTAAACATACTTAGTGGTATTAGCTGGAATTACCAAATCTTTGGTAAATGTAGCTTGGTGATTTGAATTGAAGGTTTTTGAATTGGCATCATATGGAAGCATTGTAGTACCATCTAAAATATCGATACTATCAAAAGCACCATCTTGACCAATTCCGCCTCTTTGTACAACCATTGTATCAATGGTTACACCTTGACTACCAGTAGTCAAAGCTAATTTGGTAAATGGTACGCGAGCTGCACCACCTACAACCATTCCAGAGGCTGGAGTGCCACTAGCAATAGCTACTGTCAAGTTGCCACCTGAGACAACTGGACCACTGCCTTCAGCTGGCATAAAGCCAGATAGGGCAGTCTCTTCACCAGTGATTGATGTACCTGATGTATAAGCTGAAACGCTAGTAACTGTGATTAAGTTACCATAAGCAAAGTTGTTTGCTTCAAAGGCATCAGCATCAGCAAAAGGTCTTACACTTGTACCATCTACATAGTACATGTTTTCGCCCATTTGCAATAATGTACCACTTGGATACATATCAGATAAATCAGCGCCTGAAACATAGCTTGAAGAGAAGTATCCTGGAATTACGTCTAGTACTCTAGATGCCCAGTTTGCTCCATATAAATCTTCAGCTATTTCTGCTGTAGGAATCCAGTGAAGTAATCCACCAGGACCTACGGCATAAATTTTGGCTGTGTTTTCGTGAGTTACCAATTTGGTACCAGCACGATAAGTCATAGCTCCGCCGTCTGGATACATGTCTAACTCAGCTACGTCAACTCTAACAACATCGTTAAAATTGTCATACCAAGTAGCATATGTTTTTGAATCAGGGAAGACATATTTCATTCCATCTGAACCAATATAATAAACGGCTGAACCTTGTACGCCTTGTAGAGCAAGAAGTGATCCTGCTCCATAACTACCGGCTGCCTTAACATTAAAAGGATTAAATGATAGGACAGTGGTAATTACCAAGGAAAACACAAAAAGTTTTTTTATTAAACTCATTTGTTCGGTTTTAAAAGTTCTCTAAACATTATTTAATAAGACAATTTGCAAACGTCTCCACCATATGGAGGCTCAGACTATTATATCTAGCACCCACGGCATTGCCATGCCGACCTTTCTGGTTAACTAAATAAATAGGCTCACAAATCCATCTGAAAAAATAGATTGTCTAGGAACGTTAATTAAAATCTTGTGCCGGGCAGGGCCCAACGACAAGAGTGTTGTGTTTATAACCCTCTATAGCAAGTTATAAACTAATCCCTATTTCGCGCGCGATTAGGCGATAATCTAGGGATACTAGTTTTCATTCGTGCATGGGAACAAAAACTAAATATCCTCAGACTATATGACGCCCCTGATGGACTAAATCAGCCACGTCGCGATGGGATTATAAATTAATTATTAAAATGAACTATAAAAATTTTATTTATTTTGTCACTTCTTCTGATTCTTTGATTATTTCAGTATCCTTGATATCAATAGCAGAAGATTTTATGATTTCAATATCAGGTGTTTTTTCTATTGTAGAAGTGGTAGTAGTACTAATTGGCAATTCAACAACAGGTGGTTTTTGATTTTCAAGAGCTTTGGCAGCTGCATCACTAGCTTCATTTACTTTGATAGCCTGACCAATCTTTTCCAAAGTCACTTCGGCTTTTTGATATTTTTCATTGGCCTCAGATACTTTTTCAAAAGCATCTTTAAACATTCCACTGTCTAACAATACTTTGGCTTCGGTCAATACTACTTCACTATCTTCCGAACTTTCTTTTTTTATTATCTCTATTTCATCTAGCTCAGAGCTGATGATTTTTGTTTTATCTTTTTCTCCTAAAGCATCTTTAGTTATAGCCTTTAAAGCTTCTGAATTGACTATTTCTACTTTTTGTTTGACATCTTTTACTTCAGCTGAAAGATCAGCTATTTCTGAGACTAAGATTTCTTTGACTATATTATTGATAGTGGCTACTTCTTCTGAAGATAATTCTTTACTAGCTCCCTTGTCTACTATATCTGTAGTACTTGTTTCAAAAGGTCCTACCTTACTAATCTCAGATATTTCACTAGGCGTACTAGTAGTCTTGACTACTAGTGAAGCAGCCTTATCTTCAGTTGTTTTTTGTAATTCTTCGTGTACTTCAATGGCTACAGCTACAGCCGCTTTCTTAACTTGTTTATTCAATACTTTGGCTTGAGTCAAGGCTTCGTCCAGTGCTTGATTATCAATATTTTTAGCTGTTAGCTTTTTTTCGCTTAATTTATTATCTACTTCTTTGGTAGCATCAGTCACTTTTTTGACTAGTTCTACTACTTCCAAAGCTTCTTTTTCACTTTTTACAATCTTGAGTGAGCTATCAACAGAAGTAACATCTTTTTCTAAATGAGTAATAGCTTGTTTAATAGCTTTATTTTTTTGTTCTTTGACAGCTGGTTCTACATTGACAGCTGGTTCTAAAATTTTATCAATTTCATCTAACCTTTCATTGACATGTTTTATGTGGACTTCTGTCTTTTTGACTGGACTAAAAGTAAGAGATATTTCTGCTTCTTCAATAGATCTCTTTACTGGCCACAATGTTTCACCTGGTACAGAAGCCTGAGCAGCCATATTTACGCCAAAAAACATCATAAATACCAAAAATGTTGCCAAAACTTTGGACATTGATGGAGCAACGCGATTGAAAAAACGCATCACAAAAAGATCTACCTTTTGGGAGGTTGATAATTTGTAGGCTTGCATCAGTCTATTTTGAGATGATATTTCATCCAATAGATCAAATTTGGTTGTTTTCTCCCATCTTCTGTCTGGTTGTACACTTTCCAGATTTTTGATACGAGAAATATTTTTTATTAAACTACTCATGAGTTTATTACGCGATTATTTTTTACCTTTGGTAATTGTTTTTAATTTATTTAGAGCTCTGTGAATAGTAACTCTAATATTATTTTTATCTTTACTCATGACATGTGCTATATCTTCTATTGACATGTCTTCAACATATTTGAGTAATAATACTTCTTGATATTCTGATTTTAATTTGCCTATTTCTTTGAGCAATATGTCAGCATCAATATTTTTGTCACTGGACAATATCACGCCTTCTATCATTTCAACTGACTCTGGCATATACTCTAGTGGCAGTTCTTGTTTGGAATATCTATAGTGATCCACCACTGTGTTGCGAGCTATACGGAATATAAAAGCCTGAAAACTTTTGACATGCTTTTTATCTACCAAATGTTGCCAAATCTTGAGAAAAATATCTTGAGTCAAATCTTCAGCAACTTGCTTGCTTCCTACCCTGATATATACGAAACGATAAATACTTTTAACATATTTATCATAAAAAAAGGCAAAAGCATCAGAATCTCCTGATCTAAGCTTTAAAAAAGCTATTCTTTCTTGTAAATTACCTTTTATACTCTTCATATATATAGACGTAAAAAATACCCAAAACATTACACTAAAATAAGCGCACGATTGGGTTTAGATTTTAGCTAATTTATTGGCTAATATTAGCAAATAAATTAACAGTTCAGCATATATTAGGTTTCTTTATTTTTGATAAAGATTTTTATTTATTAAAATCTTACAGATTATAACATTTTTAAAGGCCTCTGTAAAGATTGAAAACCCCCTTAAGTTCTCCTTAATATGGTGTATTTAAAGAGTCACTTCAATATCCTGCTCTGTGTTTTCACGCAAAATTTTGACAACAATAGTGTCGCCTGGTCTATAATCTTGCAATATTGAAGTAAGTGTTCTATAGCTAGATACAACATCGTTGTTTATGGCGACTATCTGATCACCAGACTTTAAGCCTGCTTTATAAGCTGGTGAATTGTAAACTATAGCTGCATACTGTGGATTGTAAACCAAATTTCCTTTGCTAGAAAAGCCACTATTATTTTCCATATCTACATATCTAAGACCCAATTTTGAACGCTCGGTGTTGTTTAATAAATGCTTGACTGCTTGCTTTATATATTCTGAAGGTAAAAGTACTGTGTCATTGTTTACATTATAAGCCAAACCAATCAAATTGCCATCCAAATTAAAATATGGAGCTCCTAGACTAACCTGCGTATCTGTAATATCAATATAATAATCTATAGTATCGGTAAATAAATATTTATTGACCGAATAATGAGGATTACTCAAATAAGTAGCCTTAAAAGAATGTTCATAAGTATTGACCAAATCTATACTGGTAAATAGCGTCTCCCCTGTTTTAAAATTATCAATTAATTGAAAATTTACTGGTTGCAAAGAATTTTCATCTATTTTTAAAAACACCACGCCACTAAATAAATCTTGAACCAAATTACTTGCTTTATATATTTTGTCGCCCAAGACTATACTGACATTATCACTGGTAGTTACTTGATTGGTAGTCATGAGCCAGCCATCAGAGGTGACTACTACAGCCGATCCCAAAAAATCATCTTTGGAAAATAAAGATTGTCCTACAGCCGCTACAGCCAACGATGGTTTATATACACCAGCTATTGTATTGTGATATTTATTACTTACATTGATCAATGGTTGTTCAATGTTGACTTTTACAGTTCTGTCTGGATTGTTGATATTAAAATAATTGGCACTATCACCAGGTAATAAATAATTACCCAATAAATAACCTCCAAAACCAGCTACAAGTCCAACAAAAATAGTCCAAATAGTCAAATTGAACATAGATGGTGGCCTTTCTGTGGTCGGTCTGGCAAAATGTTGATGTTTTTCATCCATATAATTATATAATACAGGGGGGGTTAAATTATAATATCGCTGTGATTAATACTAGCAAAACAGTCAATAAAAACAAGCTTAAATACAATCTAAAGGATTTTAAGGTATTGGCTGTATTATCTATTATAAAGAAAAACCACAAAGTTGCAATAGTCCCTGCCACATAAAAACTTAGTGGCAATAAATAGACCACTGCCATGATTTGACTAAGTAAAAACAAAGAAAAAAGCAAATAAGGCCAAGCCAGATCATCTCTGGCCCTGATAATATCCAAGGCCCAAAAAAATGTCACTATAATCAATACTAAATAAGTATACAGCAATGGAAAGTGTAAAAATATAACCAAAGCATAAGCACTAGTGGCTAAAAACCAAAAACCAATATAATAAAAAAACTTATTAACAGCTAAATAATTGCTACTTTCTATATTATTTGTATTTTCAAAATATTTGAATATCAGCCACCAAATCAAAACCCAAGATAAAGATAAGACGAAAGATAAAATATATCTGAGGTCGCCAGATATTAATAAAAGAAAAAATAATAATTGCGAAATATATACAAAAATTAAATTAAGCCACAAAACTTTAAACTTCCAAAATTTATTTTTAGCTACAATACGACCAGACAATAATATAAGCAATATGGCTATAATAATAAGCCAATAATGAATAGCCTTTTGGCTATAAAATAAAGACCAAAAGCCAAGTAATAATATAAGAGGGTTAATAAATATTGTTAAATATTTAATCATTCTATTTCTAGTTTATAATTACTTTCTGCTTGAATAATGCTTATCAAATTATCTATTTTATCACTCAAATCTGGTAATAACCCAAGAGCTGTAGAAAAATGTTTGATAGACTGTTCTCTGACCACTTGGTCACCAGTTAAATAAAATCTCTCCCAAGCATCAAAGGCCAAAAATAAAGCAATATGAGCTGAACCTATAGAACGATCTGCACTATGAAAATTTAAAAAATTATTTTTTATAATTGCTATATTGGCTGGTGATTGATCCAGCAATACAGAATCAATCCATGGCTCTATCTCTTTTATATAATCTTCTTGTACTGTGGTATAGTCTGTTTTTTTAGCTTCATGAGTAAAAAATATAGTCACTAAACCAACTATCATAAATGCTAGCACCAAAAATAAAATATTTCTTGTTTGATTCATAATCTATATTATAACTAAAATCTCTCCTCTACGTCTAGTTTTACCCAATCATCTTTGTCTACTGACCAAGTATAAATTTCCAAATAAGAACTTGTTTCATCTTCTGAATAAACATATTCTACCTTTACATCAGAACCAGCTCGATGAGAAAAACTGGTTTTTTTGTCCAATACTTTTGGTTTGGTAACAAAACGCATCAACGTTTTTCCTTCAGCTCCAGTAAATTGAATGACTTCGGCTATGCCTGGTTCCAAATCTTCTTCATATTCATCCTCTATACCAAAATTTTCTTTGACATTGGCTCTGAGCTCTTTCCAACGTTCTTTTGTCATATATTTATATTAATATTATCCCCTATTTTTATATCTAAACTATCAATTAATCCAGCTTGAATTTCTAAAACTTTATCTACCGGTTGTGGCGAAGTATATCTTGGTAATTCGCTAATAGACAAATCTTTGACTGGAGCCAACATATTTTTTTCATAAGCAACAATTTGCTGACCATCTATCCACAACAAATCAATAGCAAAATTCATTTCCTTCATCCAAAAAGTACGCTTTTGTTTGTCAGGAAAAACAAACAACATAGCTTGATTATCGTCCATACTGGCTCGACCAGATAAACCACGCTCTATATCTGCAAAACTTTGTACAACATCGGTATCAAAATTGTGTCCCTTAATTTCTACGACTGATACTTGGGTATTAAAATAACTAAGATTATAATAAGCTACATAAAGTAACGCAGCTATAACTATAAAAAAAATTATAATAAATTTATATTTCTGCATGCTTTTCTTTGTTTACTCCGCCTTTGGCGGATAAGCGATAATTAAGCCAAGCACTAAGTGCAAACATCAAAACAAAAACTATTATTAAAGCGCCTATTTTTATTTTGGTAGTAAAAAATATAGATATTGCTCCAAAAAGCAAAGATACTGCTGAGAGAAAAAATACTATTTGCTTTTGTGAAAAACCACTGCGTAACATTCTAAAATGTAAATGTTCTTGATCACCGTGCCAAATGGCCTTGCCCAATCTCACTCTTTTTATAATCACCCAAAAAATATCCAAAACCGGCAAACCCATTACCAAAAGTGCTGTAGCAATTTTGGAACCAGAAATAATAGACAGCACTCCCAAAGCAAAACCAATAAAAGTACTGCCTCCCTCTCCCAAAAATACTTTGGCTGGATACCAATTGAACATCAAAAAACCAAATATTGATCCAGCTAAAGCCAAAGATAAAAGGGATGTACTAGATCCCACTACATCCCAATTTAAACTAACGCCAAAAATAATCAAAGAAGCTATAAGTCCAATACTAGAACTAAGACCATCTATACCATCTAAAAGCTTGGTTGTATAAGTAATGCCCAATAACCACAAAAAAGTAAGTATAATAGCTATAAAATCCCAACCAAATATACTATCTAAATATAAAATTCCACCAGCTGGATTGCTAATATAAGCAATCTTTAAACCACCACAAATCACTATTAAAGAAGCCAAAATAGGCCCCAAAATGCTAATATAAGGCTGTAGAGAGTATTTATCATCTAAATACCCATTGATCATCAAAATCAAGCCTCCGAGCAAAAACCAAGCTATTAGCTCCATATCCACCCGACCATCCAACAATAATTTGCCCTGCCACAAAATCAAAATCGTAAACAAAAAAGCAGTATAAATAGCCAAACCTCCTAAGAGTGGAGTGGGTTGTTTGTGTATCTTTCTTTCTTGACTAGGTCTGTCCAAAATATTCAATTTGCGAGCCACATAAATAATTATTTTTGAAAAAATTAAAGATAAAAAAAATGCTAAAATAAAAACAAAAATAAATTTTGGTAAATTATAAATCATTTTGAATCAAATAAGTATCTAAAATAGCTGTAGCAGCATACTTGTCTATATCTTTACTTACTCCCATTTTTTCATAAAGTTTGGAAGTCAACTGCTCATCAACTGTAGCTATATTGATAGCTAAATCACGCTGTAAGTGCTCAATAAAATTTTTGGTTAAAATAAATCTTTCATTTTCTTCTCCGGAAAAACTATTGGGCAAACCAACTACAATATCACTAATATATTCTTGTACAATAATCTCTTTGATATTTTTTAAAAAATCTTTGTCATTGGCTATTACTTTAAATGGCAAAGCTGGTCCTTTGCCTTCAGCTAAAGCAAGACCAATCCTCTTGTCACCATAATCAATACCCAAATATTTTTTATTCATACTAGATCAATTATATTAATTGCTCCTATTCTACGCTGACTGCTCCGTTGCTAAAGCAAATTCGCATCTAGCGTAGAATAATCGCAATAATAATTAAAATTACTCTGTCAAAATAATATTTCCGTCTTTGGTAATGGCTACTGAATGCTCAAAATGAGCCGTCGCACTACCATCATTTGATATTACATCCCACTTGTTATCTCTAGTTTTTACTCTCCAGTCACCACCCATGATAAGCATCGGCTCAATAGCAATAACCATACCATCAAAAATCTGAACTGATTTTCTACCTTGATAATAATTTGGTACACTGGGTTCTTCATGTACTTTTCGTCCGACCCCATGCCCAGCCAAATCTCTAACTATGCCATAACCATAAGGCTTGATAAATTTTTCTATGACCTTACCAATGTCTGATATATATCCTCCAATTTTTAATTGATCTATAGCTATATACAATGACTGTTTGGTTATTTTAAGCAATTGTTCTGACTCAGGACTAATCTTACCAACTCCCACTGTCATAGCTGTATCGGTATAAAAACCCTTATATTTAATCCCTAAATCAATACCCACTAAATCTCCTTCTTGCAAAGGCTCAGCTGTCGGAATGCCATGTACTACTGCTTCGTTTATAGATACACATAAAGCGGCTGGAAAGCCATGATAGTTTTTGAAAGCTGGCGTTCCTCCAGCTTGTTTTATCAGTTCTTCGGCTTTGGCATTTAAAGCTTTGCCCGTATTGCCAACTTTGACATCACTAGCTAGCTGACGAAGTATTTGTCCCAATATCTTACCTCCCTCTCTAAGAATTTTGATTTCTTCCGGAGTTTTTTTATCTAACATCTGTTTTTAAATAATTTAATATATCCTCTGAGACCTTGGCAATATCTTTTTTGCCATCAAAAACTACTAGTTTATTTTCTTTTTGATAATATTTTAGTAATTTTTCTATTTCTGTTCTATAAGTTTCTAAGCGTCTTTTTACTACTTCTTCTTTATCGTCTTCTCTTTGATATAGAGCTTGTCCACAAATATCACAAACATCTCCTTTAGAAGATGGATTGTACTCAATGTGAAATACATGACCATTATCACAAATACGACGTCCAGAAATACGTCTCATGGCCTCTTCATCAGATATTTCAATATTAAATACTCTATCTACCCCACAACTAGTATCTAGTGCTTCGGCTTGCTTTATATTCCTAGGAAATCCATCCAATAAATAACCATTAAAACAATAATCACTCCCCAATTCACCCAAAATCAAAGTAATCATTTGATCATCTGGTATCAAAATGCCATTGTCCATTTTTTCTTTTATTTTTTGACCCAAAACACTACCTCTGGTAACTATCTTACGCAAAATCTGACTAGCTGATATAAGGGGAACACCCAAAAAATCCATTATTACTTTGGCTTGAGTACTTTTACCAGAAGCTTGAGGTCCTAAAAGCACTATTTTTTTCATTTTATTTGACATATTTTTATTATTATAAGCACTAAAATTATACCAGAATAACTATATTTTCTCAATAAAAAAATAAAAGTCCCTCTTCTAAGAGGGATTTAGGGGGGGTAAATATATAAATTTAAAATCCTTCGTAATCTCTCATTACTAGTTGAGCGTCTATTTGCTTTACGGTGTCTATAACTACAGCGACTGTGATAAGCAAACTAGTGCCTCCTAAGCCAATAGTAGCAATACCAGTCATTGGACCAACTACTAAAGGTAATATGGCAATAAGCCCCAAAAATATAGCCCCAGCAAAGACAATACGAGTCATAGTAGTACCAAGATAGTCAGAAGTATGTCTACCTGGTCTAATACCTGGGATAAAACCACCTTGTTTTTGCAAATTTTCGGCTATTTCTGTTGGTTTGAAAATAACTGAAGTATAAAAATAGGTAAAAAATACTACCATTAAAAAGTAAAATGCTGCATAAAAAACCTGATCAGCAAAAATATCTATAGTCCATTGTGAAAAACCAGCTATCCAATCAACTTGTGACCTGACAAAAAACTGAGCCACCATTGGTGGGAATATAAGTACTGAAATAGCAAAGATAATTGGAATTACCCCAGCTTGATTAACTCGAAGTGGTAAATGAGTTTTTACACCACCGACATTTTTTTGACCTACCACATGACGTGCATAAGAAACTGGAATATTTCTAGTACCTTCGGTAATAAGTACAATAGCTGCTATAGTAATCAAAGCAATGGCTGCAAATATTAATAAATTTAATACCATTGTATTGTCTACGGCTATAAAAGTATTTCTAAGGGATTGTGGCAAACCACTGACAATACCAGCAAAGATAAGTAGTGATACACCATTTCCAATGTGTTTTTCTGTGATAAGCTCACCTAGCCACATCAAAAATATAGTACCAGCTGTCACTATAAGTAAAGTAGTCACCAACTGCAAAGCAGTCATATTGCCAAGCAATGCTCCTCCAGTTTGACTAGATAATAATCTAATAAAACTATAGCCCTGAATTACTGCCAAAGGAACTGTAAGTATTCTAGTATATTGATTTATTTTACCTTTTCCATATTCACCTTCTTTTGATAAAGCTTCTAGCTTTGGTATAATCATCACCAATAATTGAAAAATAATAGAAGCTGTAATATAAGGACCAACACCAAGCATTACAATTGAAAAGTTTTGCATAGCTCCACCAGAAAATAAGTCCAACAAACCCAAAACTTGATTACCTTCAAAATAAGCTTGCAAATCTCCTGGATTTACACCTGGTACTGGAATATGAGCTGCTATTCTAAATACAATCAAAAGAGCCAAAACAAATAATATATTGTTTCGGATATCTTTGGCCTTAAAAATTTGTTGTAATTTAGCTAGCATAATAAAAATTATTATTTTTTATCTCCTGATTTTTCAACTTTGGAACTTTCTGACTTTTTAACTAACATGGCTTGGCCACCAGCTGTTTCAATTTTTTCTTTAGCACCAGCAGAATAAGCATTTGCTTCAACAGTTATTTTTTTTGTTAATTTGCCGTCTGATAAAACTTTTACACCATTGGCAATGGTTTCAATAAGTCCAGCTTTGAGCATAGCTCTAATATTTACAGTATCACCATCAGAAAAGTTTTTTTCCAAATCAGCTATATTGATAATCGCTCTAGCTGTATTCAAAGATTTAAAACCTCTCACTTTAGGAATTCCCAAAAGATAGCTTCTTATACTTCTAAGAGCCAAACCTGACCTACCACCAGAACGAGAACGTTGTCCTTTCATACCACGAGTAGAATAATTTCCACTACCAGTTGCATTTCCACGTCCTAGTCTTTTACTTTTTTTGTCAGTACCTTTTGATTTTTCTAAATTATGTAGACTTAACATACTTATTTGCTTTCTTTATCTTTTTTAACTTCCGGTTTAGCTTGAGCTTTTTTTGGTAAAACAACCTGCTTTGTTTTGTTAGATGCTTTAGCGGCTGCTACAGCTTGTGGCACAAAAGAATTTAAGGCTTTGATAGTAGCTTTGGCATTATTTACTTTGTTGCTTGTCCCCAAAATTTTGGCTACTACATCTTTGATACCGGCGAGTTCCAATACTACACGCATAACACCACCAGCTTTAATACCACTACCACTACGAGCAGGACGCATCATTATCTTGGCTGAATGATCAGAAATATGTATTTCATGAGGTACTGTTCCTTCAATAATAGGCACTTCAATAAGATTTTTTCTGGCTTTGGCAACTGACTTTTGAATAGCCATAGATACATCAGCTCCTTTGGCGATACCAATACCAACTTTACCTTTCTTATCACCAATGACCATAGTAGCTCTAAATTTCATTCTTTTACCACCAGCCATCACACGAGTAACACGAGCCAAATCTAATACTCTTTGATCAAAATCATCTTTTGGTTTTTCTGATACTTTTTTTCTACCACCAGCTCCTCTAAAACCACCAGATTTTCTTGGCGGAAATTTTCTAGCCTCTGGAGTTCCTGTTGAAGCTACTACTGGTTTCACGTCTTTTGTTTTTTTATCTTCCATATATTAAAAATTTATACCTGCTTTTCTAATCCCATCAGCTAGAGCTTTTACTCTACCATGATATTTATAAGCGCCTTTATCAAAAATAATTGCTGCTATTTTATTAGTTTTTAACTTTTTACCAAATTCTTCACCTAAAATAGTAGCTATTTCTGTCTTAGTACCTTTGGCTTTCATGTTTTTATCGCTCATGGCTGCTAAAGTTTTTTTGGATACATCATCAATAGCTTGGACACTTATATGCATCAAAGATCTAAAAACAGATACGCGAGGCTTCTGAGCCGTACCAACAATCTTGGCTCTAGTCCTACGTTGTCTTTTGATAATATTATTTCTCTTTACTTTATTTTTATCCTTCATAGTATTTTAATTAAGCTGATTTAACTACTTTACCAGCTTTTCTACGGATTTGTTCATCAATATATTTGATACCTTTACCTTTGTATGGTTCTGGTTTTTTTATAGATCTGATTTCGGCTGCTACTTGACCAAGTAGTTGTTTATCTGTGCTTGATAATTTTATATTATTTTTTTCAACTACAGCATCAATACCAAGTGGCAAGTCATATTCTACTGGATGTGAAAAACCAACATTAAGAATCAATTTTTTACCTTGTAAAGCTACTTTAAAACCAACACCATTTATTTCTAATTCTTTGGTAAATCCTTCTGTAACACCTACTACTGCATTATTTACCAATGCTCTAGTAAGACCCCAAAGGGCTTTTTCTGTACCTAGTTCTGGATTTTTTACGGTAAAAATAATTTGTTTATCTTTTTCTTCAATAGCAACGCCACGA
>JBAZSG010000005.1:0-134357 GCA_041662585.1 Patescibacteria group bacterium | reverse complement strand
ATAAAACAAATTTTAAAAAATTAACAGTCGACAGATAAACTAGCCAACTGTAATATACTCAGGTAATATATAAAGATTATAAATTATCAATTTGTTCAATGAACTCTGTAATTTTCTGATTATCTGGATTTACTTCTTTTAGCTTATCTAAATAATCAGAAGCCAATTCTTTATCAGACATAATTATACTAATATTTATCAAAAAGTCAAGAATCTTGGGATTGTTTGGTGCTAAAAATAAAGCCTTTTGTGCTGTTTCTAGAGCTTTTTCCTCTTCTTCCAAATCCATATATACTTCTGCTAATGATAAAAGATACAGATAATTATCATCTGATAATGATATAGATTTTATATAATCTTCCTCCGCTTGTTTAAGATTACCTCTTTCTTTGGCAATATCAGCCAAAGAATAATATACATCCGGATCTTCTGTATGAGTAAGTCTCAATAAATACTCTAGGGTTTCTTTGGCTTGAGTATATTCTTTTTTTAATCTATAAATTTCTGCCAACAATTTATAAGCCTCTATACTATGCTGATCAATAGCAATGGCGTCCAATATTGTCTCTTCAGCTTGATTGTATTCTTCATTATTTATTTGTTGTTTGGCAGTAGTGAGTATTTCTTCAATTGCTTTAGATCTATCTACTGAAGAAGATAGTCTTTCAAAACCACGACGCTTGATATCTTTTTCAATACTTTTTAATTTTTTATAATATTGATTTAAAACATCTTTTATTTTACTCTTGGTTGGATTTGTAAATAATTTGGCTTTATCAAAAACACCCATCCACGATCTTTTCAGACGACTTTTAAGAATAATGTCTTTTTGTCGTTGATTTTTTACTTCTGGCAAATGTTCAACGTTTACATTTATCAAACGTGAAAATTTTCTGACTACCATCCAGATGATAAAAGCCAGAGATAAAATTATTAATATTATTAATATTATATCAATCATATATTAAGCTTTGTTGTAACTACCAAAAATTCTCATCATTTTTTCTGCTTCTTTTTGCATAGCTTCTGTAGAAGGATTCAATATTTTTCTCGGATCTATAATGTTACTTTCTTTAAATATTGTATTTTTAAGAGCTTTTTCAAAAGCTAAACGCAGATTTGTATCAATATTTATGATACTAACTCCATTTTTTATAGCCTTTTTAAATACCTGTGGGTTAAGACCACTACCACCATGCAAAACAAGAGGTAGCTTAACCAATTTTCTTATTTTTTTCAAGCGCTCTTGATCTACTCTTTCTATACCCTTGAAAGAGCCATGGATAGTACCTACTGAAATTGCCAAGGTATCTACTTTGGTGAGCTCTACAAAATTTTTGGCTTTATTTGGATCAGTCATCAAATCTTTCATATTTATCTCGCCTGTTTCCAACTTTATCATACCTTCTTTACCCAAAATAGAACCCAGCTCTGCTTGAATCCATATTTTCTTTTTATGAGCCAAGATTGCCATTTGTTTTGATAAACGTATATTGGTAGCATAATCCTTTTCAGAAGCATCTATGTGGACTGAACTATAACCAATATTTATACATTCCTTGACTATCTTTGTATTTTTACCATGATCAAGGTGAATGGCAATTGGCACTGATTTACCTACAGTATTGGCGACACTCGTCATAATAGCAAACAAAGTTGGTAAATTTGAATATTCAATCGCTGACTGAGAGGTCTGTATAATAACTGGGGATTTTTGTTTTACTGCTGCCCTGATTATAGCCAAGGTCATTTCCAAATTTGAAGTATTAAAAGCCCCAATAGCATATCTACCTGCCTGAGCTTTATTTACTATCTGTTTTATTGGAACTATCATAAGCTTTTAAAATAATTAAATTGTTTAAATTTTTTTATTGCGAAAATTCTGATTTAGATGCGACTTTGCGTAGCAACGGAGCAGATAATTCAGAATAAGAGCAATATATAACTGAATATTAAAAATTATTTATGAATTTTGAATCAAATCAAAAAATGTTTGTGCTTTTAAACTAGCTCCACCCACCAAAGAACCAGCAAAATCTTTTGAAAAATCAGCTACTGTATCTGGATTGACACTACCACCATAAGCAATATCAAAATTGTCTAAAATATCTGGAATATTTTCCAAAATTGTTTGAATTTGTTTTATAGCTTCTTTTGGAGTAATGACTTTGCCACTACCACTAGTACTAATAGACCAAACTGGCTCATAGGCTAGTATAAAATATTTATTATCAAAACCATCCAAAGCTTGAGAAACTTGTCTAGCCAAGACTTCTTTGGTCTTGCCACTGTTGTATTCTTCCAAAGTCTCACCTACACAAATAATAGGGATCATATTGTTGGCCAAAACTGCTCTAGCTTTTTTATTTACCAATTTATCAGTATCACCCATTGCTCTTCTATCTGAATGCCCAACAATGATATATTCACAACCCAATGTTTTGAGATCGCTTGTAGCTATATTTTGGTCTTCTGAAAAAGCATCTTGGGCACCCAAAGCTATATTGGTATTTTTCAAAACTTTGGCCACTTCTCTGATAGTCAAAAAACTAGGGCAAAGTACTACCTTCTTATCTATCAATTTTTCTTTGGTCAATTTTTCTTTTAATTCATTGGCCAAAGATACAGCTTCATCAATATTTAGCTTTAATTTCCAATTGGCAACTATAGTTTGTTTATATTTTTTCATATTATACTTGTCTGCCTATGGCAGAAAATCAAAAATGGTCAACACCCCGACTGATATCATAGTAACCAATGCTCCAGCTATGACTGAGCCCATACCAATATATATCAAGGCTTGTTTTTTGTTGAAAGCAAACAACCAAGCTACCAAAGATCCAGTCCAAACTCCTGTACCTGGTAGTGGTATGGCTACAAAAATCATCAAAGCTATACTACCTAAATGAGCATATTTTTTATCAAATTTGGCTCTAGTTCTAGCAAATAACCAGCTAAAAAATTTGTCCAAAACAGACCATTTTCTAAAAAAATTGGATATTGGTCCTAAATAATAAATAATAAATATTCCCGGAACAAAAGAACCAAGCACTGCTACCACAAATATATACCACGCTGGTAAATCAAAGTTGGCAATAGCAATGGGAATAGCTGCTCTGAGCTCAAGTACTGGCAACATTGACATCAAAAATGTAGCTAAAGCTGGATCAATATTATATACCCAAGATATATCCATAATTATTAATAAGTATAAAACAAAATGCTATTTAAAACCAGCTAAAATTATCAAAAATCCAAGCTGACAATATCTTTAGTTCTTGAAAGCGTCCATCATGAGTATCTGAACCCAAAACTACTGAAATAATATTGTTGTTATTTTCTCCATTTACCTCAGCTACCAAACAATAACCAGCTTCATTGGTAAAACCAGTTTTACCAGCACTGATATCCAAAAAGCTACTAAAAAGCTTGTTGGTACTAACTATTTTGTGATTTTGACCACTCACAGCTTGAAAATTATAAACCGAATGTCCTACAGCATCTTTGATGCTACTATTAGCAAAAGCTGTATTAGCCAAACTCAAAACATCTAAAGCTGTGGATTGATTGGCATCTTGTAAGCCTGTCATATCTACAAAACTGGTATTTTTTAATGACAATTCTTTGGCTTTGCTGTTCATAGCTTTTATAAATTCCTCTTCTGATAATCCAGTGCTTCGTGCTAGGGCTCTAGTAGCCGTATTGTCAGAAGCAATAAGTGCAGTGTAAAAAACATCTTTTACTTTGACAAGCTCGTCTCTCAATATATGATTTGTACCTCCGTTTATCTCATCTTCTATTTTCATAGTGATTTCAGTATTCCAACCTGGATTATGATCCAAAAACACCAAAGCTGTCATGAGCTTGCTAATACTAGCCACCGATCTTTTTTCATTGGCATTTTTTTGCCACAAAATAAGTCCAGTATTTTTATCCATCACTGCCGCTGATACAGCTGAAATTTTTACTCCCAAAGATTTATTGTTTATTTTGTGAGGTATTATCTGGTGTGTTTCATCAATGTTTGCCTCTTCCAAATTGGCTGATACACCATCTTCACTCTGAAAAATACTAATCAATGGTAATTGATAGCTAGAACTAGCGCTAAAACCCAAACTAATTATTATTGTAGATACTAATAACCAAAGATTCATTATTTTATTTTTTCATAAATTAATTTTGCTAATTTTTCATGATTAGTTTCATCAATATGAATACCCTCTTTCTGATCAACTTTTACCTCTTGCGTTGGATCAAGATAAAGAATTTTTTCTTGTTTACTTAATTCTTTATAAAATTTAACTAATTTTTTTGATTTCTCAGAAGCACCTTTAAATAACTTTGAAGCAAAATCAGTTTCTTCAACTACAATTGGAGGAACAATAAGAAGAATCTGTGGACTTGAAAAACCCTCCAATACTCTATAATTTTTTATTGTCTGAATTATTTTTTGCATCCCTTTGGTTGTTTTCTGACTTGATAAATTAAACATTTCTTTTGTGTCAGTAGTACCTAACATTAATATTACATAATCTAAAGGCAAATGAGTTTCCAAAATAATAGGCAAAATTTGAAGTCCATTTCTCTGTGGAAATTCTGGTCTAGGATCATCAAACATTGTAGTCCTACCTCCTAATCCCTCTTCAATAATTTCATAATCATCTCCTAAACTTTTTTGAAGTATGCCTGTCCAACGTTTATCAAGTGAATATCTTTTGGCTCCCATACTAAAAGGAACCCAGCCCCAAGTGTTTGAATCACCAAAACAAAGTATTCTTTTTTTAGCTATTATCTTCATAAAATATCTTGTAATTTTAATACTTTATATTCACCACTGGCTAAATCATCTAACTTCAGTTTACCCTCTGCTATTCTTTTTAGCTCTGTCACGCGTAAACCCTCTGCTCCTAGCATACGTCGTATTTGTCTATTCCAACCTTGATGAATTACTATTTCCAATTGATAATCATTTAATATTCTGGCTTTATCAGCCTTGGCTAACCCTTCTGGTAATTTAATGCCTTGTTTAAGAATAGCTACAATATTTTTGTCTAATTTTTTATTGACTGTAGCTACATAAGTTTTTTTTATTTCAAATTTGGGATGAGTTAAACGATAAGTCAATTCTCCATCATTTGTAAGCAATAGCAATCCGGATGAATCCATATCTAGTCTGCCTACAGGAAATACTCTAGGGTTTTTTGGCAACAAAGATACTGCTGTTTTGGTATTGTGAGGATCACTGACTGAAGAAATATAACCTTTTGGTTTGTTTAATAAAAAATAAACTTTTTTATCAAGTGAAATCTTTTGGCCATTTACTGTAATGTCATCTTGATCAAGCGATACATTGGTAGCTACATTATCGACTATTTGACCAGCTATTTTGACCTGAGCAGTTCTAATCAACTCTTCTGATTTACGTCGTGAAGCAATACCTGCTTCAGCCAAAAATTTGGCCAAACGCATTGTATTTTTAAGTTTCTTTTCTATCTTCATTAATGTTATAAATTACGAGTATTCTGCGCCAGATGCGACTTTGCGTAGCAACGGAGCAATCGGTGCAGATACGAGTAATAATATTTTATGAATCTTTATTATCCTCACTATCTTCTAAAAGCTTTTGTAAATTTTCATCACTATTTAGTTTTTCATAATCTGGTAAATCTTGGACACTAGCAATACCCATATATTTCAAAAAATCCATAGTAACCGCATAATTGGTAGATAGACTATCCTTGTCTGAACTTTCTTCAATCAGTCCTCTGATAAGCAAATTGCGAATAATCATAGCACAATTTACTCCCCTGATTTGCTCCAATTCTTCTTTACTTATTGGTTGACGATAAGCAATAATAGTCAAGGTTTCCAAAGATGGTTTGCTAAGTTCACCACTAAACTCATCATGGAAATATTCTTTTAGCACACTTATATTTTCTGGATTAGAGACAAATTGGATTTTTTGATTATTATCCAAAATATGAATACCACTATCTTCTTTGTTATATTTTTCTTTTAACTCAGCTAACAATTGCTTAAGTTGTTCTTCGTTGCAATCTATTAGTTTGGTCACTTCTTTATAAGTAAGTGCCTTACCAGCTGCCAAAAACAATGATTCCAAAATGGATAAAGAGTTTTTTTTCATACTATTTGTGATTTCTTAATATATTTAGATCACTAAACAAAGAACTTTGTTCTACTTCTATTTCTCTACGCTTAATAAGCTCCAACATAGCCAAAAAATTGACTACCGTCTCGGTCTTATCTTGTTTTTTAAACATCTTATTAAAACTTATTTTGCTATGTATTTTGATAAGCTCCTGTAAGTCTTTTATTTTTTCACTGATAGAAATTGCTCGTGCTATAATAGCTTTTGGCAAATTTACTATTCTGGCTATTTTGGAAATAGCCAAGACAAAAATATCTCTCATATCATCTTTATCAATATTGCTAGGAGGAGCAAAACCTTTTTCAATGGGTAATTTATAGGGTACAACACGAGCATAAGAAATTTTGGATAAATCCGAAAACTGTTTGTCTATCAATTTACTAGCATCATAGTATTGTCTATATATTTTTAGTTGATTTTCCAAAGAAGCAGCGTCTTCTTCATCTTCTAAATCAAAATCCGGCAACAAATATTTTGATTTTAGATAAATCAATTTGGAAGCTATCAATAAAAAATCAGCTACCTCAGTGGAAGCTATATTTTCTCCTTCTTCTATATATGATAGATATTGATCGGTTATTTTGGCCAAAGATATTTCTATGATCTGTAGCTTATTTTTTTCAATCAATTTCAGTAAAAGATCCAGTGGACCTTCAAATTGTTCCAATTGTATTTGATGCATTTACAGTCTAAAAATAATAAAAACGCATCTTTATTATAACATTTAAGAATATTTTTTTCAATTAAAATAAAAGTATTACTGAATAATAAAAATCAATATAATATAAAAAGAGGTGACAGATGCCACCTCTTTGCCAAGATGAACCACCAGTAAACAACAGGGAGAAAAAGGATTTAAACCTCGAAAAACAAAACAATGAGATTATTTCTCTTTCTGTAGCTGTGTGGCTGAGAGAACTTAAAATACTTTTATAGTATAAAGCATTATTGTATTTTTGTCAAAAAAACCTCAGACTAGCTGAGGTTTTTTAAATCATTTTTTCTTGATCATCAAATGAAGCTCATCTAGCTGTTCCTTACTGACTGTCGCTGGAGACTCCATCATTGGATCCCGACCATCTGAAGTCAAAGGAAAAGCAGTCACTTCTTTGAGATTTTTTTCTCCCAAAATTACCATCAGCAATCTATCCAGACCTGGGGCTATACCACCATGAGGTGGTACACCATACTTAAAAGCTTCAAAATAATGCTTAAATTGTTTTTTTTGTTCGTCAGAAAAACCTATCAAATCCCAAACTTTTTCCTGAATTTTCATATCATGAATACGGACTGCTCCACCACCTACTTCAAAACCATTGAGAGCAAGATCATGTTGATATGATTTGACTTTCCCGGGATCAGTATCAAGCAATGCTATATCCTTTTCCTGAGGAGCTGTAAACATATTGTGACTTGGTCCCCAAGTATCTCCAGCACCGATAAACCTATCTTCATCAGTTTGCTTGGCAAATAAAGGAAAATTAATCACCCAAGTAAAAGCCAATTCATTTGGATCATTTTTATCTTTTCTCAAATCTGGCTTATCACTACCATATTTCTTCATTGCTTCATCATGGTCTATTTTGGGCCATGGTTTCTGAGTAATTTTCTTTTCGGGAAATAAAGTCTCTACCATTTCAGTAAACATCCTCTCCGTCAAATCAAGAATCTCATCTTGGGTCATAAAACTCATCTCCATATCCAGTTGATAAAACTCTCCTGGACTTCTATCAGCTCTAGCATCTTCATCTCTAAAACAAGGAGCTACTTGAAAATATCTATCAATCCCAGCGACCATCAAAAGCTGTTTGTATTGTTGTGGAGCTTGAGGCAAGGCAAAAAACTCTCCTGGATGAAGACGAGAAGGTACCAAATAATCTCTAGCTCCTTCGGGAGTAGATTTGGATAATATTGGAGTTTGTACTTCTATAAAATCATTTTTGGAAAGCCAATTTCTCAAAAACATTATGACTTTAGCACGAGCGACAATATTATTTTTCATGCGCTCATGACGAAGATCTAAATAGCGATATTTTAGCCTCAATTCCTCATTGGCTTGTCTATCTTCATTGTCTATTTCAAAAGGTGGTGTCTGGGCTTCAGATAAAATAACAATTTTCTTGGCCAAAAGCTCTACTGTGCCGGTTGGCAAGTCTTTGTTGACTTGTTTAGCACCACGCTCTTGGACAATACCAACTATCTCCAAAACAAACTCTGGACGAATATTGTCCAATATTTCTTGAGACTCTTTATCTAGCTCAGCTGGGACAGCAACGACTTGTAGTATTCCCCAACGGTCACGTAAATCCAAAAAAGCAATTTTGCCCATATTTCTACGAACATTTACCCAACCCTTGACTAGTACTGTCTCACCTACTTTATTTACTATTTCTATTGTTTTTATTCTTTTCATATATTTTATAATTGGAGCCGACTATCGGACTTGAACCGATCACCTATGGTTTACGATACCATCGCTCTACCAGATGAGCTAAGTCGGCGCAAAGTCCATCGGCCAAATTATGGTTTTAATCTATTTATTGTTCTTGGAAATGGTATAGTTTCTCTGACATGCTTTATACCACAAATCCAAGCTACTGTTCTCTCTAGTCCCAAACCAAATCCCCCATGAGGTACTGAACCATATTTACGCAAATCCAAGTACCATTGAAAATCTGCCAAAGAAAGTTTTTCTTTTTTTATCCTCTCTAATAATATATTATAATCATCTTCCCTTTGAGAACCACCGATGATTTCTCCATAGCCTTCGGGAGCAAGTAAATCACTACACTCTGCCAAAGAATCATCATCACTGTTGCGTTTCATATAAAAAGCTTTGATCTTGGCTGGATAATTGGTTACAAATAAAGGATTGTCAAATTCTTTGGTCAGTATTGTTTCATCATCTGCTCCCAAATCATCTCCATCTTTGATATCGCTGCCCATTTTTTGCAACAGCTTGATGGCTTCACTATGTTTTATTCTATGAAAAGGCTTGCTGATATTTTCCAAAGGTTTTGTATCTCTCTCTAATATTTCTAATTCTGTTTTATTTTTTTCCAAAACACTTTTGACCAGATGACGCACCAAAGCCTCCTGGATGGCTATATTATCATCCAGATTGGTAAAAGCCATCTCAGCATCCATCATCCAAAATTCAGTCAAATGACGACGAGTTTTTGATTTTTCAGCTCTAAATACTGGACCAAAATCAAAGACTCGATTATGAGCAAAAATAGCTGACTCAATATATAGCTGCCCACTTTGTGATAAATAAGCTTTTTCATCAAAATAATCTATCTCAAACAACTCAGTAGTACCCTCACAGGCATTGGGAGTAAGTATTGGAGCATCTATCTTTATAAAATCATTTTTAGCCATAAAATCATAAATAGCCTGAGTAATAGTGTCTCTGATTTTCAAAATAGCGATTTGCTTGCTTGATCTAAGCCACAAGTGTCTGTTGTCCATCAAAAAATCTACACCATGCTCTTTGTTGGCAATTGGATACTCATCAGCTATTTGATAATATTCAAAATCAAGCACCTGAAGCTCATATTCATCTTTTTTGGGATGCTTGGCTACTTTGGCAATCAATTTTACTGAAGTTTCCAAAGTGACTTTTTGTGCTTCGGTCCATTTAGCTTCTGAAAGATCATTGGTATTTAATATCGCTTGCGCAACACCACTACCATCTCTTATTTGCCAAAAAGCAATCTTTCCAGAAGAGCGAAAATTGGCTACCCATCCATTGATAAGCACCTCTTTATCTACATAATCTTTTAAATTTTTGATAAAAATATTTTCCATAAATATATATTAACTAGCCTAAATAATACCTAAAATTATTAAATTTTACAAGTTTTGAAATAAATAAAATTCCCGGTTAAACCGGAAATTTATTATTTTTGATATTCAATTTTTGATTTTTCTGCTTCAGCTTTTTTTCTATCAATACGTCTTCCCTCAAATCTGAGAAATAACATTGGCACTACAAATAACTGAAATATAGTAGCAAAAAGTAGTCCAAAGATAATAGATACAGAAAGTCCTACCCAAAACTCACTAGCAAAAGCTAATGGTACCACACCCATAATAGTAGTAACAGAAGTAAGAAGTATTGGCTGAAGCCTAGTATCTCCTGCATCAGCTACTGCTTCCAAAGAATTCATATTTCTTTCTTCTATATTACGCTTGGTTTTGTCCATCAAAACTATAGCATCATTAACGACTATACCAGCTAAAGATATAAGTCCCAAAAATACTGGAAAAGAAAATGGTAAATCAAATATTAACATTCCAAACACCACACCAATCAACATCAGTGGTATATTCATCATTACTATAATTGGTCTAATATAAGAATCAAATTGTAATACCAATATCAAAGCAATCAGTATAACAGCTACTATCATAGCATACCAAAGCTCTGTAAATGATTGTTCAATATCTTCTACTTCACCTCCAAAACTGATACTATAACCATTTGGTATACCTATGGCATCAAGATTTTTTTCTGCTTGAGATACTATATCACTAGCTGTATAACCTACTTCAACATCAGAACTCACAGATATAGTCCTCTGATTATCACGATGTCGTATAGAGGCCAAAGCTGGCTCTAAAGAAAAATTAGCTAAAGATGAAAACTTTATTTCTTGTCCAAAATTATTTACTAGTGATAAGTTTTTTATCTCCTCTACTGAAGATATTTTGTCTTTATCCAATTTTACTACTACATTAAAATCATCCCCATTTAAAGAAACTTCTGTAGCTGTCACACCAAAAATAGCCGTTCTCAAAGCCAGCGATACATCACTTACTGTTAGTCCCAAACGAGCAATGGTGTCTTTATTTAAGGTAAAAGTAAGATCAGCTGGAGAAACTTCTTGATCACTATCAATATTTAGAGTGCCTTCAATATTTTTAAGTACTTGTTTTGTCTTATTGGCCAAATCATCCAATATAACCAAATCTTCTCCCAAAATACGAGCCTCTATAGGTGATCCAGTTGGTGGGCCAGCACTAAGTTCTTGAATAGTTATTTCTCCTTGGTTTATTTCTTTTAATTCTTCTCTTAGTTGTTCGGTTATTTCAAAACTTTTTTTATCTCTCAATTCTTCATCTACCAAATTTATACTGATTGAAGCAAGATGTTCACTACTGCTACCAGCCTCAAAAGCGCCAATGCTAGAAGACTGACCAATAGTAGTAACAAAATTTTTGATATATGGTTTACTATAAAATTTTTCTTCTACTTGAGTCGCTACCTCAGCTGTTTTATCAAGCTCAGTCCCAATAGGCATTTCAATGTCAATATAGACAAAGTTTGTATCTATTTTGGGAAATAGTTCTACTGGTACAATACCAAAAATCAACAAGCCCAAAGAAGCAATAAATAATCCAGTAATAGCAAAACTAAATTTCAACTTGGCTTTTTTATTTTGTAGAAACTTGGTAATCTTGTTTCTGTATATTTTCCTCAACTTATTGGTTGCATAACGCTCCAAAATGCTTTCTTTCATTTCTACATCAATTTTGCTCTTGGCCAAAAATTTACTAGAAAATGATGGCACCAAAATCAAAGATACAAAAAGTGAAGATAAGAGTACTATAGCGATAGTAATAGGAAAAATTCTCAAATATTCACCCAATATACCACTGACTAGTAGCATTGGAAAAAAAGCAGCAACAGTAGTAAGCATACCTGATGTAAGTGGCTTGCTATAATTGGCTACCGACAAGAGCCCTGCTTTGACTGCACTATAACCTTCACGAATATTATGAAAAATACCTTCTAAGATAATAATAAAACTATCAACCAATAACCCTAATGACAACACTAAGGCATAAAGGGTCATACTATTTAAAGTAGAATCTGTAAAATATAATACAATAAAAGTAATAAAAAAAGTCATTGGGATAGCAAACAAGGCTATTAGAGCTTCTTTAAAGGACAAGGCAATAAACATGATGACAAAGATAAGCATTGTTGATTGTAATCCACTACTTCCTAGAGTGTTTAAATCATCACGAATAAAACTAGAATAGTCATTGTTTATTTCTACTTTAACATTGGCTGGAATTATTTTATCGTCTTGTAATTTTTTTATTCTGTCTTTGGCAGAATCTACAATATCCAATATATTACCACCTGTTTTTTTGAAAACCTGAAGAGATACTGTATTTTGAGCTTTTGTTCCTGAAACAGACATACGAGAAATAAACTCATGATCTTCAAATTGTTCTTTTACTTCAGCTACATCTTTTAATAATACTAAATTACCATCACTTTGAGTCACTACTGTATTTTTCAAATCATCAATAGATTGAAATTTTGCTACTGTACGTAAATTATAATTTATACCATCTACTACTATATCTCCCAGTGGCATATCCAAATTGGCTACTCGAATCGCTCCAACAATACTAGATATAGATATATTAAGACGAGATAAAGCTGCTCTATTTACCAAAACTGAATATTCTTTATCGCGAATACCCAAAACCGGCACTTTTGACACACCGGATATTGATTCCAATTCATGTTGGACAGTCTCTCCTAGTATTTTAAGCTGAGTCTCAGTCAAATCACCTGACAGAGAAAAAGTAATAATAGCAAAATCATTAGCTCTAATCTGAGTAACTACTGGATCTTCTGCTTCTCCAGGGAGTCCTACTACATCTCCTACTTTATCTTTTAATTCTGAAATACTCGCCTCCAAATCAGCACTAGCTTCAAATTCCACCACTATAGAGGATAAACTTGTGCGAGAAGATGAGGTAATAAGTTTTACATCATCTAACTCTTCTAGTTTGTTTTCTATCTCGTCAGTAATAAGACTCTCCACATCTGCTGGACTAGCTCCAGCATAATATGTAGATACTATAGCAATTGGGATTTTTACTTCCGGATCAGATTCACGAGGAAGATTCATCAAAGAAAAAATACCCAATAAAAAAATAGCAGCAATAATCAAAGTAACTATTCTAAAATGAGTAATAAAATAACCAAAAATAGTACCTCTTATTCTTTTTATTGCCTTATCGGCATGATAATCTTTTTTAAATCCTGTCATGTATTTAATTTACAATTTCTACTTCATCATCAACAGATACAAAAACTCCATTCAAAAGTATCAACTTATCACCCTCTTCTAAACCACTAAGCACAGAAACTTTATCACCATATATTTGACCAAGATTGACATTTTTTCTGACTACTTTATTTTCATTGTTTACTACAAAAACATAATTGCCAGAAGATTCTATAGTCACCGATTTTATAGGAACAACTATAGTATTGACATCTGTATATAATAATGAAAATTCTACTTCAGCTGTAGAACCAGCTACTAGACCAGCCCCTGCTTCTTGACTTTGAACAGTCACACTGACCTTCCCACTCTTCAAATCACCAATTGGATCAATGGCTGTCACCACACCTTTATACTGCCCATCAATCATTACTTGATCACCAAGTTTTATAGCTTTGGCAAAATCAACATCAACATCCACTGTTATTTCAACAATAGACAAATTACCAATTTCAACCAACTCTTGACCAATACCAACTTGCTCTCCAACACCAACAAAATGAGATAATATTGTACCCGAAAAAGGAGAAGCCAAAGTAAGATTATTATAATTATAAGCAGCTGAATCAAGCTGTGATTGAGACATACTTTGTTCAAGTATTGCACCATCTTTGGCATTTTGTAAGGCTATTTCTAAATTATTATATTCTATCTCTGCCAAATCCAATTGAGCTTGCGCATTATTATTAGAAATTTTATTGTTGATGCTAGTATTTTCTAAATTACTAATACCAGCAATAATAGAACTCAAATGTGTATTAATAATACTTTGATAATTGCTATTTGTACTTTTATCTATAGCAATAGCTGTTGCTAAATAATTTTCATTGACAATGGCACTTTGTAATAAAATAGCTGTACTATCTACAAATTTTTTAGTACTCAATAAACTTTTATATATATCTGCTAAAGATTGTGGTAAGTTGTCTTTATTAGCTGTATTTGATAAATTTTGAAAATCATTGACTGCAATTATAAATAAAAATGTTGTATCTGACTTCAAAGATTGATTGCTAGATAAAACATCTTTCAAAGTATAACTAGGATTATCTAAATTTCTACTATTATAATTTATCAAAATTTGATAAATACTATTATAAGCAGAATTATAGGATAAAGTAACTGCATCCTCTGCTGTAATTATAGCCTGTTGAGTTTGAGAAATATTAGTATCATATTGAGTTCTAGCTAAATCTAACCTAGCTTTGGCACTATTTAATGCTAGCTCAGCTTGTTGGACACGCTGATTACTAGTAATTTGAGTCTGTTGAAAATTTTGTAAAGTATTAAAATAATTATTTTCAACCCCCGCATCTCTAATAGAAAAAAGTGGCTGACCAGCATAAACCTGTGAGCCAATAGGAGCCAAAAACTCTAATGTACCAGGAGTAAGAGACCTGATAAGACTATATTCTTTTGGCACAACCGTGGCACTAAGTAGCAACTTAGAATTTACTTCCTTGTCTTGTACAATTTCTTGAATTTGTACTTTTTTCTTTACTTCTATATTATCTGTTGTTTCGTCTGTCTTAACACAGCCAGAAACAGCCAAAATCATAATCATTAGTAGACTTAAATAAATAAATTTCTTATTCATATTAATAAATTAATTATTCAAAATTTGTTCGCCTAAATTAACATAAATAAGTGTTTTTGTCAATCATAAAAAGACCAATTAAGCTATTGGCCTTTTAAATTTATAGCAACTAAATTTTTTTTATCTTCTTGAGAAATATATAAGCCAGTAAACCACCTATAAGTGCTGTGGCGAGTTGTGGCCAGCTCATGACCGCTGAAACATTGGTTGCCAATTCTTTTTTGAGAAGCAAACTTATAACCACAAAACTGGTAGCCCAAAGAAACGCAAATTTTAAAACACTGGCTACTGCTACAGCCAACCAAAAATTCTTTTCTCTAAGATAATGAAAACCCAAAATAAAAGTTACATTGGAGATAATAATAAAAGGTATCATCGGTGCTAATACTGCTGGAAGCAAACCAACTCCCAAGGCAATGGTACTAGGTAGCAAAGCCAACAATATTGCATTTTGACTACCCAATAAAACCACTGCTATCAAAAACATAGCATTGACTATTGGTCCAGTCAGCCATTGCTGATGAAATAAAGGAGCAATGGTAGCAATACTAAGTAATGTTAAAAATTGAACAGCCGTTATGGTCTTTGTTTTATCCCAAGTTAATGTTTGTGCTAAAGCCATATATTTATGATTAATTATTTGGATGGATAAACTTCTTTTTTCTTTTTTATAAAACTAGTATGACAAACACTATGTGTGTTTTGATGATTATTAAAAAATTCTTTATACAATTTTTTGATAATTGGATTTTCTTCTGCACTACGAATTGTTTGTTTATTATCTACATTATATAAACCAGCTGAACGTTTTTTTCTTATCTCATCATTTACTGGTACTGGTTGTCCTCCTCCTCCAATACACCCACCAAAACAAGCCATCACTTCTACATAATCATAAGCATGTGGATCTTTTTCCAATTCGGCCAATATTTTCTTGGCATTGGCAATGCCATTTACTACTCCTACTTTGATAGTCTTATTGGCTACTTTTATTTTAGCTTTTTTAAATCCTTGTATACCTCTGACTTCTTCCAATTGCAATTTTGGCATAGACTTGGCAGTCATCATCTTATAAGCTGCTCTCAGAGCTGATTCCATCACGCCACCAGAGGCACCATAGATTACTCCAGCCCCACTAGGTTTTAAAAGTGGTGACCGAGCTACTTCTGGCTTTATGGTTTTTAAATCTATTTTTTTCTTACGAAGCAAATGAGCCAACTCTCTAGTGGTCATTACTTGATCAACAGCCTTCATACCATTTATTTTATTTTGAGATCTCTCTATCTCATATTTTTTGGCTACACAAGGCATAATACCAACTACTATAATATCTTTGGGATTTATTTTCATTTCTTTGGCCCAATATGTTTTGATAAGTCCTCCCATGATAACTTGTGGAGACCTGACAGTAGTAAGATTTGGTATCATGTCGGGACGAAAAAACTCTACATATTTTACCCAAGCTGGACAACATGATGTAAACATTGGTAGTGCTGTGTCTTTTTTTATTCTGTCTATAAGTTCGCTAGCTTCTTCTATGGTAGTAATATCCGCTCCAACAGAAACATCAAAAACATGTTCTATTCCCAAAGCTTTTATAGCGGCGACTAGCTTGCCAGTAACCACAGACCCGATAGGCATCCCAAATTCTTCACCAATGGTAGAACGTATAGATGGAGCAAACTGAAAAACCACTGTTTTTCCTTTGGCCTTTATATATTTATCAATATCTTCAAATTCTCCTACTCCCTCAAAGGCTCCGACTGGACAATGGGTCAAACACTGACCACAATAAATACAGTCCTTATCTTTTTTGGCAGATGGGCATACTTCATAAAATTTTCTATTTTTCTTAAACTCCAAAAAATCTACTCCTTCTTTTTTACAAATATCTACACACAAACCACAATCAATACATTTGGAAGTATCAAATTGCAAAGATGGACCAAATTTGTGTACAGGATAACCCTTTTTTCTATCACTATATTTTGTAATTTTCACATTAAATTTTTTGGCATATTCTTTGATAGTACAGTTTTGATTATAGATACAATCATTACATTCTTCACAATGCTCAGCAAATATTAATTCTAAATTTATCTGCTTGGCTCTGGCTATATCTTTGGAATCAGTCACTACTCTCATGTCATCTTCTACTTTGGTGGTACAAGCTGTAAACAATCCTTTTTTCCCTTTTATTTCAACCAAACACAACCTACAAGAGCCTTGAATTTTTATATCTGGATGATGACACAAAGTAGTGATTTCAATATTATTTGCTTTGGCCACATCCAAAACACTTTGTCCTTGATTGGCAGTATATTGCTTGTTGTTGATATAGATATTAACTTTCTTGGTCATTTTATATTATATTTTTATTGCGAGTAGTCTAAGCTAAGAGTGATTAGGCGAAGGCCGTTAACGATAGCTTAGACTAGGAGCAATTATTATAACAACTTCTTAATAGCTGATCTAAATGGAAGTGGTATAGATCTACCTAATGCACAATAACTAGTATTTTCTAAAACGAAAAATAAATCTTCAAGTATTTTTTTATCAAATTTCCTGTCTCTTATCATCTCTAGGATTCTATATGTTCCTTCCCGACAAGGAGTACATTTGTCACAATTTTCTCGCATAAAAAAATCAATCCAAGTATGCATCAATACCCAAGGATCTGTTTGCTCTTTGTCATAAACCACAATTGCTCCACTACCATTTACTAATTTGTTGGTTTCAGATGATAATAATACATCACCACTGGCTCCTCCACCGATTTGGACAAAATAATCAAACTCTGGTGTATTTTTAGTCTCAGCTAAAATTTGTTTAATAGCCATGTTTACTGGTAATTCAAATACTCCTTTATAAGGTACTTTACCTGTAATGCTATATAGTCTAGTTTTTTTATATTCCCCTCTAGCTATTTTAGCCACATAATAAAAAGTCTCAACATTATTTATGAGTGTTGGCAATCCATAGACACCAGCTTGGCCTGGAAATGGCGGTCTAGTTCTAGGACGAGCTGGTAAATTTTTTTCTATCTCTTCACAAAGTACAGTTTCTTCCCCTGACAAATAACCACCATGTTCTCTAAAAACAGTAATAGGCATTTTACCAATTAATTTTTCTAGTTTCTTTTTATATTTTTTATAGTAGTCACGTCGCAAAAAAATAAAAGCCCTAGACCCTTTAAAAGTGTCTAAAGCAATTTTTAATCCCTCTACCAATAATTCTGGATAATTTTTTAAAATATATCCATCTTTTAGAACATTCGGTTCTCCTTCACTGCCATTGGCTACTATATATTTCTGACTCGAAACAGTATCAGCCATTATTTGCCATTTTAAGTATGTAGGAAAATCAGCCCCACCTCTACCACGCAAATCAGCTGTTTTTAATTTTGAAATTATATTTTTATTTTTCACTCTAGATGATTTAATATACTTGTATTATACAATAAACTAACAAAAAAATCTACAAACAGAAACGGAGTGCAAGTTAATACACTCCGTTGATATTTTAAGCTTTTTTGTGCTTATTTTTTTTGTAGGGCTATTCTCAAAAATTCTTGATCAAAGCCATACTTTTTTTTACTTATCTCCCCATTGGTGATCCTTCCTGTGATGCGCGTTCCGTCGGCGACGGAATTTGAGCAAAAACCATTACTGACCAAGTCACCATCATTTGGGCCGGGATAAAATCCAGCCTCTTTTTCAGCAGCAGCAAATTCTGACCGACTTACCTCTTGCCAAGCAAAAGAACCCCTTTTGATCCAATAACGCTTCATCTTGTAATCCTTTACTTATGGGTTATTGTTTCAAATTCTAGCTAATATAACATAATATTTATAAAAAGTCAACTAAGCTATTAAGCAATAAAACCACCTACCTGTTTTTTCCAAAGCCTACTGTATAATCCTTGCTTTTTAGTAATCAATTCTTTGTGAGTACCTTGCTCAACTATTTGTCCACCATCAAAAACAATAATTCTGTCCATTTTCATAATAGTAGACAATCTATGAGCAATGACTATAACGGTCTTATTTTTCATCAAGTTGGCCAAAGCATCTTGAATCAATTCTTCTGATTCTGAATCCAAAGATGATGTAGCCTCATCCAATATCAAAATAGGAGCATTTTTTAAGATAGCCCGAGCAATAGCAATGCGTTGTCTTTCACCACCAGACAATTTGACTCCTCTTTCCCCAACATATGTTTCATATTTTTCAGGAAAACTTTCTATAAAAGAATGAGCATGAGCCAATTTGGCTGCCTTCATAATTTCATTATCACTAGCATTTGATTTGCCATAGCTAATATTTTCTTTTAATGTTCGATGAAATAAAACTGGATCTTGATTAACCAAAGCTATGTTTTGCCACAAAGAATCTTGAGTAACACTGATTATTTTTTGATTATCTATTAATATTTTGCCACTATCAATATCATAATTTCTAAGTAGTAGATTTACTACTGTTGTTTTACCAGAACCAGAAGCACCCACTAAAGCTATTTTTTCTTTGGCCTTGATATTTAAATTAAAATCCGAAATTATCTTACGAGTTTTGTTGTAAGAAAAATCTACTTCTTTAAATTCTATCTTGCCCCCTGATACTTTCAAAATCTTGGCATTTTTTACATCTTTTATTTCATGAGGAGTTTCCAGTATTTCGGTCATTTCTTCAGCATCAGCCATGGCTTCATAATATTTTCTAATAATCCGACCAAAATTCCATAAACGCATGATAATACTGACTAAATAAGTTTGAATTAAGACAAATTCTCCGACATCTATAATACCTTTTTGCCACAAAGAAATAGAATAATACATTACACCAATTTCCAATATCATCATGAGTAATGCCTGCCCAGCTTCAAAATAATTGGCCAAATTCCAAGTAAAAAGATGCAACTTTTGATATTGACTATTTATTTCTTCAAAACCTTTTTTTTCTCTATCATAACCTGTAAATAATTTCAAATTTAAATGATTGGTAATAGTGTCGGCCAATACTCCAGTTACTTTGGAATTGAGCTGAGCTCTCTCTACATCATATTTTAATTTGTAAATAGAAAAATAATAGTTTATCAACAAGTATATAAGCGTCCAAAGTAAAATACCCAGACCCAAAAATATATTTCGTTTACCCAGTACTATAATAATCAAAAATACATTTATAAATGTTGGCAACAAATCCCAAAATAACAAATCTGTTATTACTTCAAACGCTCTAGAAAATCTATTTACTTTTTTTACCAGTGAACCAACAAAATTATTATTAAAAAAAGAAATAGAATGTTTGTGTAGATAAGCAAAAGAAGAGTTCAATAAATCTGCCATACCATGTGTTTGAAAATAACTTGATAAAAAAGTAGCCGCTCTCCAAAAAATCCAAGAAATAAAATGTATAGCCAGTACTTTCATCAAGGTCACTTTAAGCATCGCTACCCTATCAATACTGGTATCTGTGATACTCAAAATATTAAAAAAATCTTTATAATACAACGGCGCTATAATACTACCAAGTGAAGCTATGATGATAGATAACAGCATAATAAAAAGAGCCCATTTATATTTTAATGAGTTTTTCCAAAAAACTTTAAATGTCTGCTTGGTTAAATATTTCATAGATTGATTAATTATAGCACAAATCTAATGTTTAAATTAATTAAATAAATTGGTACTTATATATTTATCTCCCCTATCTGGAGCAATGGCTACCAAATCGCCAAATTTTAATTTTTCTGCCATTTTAAGAGCTACATAAATAGCCGCTCCAGAACTCATACCAACAAAAATTCCTTCCTTTTTTACCATTTTTTTTACCGTTTTGTAAACAACCTGATCTTCAACACTAATTTTTTCATCATAATTCTTAGGATTATATATTTTAGGTACTATAGCCTCCTTCATATTTTTTAATCCCTGAACTTTATGTCCAGGTAATGGCTCAACGGCAATTATTTTAATCTTTGGATTATATTCACGCAAACGTCTAGCAACACCAGTCATAGTACCAGATGTACCTATACCAACAATAAAATGAGTGATGGTTGGCATATCTCTTAATATCTCTTCGGCTGTTGTCTGATAATGCGCTTTGGGATTCTCCATATTAACAAATTGATTGGGCATCCAATATTTTTCAGGCTCAGCTTTCAATATTTCCTGTGCTTTGACTATAGCACCATCTGTGCCTCCATTTTTAGATGTAAATATAATTTTTGCCCCAAAAGATTCAATTATTTTTTTTCTTTCTTCACTCATAGCCTCAGACATAATAAATGTAGCTCTATAACCTTTAAAAGCAGCCACCATAGCTAGTCCAATACCCGTATTACCAGAAGTTGCTTCAATTATTGTTTTATCTTTGGTTAATTCACCAGTTTTTTCTGCGGCTTCAACCATTGCTATGGCTATTCTATCTTTAATCGAGCCACCAGGATTTTGTCCTTCTAATTTAATATATATGTTAACTTTTTTATTTTTATTCAGCTTATTTATTTTTACCAATGGTGTATTGCCAATTGTAGCTAATATATTTTGATAAATCATATTTATAATTATTAATAATAAAAAATCTCGGTTTCCCGAGAGCTGAGATTGATATTTATGTATATTTCAACAACACCAAAAAAATGCTCTCGGATTTTGTCCTTTGCAACAAAAAGTCAAATTTTTTATTATATATTTTGTCATATTAATAATTACTATTTTTGGCTCCGGGGGCAGGGATCGAACCTGCGATATCTACGTTAACAGCGTAGCGTTGTACCACTCAACTACCCCGGAATATTAAAAAATCGACTATTTGTATAGCCGATAACTCTCTAAAAATGTAATTTTATATTATATAAAAAATCCTCGGCTGATAAATCCGTTATTATTATTTAAACAATTGTTAACTTTAATATATTTCATAGTATTTATATACTAGCAATTTATTGCTATTTTGTCAATTTGGCATTGACTATTTAATAAAAAAATATTATGATCTCAGTAAATTTAAGTCCTGATCTTTCCAAAAATATAGTCAAAAATCTTTTTTTCTATAAACCCCTAAAATCAGAGATTGGAGACATCATCATGTCCAAAGACAACACGTCCAAAGACAACAAAGACATCAAGCACCCCGAAAGAAAAGAGCCCAGCCCCTGCAACAGAGAGAGCTGGCACGACAAATAGGGGCTTCAATAGTCCCAAACAATACTACACCACCCTAGCAACTATAATGGGTGGTGTATTCTTTTATTTGTTTACTCCACCTTTGGTGGACAAAATTGTATTATCAATCCATTTTTTCAATATCTCTTCAGCTTGATCCAAGTGACTAGCCGATCGAAATGTATGTCCAGCACCTTTAATAATATGGATTTCTTTTGGTTCTGGTACCAAATCATAAAGCTGTCTTTGATCTTCTAGTGGCGTATTGATATCTTCATCACCAACCATCATCAAAAACGGCATAACAAATTTTGGCGCTTCAGGAATAATATTGTATTTTAAAATATCATCCCTAAATTGACGCCATTTTAATGTTTTGATTACTTTAAAACTAAGCGAAGCTTGTCGCATCTTAGCTGGCAAACTTAAATCCGATTTTCTAAATCTCATCAAGGCCTGCTGGCCACTAATAGCTGTTGATAATGGCACTAGACCAGCTACTTCATTGGGATGATTGGCACTGTACCACAAGATACAACCAGCTCCCAAACTATGTCCGACCAAAACAAAAGGCTCTTTATACCATTTTTCTTTTTTGGCCCAAGCAATGACATCTTCCAAATCTTCATAGGTATTGGAAAAATTGACATCATAATAATTTCCCTCACTCTCACCAATGCTGTGCCGATTATCAAAACGCACCACAATAAAATTTTTCTCTCGAAAAGCTTTGGCAAATCTTTCCATATAGCATTCGTCTTTGGATGCTCCCAAACCATGCATGATAAAAACCAGTCCTTGTGGATTATTATTATCTTCTAAAATAACCGAGATATTTTGACTAAACCGATTCTTGATAAAAAACTTTTCCATAATTATTTATTATTCTTTTGAAAATATATAAAAGCTCCTTTAATAAGCTCGATTAGTACACATACGACTATAATAACAACAATAATGATTTCCCATTCCTTCCAACCCAAAGGCTTGGTGCGTAAAAATTTATTGAAAAATGGTACATAAACTGCGGTCAACTGCATCAAAAAACCCAATAACACAGCGCCATTTAAATATTTATTTCGAAAAGGTTTTGATTGAAATATATTTTTATCCAAAGCCTTAATACTAAAAACATAAACCAAAGTAATAATGGCCAGAGAGGTAAATGTTACAGTACGAGCCAAAGCTTCATCGCCTGTGGTGTTATAAAAATACCAAAACAACCACAAGCTACTCAAACCAGTCATGATACTAACTATAGCTATCATAAACTTGTCTTCAAAATCCAATAGATTTTTAATCTTTCTAGATTTTTTGTTCATTATATTATCATCTTCTGGTTCCATAGTTAAAGCCAGAGCCGGAAAACCATCGTCTATTAAATTAACCCACAATATTTGAACAGCCAGAATAGGTAAAGGAATTTGTAATATTAAACCTCCAGATACTATAATTATCTCTGAAAAACTATCAGATAATAAATATAAAATAACTCTTTTTAAATTGGCAAATATAACTCGACCCTGTTTAATAGCCATGACTATGGTGCTAAAGTTATTGTCCAACAACACCAGATCAGCTGTTTCTTTGGCTACATCAGAACCACTAGATACCGCTACTCCAATATCTGCAGCTTTCAAAGCTGGAGCATCATTTACTCCATCTCCTGTCATAGATACTACCTCGCTCTTACTTTGCCAAGCTTTAATTATTCTTAATTTATCACTTGGTGTAACTCGAGCATAAATTTTGATATCTCGAACTCTCTTAGACAACTCATCGTCAGTCATTTTTAAAAGCTCATCTCCAGTTATTATAGTATGATCATCAAAAGATAAGCCCAGGTCTTTAGCAATGCTCCTAGCGGTAAATTTATTGTCTCCCGTGATAATAACTGTATTGATACCAGCCCTTAATGTCTCTTCTAAACTCTTTTTAGCATCTTTACGAAGTGGATCAGATAATCCCCAAATACCCACAAAAACAAAAGCATGTGGATTATCTTTGCAATTTTCCAAATCATAATCTTTGGGTATCAATTTATATCCTCCAGCCAAAACTCTCAAACCACCTTTACTAAGAGTCTGCCATTGTTCATCAAAATATTGTTTTTTAGAGGCATTGATTTTAACAGCTTTATTGTCTTGTAAATAACTATCCGAATATTCCAAAATCCTTTCTGGCGCTCCTTTTATAAAAATAATATCGTTTTTGGAATCATAGCTATGCCTAGTCACCATAAACTTGCTCTGATGATCAAAAGGAAGCTCTCCAATACGCTCCATTTTTTTTCTATCATCTTTGAGTGATTGATCATTGGCTCCAAAAATCATCAAAGCTTTTTCAGTAGGAGAACCCAACACCACCCAATCCTCTCCTGAAGCTTCTGGATTTTGAACTATAGCGTCATTACAAAAAAAGGCAATCTGAGTCATCAAATCAAATTCTTTGTTTGTTTTCAAATCACGTAACGACCCAGTTGCTAAATCAATTTTAATTTTATTGGTAACAATGCTAGTGACCCTCATCTCTCCCTCTGTCAGTGTACCAGTTTTGTCTGTACAAATTACTGTAGTAGAGCCTAGTGTTTCAGCTGAAACCAAGCGTCTCACCAAACCATTATGTTTCAATATTCTCTGCATACCAACAGTCAAAATCATTGTCATACTTATCACCAAACCTTCGGGAATAGCTGAGACTGCTACTGCCACTGCTACTGTAAACATTTCTACCCAATTTTGTCCTTTAGAAATCCCAAATACAAAAAGCCCCATTGAAATTATGGCAACTAACTTGGTGATATTTTTAGCAAAGCTGTCTAATTTTTGTTGTAAAGGAGTTTTTTCATCTTGGGTATCTTTGAGCATCACAGTTATCTTGCCCATTTGAGTAGCAAAACCTGTCTCAACTACCATTGCCTTGGCTCTGCCTTCTACTACCAAAGTACCCATAAAAGCCATATTGCTACGCTCAGCCAAAATAGTGCCTACTGGTAAAATATCCAAAGTTTTTTTAACTGGCCAAGATTCACCAGTAAGTGTAGCTTCGTTTATCTCTAGATTATTTACTTCTATAAAGCGCATATCAGCTGGCACTCGATTACCGGCTGAAAGTATTATGATATCTCCTGGTACCAGATATTTTGATTCTATTTTTTTTTCTACACCATCCCTAAAAACTATAATTTCTTGTTTGACTATTTTATTTAATTTTTCTAAAGACTTGTTAGCCTTAAATTCTTGAATAAAACCAACAACAACATTGATCATAACTGCCGCCATAATCACATAAGCATCAACATATTCACCAAAAAATAAAGAAATAACACTAGCAATAATCAAAACATAAACTAAAGCACTCTTAAATTGAGAAAAAAATAATTTAAACAAAGAAAACTTAGCTGCCTCAGCCAATACATTTAATCCAAATTTGTCTCGCCTTTTATGAGCTTCTGATCTATCAAGTCCATCTTTTGAGGAATTTATGGTCTTGAAAATACTTGTTAAACTCAGATTATGCCAGGCAATTTCTTTTTTTTCCATGTTTATATTATAACATAAAAAAAATAAACTTTTAAGCTTGAATTTTATTGAAATTAGGGTAAAATTAAGCCTATGGATATAATCAATGAAATCAAACAAAATATAAAATTCAATCTAAACTCTATTTACCAAGAAAATATAGATGATTTTGATTTAGATATTCCCCCTCAAGAAGAGCTAGGAGATTATGCTTTTCCTTGTTTTGCTTTGGCCAAAAAGCTAAATAAAACTCCAGCTAGTATTGCCAAGGAATTATCTGATAAATACAAAACCAATCAATACATAGGAAAAGTAAAAAACTTTGGACCATATTTAAATATTTTTGTTAATAATGATTTTATCAAAGAGGCTATTGCTGAAATATCAAAAAACAAAAAATTTGGTCAAAGCAAATATGGTCAAAACAAAAAAGTATTGATTGAATTTTCCGGACCAAATACCAACAAACCTCAACATGTTGGACATGTCCGAAACGATTGTATTGGTCAGGCATTGGTAAATATTTTCAAAGCCAGTGGTCATAAAACTACTGCTGTAAATATTATAAACGATCGTGGTATTCATATTGTAAAAAGCATGCTAGCTTGGCAAGAGTTTGCCAATGGAGAAACACCCAGCTCATCTGGCATCAAGGGCGATCATCTAGTAGGAAAATATTATGTAAAATTTGGACAAGTACTCAAAGAAGAAGCTGAAAAATATTATGCTTCAAAAAATATAAAACTTGAAAATCTAGATAATCTAACTAGAAAAAAAGCCGAAGAAGAATTTTTGGCTCAATCCAAGTGGATGAACAAAGCTAGAGCTATACTCCTAGCTTGGGAAGACAATGATCCACAAATAAAACAACTTTGGAAAACTATGAATGATTGGGTCTATACAGGCTATGACAAAACATATCATGATTTAGGTATTGAATTTGATCATTTAGATTTTGAATCAGATACTTATCTACTAGGTAAAGATATAGTGGCCGAAGGTCTAAAGAAAAAAGTCTTCTTTAAAAAAGAAGATGGCTCCGTCTGGATAGATCTAAGTAGTGATGGCCTAGATGAAAAACTAGTTCTCCGTTCTGATGGTACTTCAGTATATATAACCCAAGATCTAGGGACTGCCAAAAGAAGATACAAAAAATTTAAATTTGACCAAGCTATTTATGTAGTTGGCAATGAACAAGAATATCATTTTAAAGTATTATTTTTAATTTTGAAAAAACTAGGCTATGCCTGGGCCAAAAATCTCTACCATTTATCATATGGTATGATTTCTTTACCGGGTGGAAAAATAAAATCACGTGAAGGAAAAACAGCTGATGCTGATGCATTGATAGCTACTATGATCGATCAAGCCAAAGAAATAATAAATAATTCTACTAAACAAAAAGACGTGTCGTCCAAAGCCTTGGCGAAAGACAAAGATATTGCTAGCATTGTTGGTATTGGAGCTCTTAAATTTTTTATGCTCTCTACCAATCCTCAAAAAAATATAATTTTCAAACCAGCTGAATCTATTTCTTTTGATGGCTATACTGGCACTTTTATACAATATACTCACGCCCGAATATCCAATATGCTAAAAAAGGCTACCAAAATAAATGACATCTCTAAAATAGAAAACTTCAATTTTAATAAAGAAGAAAAAAAACTAGTTAAATTATTATTAGCTTTTCCAGATACTATTAAAAATTCAGCTAGCAATCAAAATCCATCTCTGGTGACTCAATACTTATTTGATGTGGCCAAAACATACAATAATTTTTACCAACAACATAGTGTTTTAAAGGCTGATGATGAAAATACAAAACAAATCAGACTAAATATTTCTCAACTTACAAAAAAAGTATTAAAAGATGGTTTGGCTTTGTTGGGCATTGAAGCTCCAGATGTGATGTAATAAGCTTTAATTTTTGCTCACATCCTACATAGATTGCTCCGTTGCTCCGCAAATTCGCATCTAATGCAGGATATTCGCAAATAAAACATTTGCTTATATTGACAATATAGACAAAAATATATATACTAATCTCCGTATTTTACATTTTAACTAAGCGCCTATAGCTCAGCCTGGTAGAGCAGTTGCCTTTTAAGCAAACGGTCGGGGGTTCGAATCCCTCTGGGCGCACCACGTAAAATTCGCTGCGCTCATCACGTGGCTTCGCCATTAATACAATTAGCCCTTGGGCTATTTTTTATTTGCCTGCACTGAGTTTATCGAAGTGGGTATAAGCTGTCTATAAAACAGCTTGAAAAATAAGGCTAAATAGGTTAAGCTAATTCTACACATTAATAAACTCAAGGCAATACAGGCATGAGTAAAATACCTCCGCAAAATTTGGAAGCAGAAAGCTCACTTTTGGGAGCTCTACTACTGGATAAAGAAATTATTATCAAAGTTGGTGATGTTTTGCGTCCAGGTGATTTTTATAAAGAATCAAATGGCTTGATATACCAAGCTATCTTAGATTTATTTGAAAAACATGATCCAGCTGATATTTTGTCTGTTGGTAACAGACTGGCCGAAAAAAAACAATTAGACATCGTCGGTGGTAAGGCCTATCTGGCCGAACTGACTGCTTCAGTGCCAAATTCATCTCATGCTGTATCTTATGCTGATATTATTCACAAAAAAGCAACTTTACGAAGATTAGAGCAAGCTGCCAGTGAAATATCTGAGTTTAGTTTTTCTGAAGATCAAGATGTAAGTAGTTTGTTAGATAAAGCAGAACAAAAGCTGTTTGCTATTTCTCAAGAATCTCTCAAGAAAAATTTTATACCCATCAAAAATGTTTTAACTGAAACTTTCAATCGTATAGATGAATTGCACAAATCAGGTGGTCATGGTACACGTGGTATTCCTAGTGGTTTTACGGATTTGGATAACAGACTATCCGGTTTTCAAAATTCAGATCTGATAATCTTGGCGGCTCGTCCATCTCTGGGAAAAACAACCTTTGCCTTAGATATTGCTAGAAACATTGCCGTTAAAGCCAATATACCAGTTGGTATATTTTCTCTAGAAATGAGTAAAGAACAATTGGTAGATAGATTACTAGCCTCTGAGGCTGAAGTAGATCTTTGGAAAATGAGAACTGGTAAGCTTTCTGATAGAGAAGAAGATGATGATTTCCCTCGTATTGGCAGAGCTATGGGTGTATTGTCAGAAGCTCCAATATTTATTGATGATAGTGCCAATGCCAATGTAATGGAAATCCGTACCAAAGCACGCCGTCTAAAAATGGAACACAATCTTGGTTTTTTGGTAGTTGATTATTTGCAACTTATGGATGGCGATAGTAGTGGCAATTCTGAAAACAGAGTTCAAGAAATATCCAAAATCTCTCGTGCTCTTAAACAGATTGCTCGTGAGCTAGATATCCCTGTTCTAGCCCTGTCTCAGCTTTCTCGTGCTGTAGAATCTCGTTCTCCAGCCATCCCAAAATTGGCTGATCTTCGTGAATCTGGATCTATTGAACAAGATGCTGATATTGTAATGTTTATCTATAGAAAAGCCAAAGACAAATCACGCGAATGTCCTGATGAAGAAAAAAATATAGCTGAAATACACATTGATAAACATAGAAATGGTCCAACTGGTATTTTTAGATTATTTTTTGATGAAAACAAAGTATCTTTTAAAAATCTAGATAAAAACTATCAAAATATACTCCCTCCACCAGAAGAAAGTAGTGAAAATAATAATACCCCTCAATCTGAAATTGGTTGGCAAAATATACCTTAAAATAATTAACCTAAAAACAAATATGTTCAACAAATTAAAACAATACAATGACCTTCGAAAACAAGCTAGTACTATCAAAAATGTAATGTCTGGCGAAACTATTGAGGTCAGCAATCGAGCTGTCAAAATAGTAATGGACGGAAACCAAGAAATAAAAAGCCTAGATATCACTGAAGACTTCTTGGCCAAAGATAAAAAGAAAGACTTAGAAAACGAAATAAAAAATGCCATTGCTGAAGCTATCAAAAAAGTACAACGTAAAATGGCGATGAAAATGCAAGAAATGGGTGGTCTAGATAATCTATTAAAATAAAACTCAATATTAAATTTTAATGGAATGAAACATCTACCAGATTTCATACAAAGATTAATAGATGAATTTGACAAACTGCCTGGTATTGGACCAAAAACTTCCGCCAGGTTAGTTTTTAATTTGATGCATAGAAAAGAAGATATAAAAGATTTGTCTATTGCTTTGTCCAATGCTTATCAAAACATCCATCTTTGTCCAGAGTGTTACAATCTAGCCGAAAAAGATCTCTGTAGTATTTGTGCCAATCCCCAAAGAGATAAATCTACTATTTGTATAGTAGCCAACAATCAAGATGTAGAAGCAGTAGAAAAAACTGGTGAATTCAATGGTGTCTATCATTTACTCAATGGTCTGCTCAGCCCACTGGAAGGTATAACCCCTGATAAATTAAAAATAAAAGAATTGGCCAGTCGAGTAAAAAATAATAATGTCAATGAAATAATACTAGCTCTTGATCAAAGTATGGAAGGTGAAGCTACTGCCATATATCTATCAAAATTTTTACAAGATTATCCAGTTATAGTGAGCCAACTAGCCAGAGGCATACCAATGGGTGCCAATATTGAATACACCGATGAAATTACACTCACTTCGGCATTAAAAAATAGAAAAAAAATAACCCCCTAAATCCCCCTTAACAGGGGGACTTTTTTTTACAATTTAAAAACCTCCCCTGTTAAGGGGAGGTGTCTGGCGTATGCCAAACGGAAGTGTTAAGCTATAATATTATCAATTTTTACTTCAGCTAACTGTTGGCGATGTCCATAATTCCTTCTGTATCTAATCTTATTTTTATATTTTAGAACATCGATTTTTTTATCTTTAAAATTGCGTAGCAAAGTACCTTCAACTTTTGCTTTAGCTACAGTAGGATTACCAACTACTACTTTATCTTTGTCACTAATAAGTAAAACTGTATCAAAAATTACTTTTTTACCTTCTTCGGCTTTGGCTAATTTTTCAATTTTAATAACATCACCTTTAGCCACATGATATTGTTTTCCACCTGTTCTGATAACTGCTTTCATAGTTTTTATAATTATAACGAGATAAATATTAACAAAAATATCATATATTGTCAACTATAAGTACTAAAATATAGTACTATTGACAAATTTTTTATTATATGCTATAGTATCTTTAATCTAAATGTTCAATAATCATGAAAGACTACAAAAGGAGGACAAAAATGTCCAAAGGATTCTTTTATCGCTCTTTGGCGATGGCTACTGTGGCAGTCGTATTGATTGCCATGTTCGTGGCTTACGCTCCTAAGTAAGCTCCCTCCTCCCCAAGTTCCAACCCCAGTCACCAAAAAAGCCGAACCACGTTCGGCTTTTTCCTTTATCTACAAATTCATATAGACAATAACCCAAAATTTAATTTTGACATTTTATTTCACTTTGCTATAATACTATTTATGTTAGACAAACAAACAATCAGAATAAACATTATATCTAAGGATAAGAAAAACTATCTTAAATTGCTGATGGTCTAATATTTTTTTACTTAAAAATTAAAACACTGACCATTAGCTAGTCAGTGTTTTTCATATAGATAATAAGTTCTTTCCACCAAACAACCATAGGAGTTACAATTATGTGCGATTATAAACCTTGTAGCAATATTGATTCTATTGCTTTTGCTGACGGCAAATGCCTGATAACTCACAGCCAAGAATCAGCCTTGCTGATCATCCATCCACAAGATGTCTGTCACATTGGCTTTATGCTTTACCGTGGCAGACAAAGCGTATCTCGTCGCATTAACGAAAAATCCATACTACTATCCGTGCCTCCAGACATTATGGCACAGATCAAAGCTCTGGCTCCTAAAAACTAAGAAAAACAATTCATCTTAGTCTACAAAAGACTGCTTAACAGCAGTCTTTTCAAATTAATCTACTTTAACAGCCTTAATAAAAAAATTGACCACAATAATTAAAAACTGTTTTCTGACACTTTTATTTAATAAAATGATAAAAATATATATTCAACATTGCCAAATTACAATCAACGTAATATAATTTTTATATGCTATTTAACTCCATACATTTTTTAATATTTTTTCCAATAATTATTGTTTTATATTTTTCTTTAAAACATAAACATCGTTGGATATTATTGTTGCTAGCTAGTTATTATTTTTACATGAGTTGGAAAGCAGAATATATTATTTTGATAATATTTTCTACTTTACTTGATTATTTCGTGGCTTTGGCAATTGCTAAAGAAGATGATAAAAAAACAAAAACTTTTTTATTATTAATTAGTATATTAATTAATATTGGTCTATTATTTGCTTTTAAATATTTTAACTTTGTAAGCGATTCCTTGCGGATCATTTTATCTAATTTTAGCATTCAATTTTCACCACCAGTTTTAAAAATATTATTGCCAGTAGGCATATCATTTTATACTTTTCAAACCCTAGGATATACTATTGATGTCTATAGAAATAAAATTAAGCCAGAAAAACATTTGGGCATTTTTTCTCTTTATGTATCCTTTTTCCCACAACTAGTAGCAGGCCCCATTGAGCGTGCCCAAAATTTATTACCCCAATTTTTAAAAAAACATTATTTTGACTATGCTAGAGTTACTGACGGACTTAAATTGATGCTTTGGGGGTTTTTTAAAAAAATAGTCATAGCTGATAATTTAGCGATATATGTTGATCTAGTATATAACAACCCCGAAATGTATACTGGTTTGTCATTAATTATTGCTACTATATTTTTCGCTTTTCAGATATACTGTGATTTTTCAGGATACTCTGATATTGCCATTGGTGCTAGTCAAGTAATGGGTTTTAAACTAATGGATAATTTTAAAAGACCTTACTATTCCAAATCGATTTCGGAGTTTTGGAAAAGGTGGCATATTTCATTATCTTCTTGGTTTAAAGATTATTTATATATAAGTTTGGGGGGTAATAGAGTTTCTATATCACGTTTACATTTTAATTTATTTATAACTTTTTTGATTAGCGGTTTATGGCACGGCGCAAACTGGACATTTGTAGTATGGGGGGCATTACATGCTTTCTATATGATTTTTTCATTATTGAGCAAAAATATTAGAGAAAAAATTGTACTATTTATAAAACTAAAGCACTTCCCCCGTTTAAATAAATATTTACAAATACTAACCACATTTTCTTTAGTAACTTTCGCTTGGATATTTTTTCGAGCTAAAAATATATCAGATGCTTTTTATATAGTAAGAAATTTATTTAATTGGCATGGCTTCGTAGATTTCGGTTATCTTCGTTCAGCATTTTTCTTGGCTTCTCCTTATGTTTTTGTAGTAAGTTTATTTGGTATTTTATCTTTAGAATTTGTTCATTTATATCAACGACATGATAGTATTAGACATATGTTATCAAATAGACCGGTTTATTTTAGATTTTTTATTTATTTTTTACTTTTATTTAGCATACTATTATGCGGTAATTTTTCTAGTCACGAATTTATATATTTTCAATTTTAGTAACTATGAAATTATTTTGGTTAAAATTAATAATTTTTACATTACCATTTATTGCTTTGGCATTTATTGATTTGTATATTTTGCCAGAAGAATATTTTACGTTTCGTACTTGGGAAATTGTTTCCTACAACAGATTTGATAATCTTAGAATAGGCCCATTTTATCCTAGTGTTAGAATAAATAAATTAGAGGAAGGTAATCTAGGACATGATAGTAAATACGCAATTGCTAAAGAAGTAGAATGGATCACTGATAAGTATGGTTATAGAAATTATGAAAACAAGGGTCATGAAACCTTAGTACTTGGAGATAGTAATATAGCGGGAGCAACTCTTGACCAAAAAGATACTTTTACTGAAGTTTTGGAAGATATGATAGATGGAGACGTTTATTCCATGGGTCAAGCAAATATTAATGATTATTTATTGGATAGAAGATTTGTAAACAATCCACCAAAAAGAGTAATAATGGCAAGTATTAGAATTTTACCAGATATAGACACCAAAATATCTCCTAAATATGGCCTAAAAGAACGTTTAAAGGAAAATAATATTATAAAAAATATTATTATAAAGCTTGATAAGTTATTAAAATTTAGAATGATAAATTATATAAATAGTGCCTTTCAAAGAACTGTAAATAAATTTTTTAATGAAGAGACGATACCTGAAATTGGATTTGTAAATAATGATGTTCTATTTTTAAAATTAAAATATGATTACTATCGTAAACTAGATTCTGATGTAGCTAAAGCAACTAACATTATAAAAAAATACAATGATTATTTCACTTCTCATGAAATAGAATTTATATTTTTACCAATACCAAATAAGAGAGACATCTACCACGATCTAATACCACAGGAGAAAAAATCAAATTTTGTACCATTGTTGATTGATAGCTTAAGCTCCGAAGGAATAAAAGTCATAGATATTTATACATCTTTTGAAGAGGCTTATCAAAATGATGAGAATCTTTACCATATTGATGACACCCATTGGAACAAACAAGGAGTTTACAAAGCAGCTAAAGCTACAGCCGAAATTATAAATAATACCAATTAATATAAAAACTGCCCTCAAGCAGTTCTAAGTAAGTATAATTTGGTGACCCCACGGAGAATCGAACTCCGATTACCAGGATGAGAACCTGGCGTCCTGACCATTAGACGATGGGGCCTAAAAAACATATTTTTAACAAACATTTAGCTAATAGTCAAGCTATTTAAACTTTATATTAATTGCTCATACTCTGCATCGACTGCTCCGTTGCTACGCAAAGTCGCATCTGATGCAGATTTTTCGCAATAAAAATACTATTTAACTACTGGTCCCACTAACAAATCTTTGGCCAACCATGGTTTAGCCATAATCTCATATACTATTTGCTCCATTTTGGCACCACGAGAACCTTTGACCAATACAACATCATTGGCCTGTAATTTTTCTTGCAAAAATATACCAGCTTCTTTGGTATATGGAAAATGATATATATTGTCTTTATTCATACCAGCTTCTCTGGCACCTCTGGCAATATCACGTGATCTCTCCCCTACGACAAACAAATATTCAACTCCCAAACGAGTCAACTCTCTACCTACTTCCTGGTGACTTGCTTCACTCAGTGCTCCAAGCTCCAAAATATCCCCCAATACTGCTATTTTCCTTCCAGCTATGGGTATTTCCATCAAAATATCCAAAGCCACCTTAGCAGACTGAGGAGAAGCATTGTAAGTATCATCAATTATCCAAGTATCTTTAATACCCTTTATCAAATTTGTCCTACCTTTGGCTGGCCTATATTCCAATAATTTGTTTCCAATCTCTACCAAATTCATACCCAAGTGCAGTGCCACGGCTGTAGCACTAGCAGCAGCATGAGCATGTTGCCAACCCAAAACATATGGCAAAAACATAGGCACTTCAGAACCTTTATAATTTAATTTAAAATTAGTACCGTAGCTATCATCTCTTTTAATTATACTGATATCTGAAATTCTAATATTAGAATTTTCTGACTTACCATAAGTCAATAATTTACTTTTACAATTGGCAATTACTTTGACTAAATTTGGATCATCATTATTCAATACTGCCAAATTATCTTTAGTTAAATTATTTAAAATAGAGCTTTTTTCTTTTATAATATTATCCATAGTTTTAAAAAACTCAATATGACTAGAACCAATAGCTGTGATAACTCCCACATCTAAACGAGCAATGGATGTAAGATATTTAATATCGCCTACTTTGTCAGCTCCCATCTCCAAAACCAATACCTGCGGATAATTTTTATCTTTAATAAGCAATAATTTTATAGCCAAAACAAATACCCAGCACCAAGCCAATATATTTTTACCTGGAGAACTTTGACAACCCAAAATGGTAAGTGGAGTGCCAACTTCATTATTAAAATTTTTACTAGCAGCTCTAGTATTAAATTTGGCTCGCAAAACAACAGCAATGGCTTCTTTGGCCGATGTTTTACCAACTGAACCAGTAATACCAATCACTTTTGGTTTATATTTAGCAATAACAGCTTTGGCTAGTATTTTTAAGATAAAATGTAATATCTTATGCATATTTGAATATAAGTTAGCGATTTGGAGCTACCTGATAGTATTCTAACAAAAATTTAGCAATTTCACCAAATAATGGAGCAGCTGTACTTTCGGCAAAAGCAGCAGAAGTGGGATAATCCAATTTGGTTAACATAGTAAATTTGGGATTTTCATTGGGAGCAAAACCAACAAAATTATGAATAGTTTTATTGACATGATACTTGCCAGTGGACGAATCAGCCACCTGAGCTGTACCGGTTTTTCCCGCTACATAATATCCTTCTACTCCCGCTCTTTTAGAATGTCCAGTATCTACCACATGAACCAACATAGCCGACAATTGCGAAGCAGTGCTAGCTTCTATAACCCGTCTTATTTTTTCTGGTTGATAAACTTCTTGATGACCATTAGGATAATTAATCTGACTGACAATATAAGGCTTCATCATTTCACCACGATTGGCAAGAGTATTAAAAGCTGAGACCATCTGCAAAGGAGTAACGGTAATACCCTGTCCGTAAGAAGCAGTGGCTCTAAAAATATCACCACTCTTAGCTAAAGAAGAAACATCTCCACTGCTATCTTGGCTGATATCAAAACCAACGCTGGCGCCAAAACCAAACTTTTTTATATAATCTTCAAAAATTTTATTATTTACTTCAGAGGTGGCAAAAATAATACCAGTATTTAAAGAAGCTGACAAAACTTCTTTCATATCCACCATGCCATGGGCTTTGAGATCAGAATTTTTTACTACATAGCCACCAGCAAATTTTATCTCGCCTTCATCATTGTATAAAGTATTGGGCGTGACTTTGCCCTGATCAATAGCAATAGCCATAGAAATCGCTTTCATGACTGAGCCAGGCTCATAATTGTGATAAACTGCCAAGTTGTTATAAACATCAGCACTATCTACTTGGCTATAATTATTAGGATCAAAACTAGGATAATTACACATAGCCAAAATTGCGCCTGTAGCTGTTTCCATAATAATCACTGTTCCAGACTGAGCTTCGTGCAAAGCTACAGATTTTTCTAAAGCTCGACAGGCAGCATATTGAACTGTACGATCAATGGTCAATATTATATCGGCTCCATTTTCAGCCGCCTGACTATCATCACCAGTCAAAAGCCGACCAGCTATATCGGCCTCACCTACCACTTGCCCTTCCAATCCAGCCAAAATATTTTCAAAATACCCTTCTAAACCATATTTGCCTACTCTATTAAGTCCCTGTTCATCATAGCCCAAAAATCCCAAAATATGTGCTCCAATTTCTTTGTCTGGATAATAACGCAAAACATTTTTTACAAAATTGACTCCCAATTCTGACAAATCTTTTATTTGTTCTTCTTCTGACTTATCTTTATTTATATCAAAGCGCAATTCTTCAAATTTGGCTTTCAGTAAATCTACTTTTTCTTCTGACACGTCTTTGGCAATCAATTCATAAAATCTGTTTTCTTTTTGCGTTTTTTCCAAAATTTTATCTTTCTCCTCCTGATCTTCAATACCTAAAATTTCTATAAATATATCTGTAAAATTTTGTGGTCTAGTAATTTTTGAAGGATCAATACTGATTTCATAATAAACTTTATTTATAGCCAAAGGATACAATTGGCTATCTTTATCTGAATTGGCTGTAGCAAAAATACGACCTCGCTCAGGCTTGATATCTCTGACCACTGCCCTTTGATTTAAACCCAAATTAAAATAATATTCATTGTTTAAAACCTGAACATAAAAAAGTCTAACTATAATAAGTAACATTAAGAAAAAAATACCCCACCAGAGGGCATTTATTCTAAGACCTGATATTTGCACATTCTGAGATCTAAAAAAATTCATAAATGTTATTATACACAAAATTGATAATTTTCTGTATTTACTAAAACTAGTATCAAACAATAACTATCTTAAAGCAACTAAATCGCGTTCTCCATCGACATAAAAAATGTCTTGAGTTTGAATCTTTACCAAATTTAGTCTTTGACTTTCTTGCTCAATACGCTCTGTAGTTTGCAATTGACCAATATTGGCATTGTACAATCTCAATTCGTCTTCAGCCTTTCTAATTTGCTGATTGATGTCGTTTATCTCCAATGATTGACTATTGGCATGATTGGTAGACACAAGCATGGTCATTAGCAATAAAACCAAACTAACTACCATAAAAATATTGCCGTTTTTGACAATTTGCCAAGCATTGATTAATTTTGTTTTTGTTTTTGACATATATTTTAAATTTTTTCTATTACTCTAAGTATGGCGCTACGACTACGAAAATTTTTGACTATCTCTTCTTTACTTGGTTTGATAGCTTTTTTAGTAATCAATCTTATTTTTGCTTTATTTCCACATCTACATACCGGAATCTCTGGCGGGCAAATACATCCTTTGGACATTTCCTTGAAATAATGTTTGACGATACGATCTTCAAGAGAATGAAAACTGATTACTGCCAAGCGCCCGCCTGGAGATAGTATATTATAAGCTTGTGGCAAAACTTTTTTTAAATTACCCAATTCATCATTTACGGCAATACGAAGTGCTTGAAATACTTGGGTAGCTGGATGAATACGAAATCTTTTTAAACTTGTTTCTTTGATATTCAATATTCGGAGTATGGCGCCGACAAGCATGGAAGTTTTTATGGATTTTTGTTTTTGTTTGTCCAAGTTTTTTCGCCAAGAGACAAGTCCTTTGGCCAGGCGCTGGGCCTGTTTTACTTCACCATACTCACGAAATATTTTTAAAATTTGTGCTTCAGTCCAATCTATGACTATATCTGAAGCAGTAAGCGTCTGACCATTTGGATCAAACCTCATGTCCAGTGATCCATGATCCTTAAATGAAAAGCCTCTATCCGCTTTATCCAATTGGTCAGACGACAGTCCTAAATCTGCTACTATACCTGCTATATCTTCAATCTTATGTTTTTTAACTTCTGATTCTAAATTTATATAAGAACTATTTACAATAATCAATCTGTCTTTATATTCTTTTAGATTACCTTTGGCAGCTCTTATAGCACGACCATCCATCTCAAAAGCCAATACTTTTCCCTTTGGTCCTGTATGCTCCAATATGGCTTTGCTGTGTCCCCCTCCTCCCAAAGTAAGATCAATATAATTCTGATTGCTCTGTGGTGTCAGTAAAGCTATCAGCTCATCTTTAAGCACGCTGGTGTGCTGATATTCTGTCATGATTAAATTCCTAAATCTACTAAACCTTCAGCAATTTCATTGGAATCTTTTTCAGATGTACGTTGATATTTTGACCACATCTTTTCATCCCAAACTTCAAGACGATTGTATAAACCAGCTACAACTACTTTTTTGTTTAAGCCACCAAAATCTTTGAGATAATCTGGTAAAATAATTCTTCCTTGTTTGTCTAAAGTAACATCCATTGCTCCAGCGAGCATCATACGAGAAAAAGCACGAGACTTGGCTTGAGAAAATGGCAAATTGGCCAATTTGTCAGCTAACTTTTTCCATTCTTTATCAGTATAAATAAACAAACAATTATCTAGTCCTTTGGTAATAACTGCTCCAGACGTAAAAAGCTTCCTAAATTTACTAGGTAAAGCTAAACGGTTCTTATCATCTAGATTATATTTATATTCGCCAATAAACATATATAGAATACTTATCCACAGTTATTTTTATAAATCCCCCACTTTTCTCCACTCTTGTGGAACTTAAATACATTATACCCCACCGTTAGCCAAAACGTCAACATCAGTAAAGACCTTAGTTGTGCACAAATATGTGGATAACTAAAACATAAAACACCACTTGCTTTCAAGTAGTGTTTTATTATTAATATAAGTACTTTGTTTGCGAATAGTATAAGCTAAGAGCGATTAGACGAAAGTCGTTAGCAATAGCTTATACTAAGAGCAAATTGTACTATTATTTATTTACTTATTTTATACTTACTTTGTTTTTTAGAAATAGAAATATCAACCTTTCGACTATATTTTGGAATTACAGCTTTAAATTTTTTTATTTTAGCTAATTTTTTTAAAATTTTGATCAAGATCTTTTCATTGTCTTCTTTAAAATAATAGTCTGCCAATATTGGCCAATCAAATTGCCAAGCCAAAGTATTGGCCGTTATAGTAAATATTTTTACTTGCGTCATACTAGCATCTTTGACTAGTAGTATAAAGCCAGAAAAATTTTCTAGCTTTAATTTGTTATCCTGTAATAGTTTTTGTAACTCTAAAAGACTTTTATCCTCTCCTCTATTTATTTTAAAATCATGAGAAAAAAGAATTTGGTCATTTTTTACAACTAACCAAGTTCCTTTTTCTATACTTAATATATTTAATACCAAAATCATTTAATATCTTCTTCTTTAAAATGCTTAAACTGATAATCTTCTTTTTTGTTTCCAGTAAATTCTAAAGCCGATAAAAAATATTATTAATCCTATAAATATAAATTCTATTGGAATGTAATAATAATTGGGTATGGCACCAGTGTCATTACAAACATTACAAGCTCCGGAATACCTTTGTTGGTAATTATTTATCCAAACATCTATGGCGCTGCCAATTTTTACCCCGGCAAAAGAATCACAACACATATACTTTTGTAAGCGTAAAGTAAATGAAAAAATAGTAAACAATGTCCCAATAATCATTAATAAAATACCCAATTTGCTTTTACTCATATTATTATTCTTTAAAATGCTTAAATTGATAATCTTCTAGTTTCTTTTGGGTGATATCGGCTGATATTTTATCAACCACAATCACATGTGGATTGGCCCAAATATCATAAATAAATTTATCTGTAATATCTAATCTATATAAATATTCTTTGAGTGGTAAAAAAGTATAACGCAAATCTTCTGGTAATCCATCAGCTATTTTCTTGAGATATTTATCAAATTTTGTTTTATTGACATTACCAACTATCACTACATCTGTAGCTGCTGCCGATTGAGTAAGTACTCCCGTAAAAAGCAAGAGCTTTAAACCGGATATTTTGGACATCTTGTTGGCAATATTCATTTCTTCTAGAGCCAAAGATTTGAAAACAAGATTTTTAATTTCTGGAAATAAAGAAAAGTCTAAATTGGTATAATAATACTTTTTTGAATTGGTTTCTTCAGATTTTAGAAAACCAAAATTTTCTAGATTATCCAGCTCACGTCGGATAGAATTGAGCTGTACATTGAGCAATCTAGCCAATTCTCTAACAAAAAACTTCTCTTGTGCATGGACACAAAAAAACTTTAATATCTTGGTTCTGGCAACTGAAGAAAGAATTTGTTCAAGCATATTGCTTTTGAGCGAATTTTATTTACTAAAATACTCAAATATAGTATAATATTAATTACTATAAAAGTAAAATCATGGGTTTAAAATATCATAAAATATTTACTCACGACCATCTAAATGCTCGGGAGCTCTCTGAAGTATACATGAGTGATTCCTCCAATCATGGTCGTTTATTTATTATATTTGAAGTACCAAAGCAAAAGATAGATCAACAGCCTTATGTAGACCAATTGATCAATGAAATTGCTACTTTTTTTGATACTAGCCATCAAGATAATCCTGAAATTTTGCTAGAAGAAACACTCCAAAAAATCAATCAAATACTGCCAGAAATGAGCTCTTCCCTAAAAATACACAACTGGCTCAATACCATAGACCTAAGTGTTGGTATTATGCACAATAACAGTGTTTTTATGGCTGGGATTGGTAATATCCATGGACTACTCATACACAGTAAACAGCTGACTACTATCATGGATAAAAATGATAATATCAATCCAAATAAGATATTTTCTGATATTATAAGTGGCGAACTAGACGATGGAGATGCTCTGATAATATCCACCAATTCTTTATTTGATTATATTTCCAAAGAAAAAACCAAACAACTAGTCGACCATTATTCTCCTTCGGCAGCGGCTATCAAAATAAATGAATTGTTAGAAACTGTCCCTGACTTTGTTACTTTTAATTCTATTATTATCAAAAAACCAGGTGTAAATGATAGAGAAATAGCTCCTGCAGATATCAAAAAATCTATTGACCAAGAAGATGAGAAAATCAGTGATATTATAGCTATTGACCATAATCAATCCCATACTAGTACGCCTCGCACCAAAACAGTCGTAGATATCAGTGGCTTTAAAAATGTAGGCGTCATAAAAAAAACTGGTTCTATTTTTTCTCTAATAAGCTTATATTTTAAAACCATTGCCTCTATCTTTGCTTTTATTGGTCAAAAAATAAAATATTCTTTCTTATTTTTATTTTCTCCAAATTTTAGAAAAAGAAAAGAAGAAAAAACTATCGATAGCATAAAAGAAATTACTGATAAAAAATATCATTGGTGGCAACATCTAAGTACAAAAAAAAGAATTGCTATCATCGGATTATTTGTGATTGCCCTTGTATTTTTACAAAGTCTGGTATTTTTGACTCAAGAAAAAGCTGATGAAAATAAAAATGAAGATTTTAATAACACTCTTATAGCTATAGATGCCAAATACCAAGAAGTAGATGCCAAACTCATCTACAACGACGAACAAGCGGCTGAAAATATACTGCTGGAAATTCAAGATTTGATAAAGTCTATGGTAGCAAGCTCCCCTGAACAACAAAAACAAATAGATAAACTAGCTGAAACTGTTTTTTACAAAATAAATGATATACGCCACATCAATATTGTAGTATCTCCTTTGGAAAAATTTGATATGACTACTTATCTGACAAATACTCAAGATATTGTACAAAAAAATGGTGTATTTTATATTTTTGGTGATAATAAATTGTACAAAATACAAGCTGATACATTAGAAGAAATATTCAATTTTGCTGGTGGACAAGTAATACAATCTATGACTGACTGGCCAGATAAAAATAAAATCGTACTTAGTAGTTTAAACGCTAGTGATGAAATAAATTATATTATTTTTGATCTAGAAAAAAAACAAATTACTGGTGATCTGAAGCAAAATAGTAACAATACTGCGGTAAAAGACCTAGTAGTTTATGGCAATAATCTTTATGTATTGGACAATCAAAATAAGCAAATATTCAAATACCCCGAAAGTGGTGGTGGTTTTGCCGGTGGTCAGCCTTGGCTAAAAGAAGAAATAGACACCTCACAAAGCTCTAGTCTTACTATTGATGGTAGTGTTTATATGATAGAAAATGATGGTAAAATCAAAAATTTCCTCAAAGGTTCTCTAGAAAAATTTGAGTATAAAATACCCCATCCAGCAATAGGCAATGGCGCCATCATCAAAACATTTAGAGATTCTGATTATCTATATATTATAGATCCAACAAACAATCGTGTAATAATACTAGACAAACAAGGCAATATTAAAGACCAGTATACTAGTCAAAAATTTGATAATCTAAAAGATCTAGCTATAGATCCAGATGAAAAGGCTATTTATTTATTAAACAATCAGCATCTATATCTTCTAGCTATCAACTAATAAATTTTTTAACAAACAAAAAAACACCCCATTAACAGAGGTGTTTTTTATATTAAAATTATTTCAAAGTTACGCTTCCACCAGCTTCTTCAAGCTTTTTCTTGATTTCTTCAGCTTCTTCTTTAGAAACTCCTTCTTTGACATTTACTGGAGCTCCATCAACCATGTCTTTTGCTTCTTTAAGACCAAGTTGAGTGATTTCACGAACAACTTTGATACTAGCAATTTTGTTTGCACCAGCTGAAGTCAATTCAACATTAAATGAAGTTTTTTCTTCTGGGGCTTCACCGGCAGCAGCTGGAGCAGCAACCATAGCTACTGGAGCAGCAGCACTAACACCAAATTTATCTTCTAGAATAGAAACTAATTCTGAAAGATCTAACACAGACATTTTTTCAATTTCCTCAACAAGGCTTTTAAACTTTGCCGGAACTGTTACGTCTTTTTTTTCTTCTGACATATTTTTTATCCTTTCTTAATTTTTTATATAAAATTTAATTAATTATTTTTTTGTGTCTTTAATAGCACTAAGTACTCCAACAAAATTACGTGTAGTGCCAGATAATACTCCGACTAAGCCACTGAGAGGTCTATTGATAGAGCCTAATAATTTGGCTAGCAATTCTTCTCTAGAAGGCAAAGTAGCTAATCTCTTAACCACTTCTGGAACAATAAAAGTATGTTCCAAAATACCACCACCAAGTTTTAAAACTTCACTACCTTTGGCATATTTATTCAAAATTTTGGCGCCAGATACTTCATCATGATATGAAAGTGTCAAAGCTACAGAACCAGCCAAATCATCCAATTGATCTGTCTCTCCCATATCTTTAATAGCTTTTTTAAGAATAGTTTTTTTAACTACTAAGTATTCGGCATTATTGGCTTTCAATTCTCTTCTAAGCTCGTTTATTACCTTGACATTGGACCCAGTATCTGAAGAAAAAACTACTGCTTTACTATCTTTTAATTTTTCTTGAAGCACTTTTAAAGCTTCCTGTTTTTGTTCTTTAGTTTTAGGCATATATTTGTTTATTAAAAAAATCTGCGTATAATAGCGCAGACAGCTGAAAAACTAGTTTTTTCTACCTCGGTAGGATATTTAATTCTTGGCTAATATTAGCTAGAAACCCACTGTCTACGGCCATTTATATTTAAATTATGTGATTATTATATAGTAAAAATACAATAATGTCAAGAAAGTAAATATCTAAAAATAAAAACTAATCTAAATATTTGGCTTTATTGACTAAATGTTCATCATAATCTTTGCTATATATCACCTCTCCATCTTTGGTAGTCAAAAAATAATAATAATCATTGGCCGTTGGATAAACTACAGCCTTGATACTATCTATACCAGGATTGGATATTGGTCCTGGTGGCAATCCTCTGTATTTGTAAGTATTATATGGTGAATCTATTTCTAAATCAGCATAAGTAGGCTGTGCTAAACCTTTGCCAGTCACATAATTTACTGTGGCATCAGATTGTAAACCAATGCCAGCTTCTAGTCTTTTCAAAAATATATCGGCTACCATTTTTTTGTCTTCTGCATTTGGTACTTCCCGCTCTACTATAGAAGCCAAGGTAATGACTTCAAAAATTGTTTTGTCTTGTTTTTTAATTTCAGCACGAATATCTTGAGTCAATTTTTTGTCAAAATTGTTTAAAGTCTTCTTAATCAAAACTTCTTCACTAGTAGACTGATCAACAAAATATGTATCTGGGAAAATATAGCCCTCTAAACTAGCTCCATTTGGTACATCAGCTAAAAAATCATAATCTTTCTGCCAATCACTAGCTTGAGAACTAAGCGACATAAATCTAGCACTATCAATTTCTGCTTCATCTAGTGTCTGTCTCATCAAATCTCTAGTCCAGCCTTCTATGAGAGTAACAGCATATTGAGATTGTCCTGGACCCAAAATAAACAAATTTCTCAAATGAGAAATTGAGATATTGGCTGGCACATCATAAACACCAGCTATAATTTTTGATTCTGATTTTTTGAACCACAACCAAGTCTCAAAAACAAATTTATTTTTTATCAAATTGGCATCATAGAGCTCTTCACTAATAGCATTGACGCCTTGCCCATCTCTTACTACAAAAGTTTTACTATTTGAACCATTACCACTGACTACTGAAATGACAAACCAAATACAAACTATAAAAGAAAAAGTTAAAATTAATTTTATAATAAATTTTTTCATAAATATTTGTCTAAATTTTCTTTTTTCATTTTTTCAAGTAATAGCTTTACTTCTTGTGCTTTGTCAGCTGGACACAAAAATATTACATCAGCTGTTTCTACTAAAATCATATCTTCAACTCCAATGCTAGCAATGAGTTTATCGCTATTTGAATAAAATAAATTATTTTTACTATCTATAGAAATGTTTTTTACATTGGACACATTATCTTTTTTATTTTTGGCTACAATATCTCTCAGACTACGCCAATTACCAATATCTGACCAAGTAATATCAGTCGGCATCAGCAACATACCATTCATTTTTTCAAGTAAGCCATAATCAATAGATATATTTTCTACATTTTTATATTCTTGAATAATTATTTCTTTTTTAAAATTTGATTCTTTTATTTTAATCAAAGCATCATAGGTGGCTGGTAAAAATTCTTTATACCATTCTAATAATTTTTTGGCTGGAAAAACTAATAAAGTAGGATTCCACAAAAACTTATCTTTGATATATTGCTCAGCTGTTTTTCTATCAGGCTTTTCCTTAAAAGATTTGACTGCAAATACATTTTTATCAATTTTCTGATCAGCTTCTATATAACCATAGGCTATTTCTGGATAACTAGGCTCTACGCCTATCAAAACCATCTTTTCTTCTTGCTCAGCTACTTTGGCAGCTTGTTTTATGATAGCCAAATACTTATTTACTTCTTTAACATAAGAATCACTATTGATATTGACTACAACAGCATCTTGGTCTATAGAAAATATCTTAATAGCTGCTATACCAATGGCCATGGCCGTCCCCTTTCTTTCTGGCTCTAAAACTAGATTGGCTTCTTTGATATCAATTTGTGATTTAATATTACCCAAAGAATCAATATTACTAACTACAAAAATATTATCTTTAGCAAAACCACTTATCATACGTTGATAGGTATTTTGTAAAAGGCTCTGATCATTAAACAATTTTTGAAATTGTTTGGGATTGCTTTGACTAGATACTGGCCAAAGTCTTTTGCCCACTCCTCCGGATAATATTATTGGATAAATCATTTAGGTTAATTTTATAATTAAGGACATTAGTAAAGTATAAACAAAAAACATATAAAAATAATCTCTCTTCATCAAGATATTTAAAACTTTTAAAGAAAGATAACCAATGATGAAAGTAAGTATAAAAGCAAATATATAAATTGGCTCAAAAACAAAATCTTTGACCGTCAATAAAAATGAACCAAACATAGCTGGAATAGCCACTATAAAACCATACTCAAAGGCTTGTTGTTTTTTTATTTTTAATATCAAAGCCAATGCTATTACTGCTCCACTCCTTGATAATCCTGGTAAAACTGCAAAACCTTGTATAATGCCCAACAGTACAGCGTGTTTCCAATTTAAAGATTTTTCTCCTTTGGAAAACTTGGTAGCTAAAAGAAGCAAAGAACTAATAAGCAACCAGTTGGTCACCGAAGAAACCGTACGAAATGAATCTATCCTTTCGTATAAAAAATAACCAATAATAGCTGTAAAAATACTAGATATTACTACATACCACCACCAATTTTCTTTTTCCTGTTTTTGAGAATTAAAAGGAGCCTTGATAATTTCTATTATTTCTTTTTTAAAAAATAAAAAGATAACTCCCAAAGAAGCTAAATGTAAAAATATATCAAAAGACAAACTAGCTTCTTTGATATTTAAAAAATGCTCAAATAAAACCAAGTGTCCAGAACTTGAAATAGGTAGCCATTCGGCGACTCCTTGAACTATAGCTAATAATAATGCTTCTAAAATTCCCATTTTTAATTACTTTATTTTTCTGTTATAATAAGACTATAATAATATACTTAAAATATCAAATATGCATGAATACAAGTTTTTCCTTATCCCTGTTTTGGCTCTAGTAATAAATCAAATAATAAAATTGCTTGTTTTAGCAGTAAAAGGCGAATTTTCTTGGCCTCAAATATTTTCCTACGGTGGTATGCCCTCATCTCATACTGCCTTGGCTACTTCGCTACTTATTACTATGGCTTATTTTCAGGGTTTTAGCTCCCCAGAATTTGCTATATCGCTAATCATGGCTATTGTCATAGTAAAAGATGCCGCTGGCATCAGACGAAAAATAGGCAAACAAGCCGCTATTATCAATCATCTAATAAAAAAATTACCTGCTACAGAAGGTTATAAATTCCCCGTTTTAAATGAACGCTTTGGTCATACCAATGCCGAAATATTAACTGGTTTCTTGGTCTCTATAGTTACTACTTATTTATTGTTGATAACACTAATATAAAACATTAAATCAATGAACTACCAGTCATCTCGGCTGGTTTTTTGATACCCATAATTTTTAATATTGTTGGTGGTACATCAGCCAATACTCCTACCGGTGTTACATGACTAATATCCGTACCAACATTACCAGCCAAAACGCTTTTGCCAACAAAATCATCCCCAATAATAAAAAGTGGTACTGGATTGTTGGAATGCGTCTTGTTGATTTCTCCACTTTGCAAATCATAAAGCTTTTCGGCATTACCATGGTCAGCTGTAATTAATACCAATCCATTATAAGATAAGACAGTATCTACTACCTCTCCAACTAGTTGATCCAATATCTCTATAGCCTCAATAGTCGCCTGCATATTGCCAGTGTGCCCCACCATATCTGGATTGGCATAATTGGCCACAATAAAATCATATTTACCCTCCTTGACAGCTTGATTTATTTTTGAAGTCACTTCTCTAGCTGACATAGCTGGTTTTTGATCATAAGAAGTCACTTGAGGCGAAGGTATCAGCAATCTATCTTCCCCTTCGTATATTGTTTCGTTACCACCATTAAAAAAATAAGTAACATGGGCATATTTTTCTGTCTCGGCAATATGTAATTGTTTGAGACCAGCTTCAGATAATACCCTAGCTAAAGGCATATTTATACTTAGGGGAGGAAAAGCTACTGTCAGTGGCAAATCTTTTTCATATTCAATCATAGTCACCATAAAAAGTTTTTTAAAATATGGTCTTTTGAATTTTTCAAAACCAGGTAAAACAAAAGCTTGCGTAAGCTGACGAGCTCTATCTGATCTAAAATTAAAAAATATGACACTATCACCATCTTTGATATTACCTTTTGGTTTTTCTAAATCATTTAATATAACCGTTGGTTCAAATTCTTCATCGTAGATTTTTTTATCATAAGATTTTTGTATAGCAACGAGCGGATCTTTAAATTTGTTTGTAGATTCTCCATCAACCATAGCTTGCCAAGCTTTGGCTATCCTATCCCAACGATTATCTCTATCCATGGCCCAAAAACGACCACTTAAACTGGCAATAGTCCCGATACCAACTTGTTTAAGTTTTTCTTCCAATTTGGCAATAAAATTAAGACCACTATTGTAAGGTGTATCACGCCCATCTAAAAAAGCATGAATATAAAGTCTTTCTACTTTTTGCTGATGAGCCAAATCTATCAAAGCATACAAATGCTCATTGTAACTATGAATACCTCCTGAGCTTACCAAACCAATAATGTGTAGAGCTGCCTCACCTTGCTTGGCAATGTCACAAGCCTTGATAAAGGTTTCGTTTTTATAAAATTCTCCATCATTAATAGCCTTGGTAATACGAGGTAAATTTTGATAAGGAATAACACCTGAGCCCAAAGAAAGATGACCTACTTGAGAATTGCCCATTTCACCCCAAGAAAGACCAACTGCTTCACCACTAGCAGCTAGTGGCATTATGGGATAATTTTGAGAATATTTATCAAAATTTGGTGTTTTGGCCAAAGAAATAGCATTTGCTCTAGAAGCTGGAGCAATACCAAAACCATCTAATATTATGAGGGCTACAGGGCGAGGTCTTGTCATATTTCAATTAATTCAATATTTATATTTATTTGATAATTAAGCTTTTCTCAGTCATCAACCGAGATTTTTTTATATTTAATATATCTAAAACAGTTGGAGCAATATTGGCCAACTTACCATTTTTTATTAATTTAAAATTATGATGATTTACAATAACAAAAGGTACTGGATTGGTAGAATGCTCAGTATCTATTTCATCTGTTTTTAAATTGATCATTTCTTCTACATTACCATGATCGGCAGTAATAATAATTGTGCCGTCTTTGGCCAAAATAGTTTTGACTAGTTCACCTACTGCCTTATCCACGACTTCTACTGCTTTGATACCAGCTTTTAAATCGCCAGTGTGCCCTACCATATCTGGTGCAGCGAAATTGGCTAAAACAAAATCATATTTATCATTTTTGAGATCCAAAATTATCCGATTGGCGATTTCATTGGTACTCATCTCTGGTGCTTCGGCATAAGAAGCTACATTTTTGGAGGGAATATTTATCCAATCCTCTCCTGCTAATGAATGATCATAACCGCCGTTAAAAAAATATGTAACATGAGCATACTTTTCTGTTTCTGAAATATAACATTGCCTCAAATCCTTTAAAGTCATTGGTAAAGTATCAGCAATATCAATACCCGGATAAGCTGTCAGCACTCTTTCCAAGTCAGGTCCAAAATCAGTCAAAGCGACAAATAATAAATTGTCTATTTTTTTGCCCAACTTAAAAGACTTTTGGTTTTTTTTGAAAAAATCATTCTGAGCAAAAACTTTGGTCAACTGCCTAGCTCTATCAGATCTAAGATTGAAAAAAATCAAAGAGTCATTGGTCTTTATGGGTCCAATTGGTTTTTTCTTGGCATCTACTATAACACAAGGTTTTATAAACTCATCACTCTCGCCTCTGTTGTAGGCCGTATTGATAGCTTCTACTGGGCTGGTAGCTGTATTACCCTTTCCTCTGGCCAGAGCATCAAAAGCTAGTTTTGTCCTGGTCCATGATTTTTTTCGATCCATAGCATAAAAACGACCCATAATAGTCGCAACTTTTACTCTATTGGTATCAAAAATACTAACATATTGACTAAGTACTTTTAGAGCAGCAAACTGGGGTGAATCACGACCATCAGTAAAAAAATGAAGATAAATATTTTGTTTAGTACGACTTATAAAAAAACTAAGCAAAGCCAAAAGATGATCATTGTCTGAATGAGGACTAGAGCCATCTGAAAGCAAGCCCATCAAATGTATATCTGAGTTATTTTCTGTAGCATGTCGAGCCGCTTGTAAAAAAGCTGGATTTTTAAAAAAGGTGCCATTGTTTATACTTTTGGATATTATCACTGCGTCTTGCTCTACTACTCGTCCAGCACCAATATTCATATGGCCAGCCTCTGAATTACCTGGTTGACCACTTGGTAAGCCAACATCTTTGGATGAAGCTTGTAATAATGTATTGGGATATTTTTTGTAAAGACTATCTATGACTGGTGTCTTAGCTTTGGCAATAGCATTGCCTTTCTTTTTGTTCCAAATACCCCAACCATCTAGTATCAAAAGTAACAGTGGTAAATTTGTTTTTTTTATATTTGACATATATTATTTTAACTTTCGTTCTATTTTTAATAGTCTATTGTATTTGGCAATTCGCTCACCTCGAGCTGTGGAACCAGTCTTGATATAATCAGCATTGACCGCTACTGACAAATCCGCAATAGTGGTATCTGAAGTCTCTCCACTTCTATGAGAAACAATTACTTTGTAATTGTGCTCTCTAGCATAGCGGATGGTCTCCAGTGTTTCGGTCAGTGTACCTATTTGATTAAATTTTATCAAAATACTGTTGGCTACACCTAGCTCTACACCTTTTTTTAATCTAGTTATATTGGTCACAAAAAGATCATCTCCAATAATTTTGATATTATTTGTTTTGATAAATTGATCTTTAGTAATATCAGCCCAATCTTCCCAAGCTTCTTGATCCAATGGGTCTTCAATCAAGGTCAATGGATACATTTCCATCAAATCAAAATAAAAATCTATCAAATCTTCTCCGGAAAAATCTTTGGCTTCCAACTTTAGCTGATATACTTTTTGTTTGTCATCATAAAACTCTGAAGCTCCCGCATCAATACCCAAAAATATATCTTCCCCTGCTCTGTAACCACTAGCTTCAATAGCTTGTATTATAAATTCAAATACTTGTTTGTGTGATTTTACATTTGGAGCATAGCCACCTTCATTGCCAAGGTCTGTATCATAGCCAGCTGCTTCTAAATGCTCTCCCAAAACATGAAATATTTCACTAGCTTGGCGAAGTTTTTCAGAAAAAAGACCTGCCTTTTCTGGTACCAACCAAAATTCTTGAATATTTATATTGGTCGAAGCATGCGCTCCACCATTTATCACATTGACTACTGGCGTAGGCAATTTGTAATCAGTCAATTTTGGATCATACAAAGAACGCAAATATTCATATAGCTCTTTTTTGTGATAATTGGCAGCAGCATGAGCTACAGCCAAAGAAACAGATAAGATAGCGTTGGCTCCTAAATTGCTCTTATTTTTACTGCCATCAAGCTTGATCATCAAGTTGTCAATCTTGGCCTGTTGACTGACTGATATGCCTTTTAAGGCTTTATCCAAAATATCATTGACATTAGCAATAGCTTTGAGCACACCTTTGCCATTGTATCTACTTTTATCACCGTCTCTGAGCTCATGAGCTTCAAAACGCCCAGTTGATGCTCCTGATGGCACAGCTGCACTAGCTGATATGCCATTGTTTAATTCTACTGTGGTTTCCAAAGTAGGATTACCACGTGAATCTAGTATTTCTATAGCTGTAATTTTTTTAATCTTGTCAGGCATATTATTTTTTAAGTCTTTCCAAAGATGGCATTTTAGCTCCACCTAAAAATGTCAGCATAGCACCACCACCGGTAGATATGAATTTAAATTTTTTATCTAGTCCTAATTCCTCAGCTAATTCCGCTGTCTCTCCTCCACCTAAGATAACGTCTATTTTTAAACTAGCCAAATACTTCATTATTTCCCGAGAGCCATAGACAAACTGACGGTTTTCAAAATAACCCAAAGGACCATTCCAAACAACCAACTTAGACTTCTTTAATATTCTCTTGTATTCCATTAAAGTTTGTGGACCTATATCTAAAATACGACTATTGCTAGAAATATTATCTACTGTTAATACTTTATATTTCTTAGCTTGTAAACTACTAGCCGTATGTACATCTACTGGAATTAAAACTTTTTTACCTAACAACTTCTTACCTAATTTTATATATTTATCATCTACTAAAGACTGACCAACATTATACCCAGCTGCTTTAAGTAATGTAGAAGCTAAAGGACCACCAGTTAAGATGGCTTCTGCCTTATGCATCACTTTCTCCACTAACTTAAGCTTAGTTTCTACTTTAACTCCTCCAAATATATATACTAAGCCATTGGTTTTTTTATACGTACTAGACAATTGTTTTACTTCATCAGCTACTAATAACCCAGCATAAGAAGGTAAAAAGTCACAAATAGCATGCATAGAGGCATCTTGTCTATGAATATTGCCAAAAGCATCATCTACATAAATATCTGCTAACTTGCTAAGATCCTTAGCTAATTTGCTACTATCTTTTTTCTCACCAGGCTCAAAGCGAATATTTTCTATCATAGCAATACTAGATTCTTTCATAGCTAAACTATCATCTATATAATCTCTAAAATCATTAGCCCAGAATTCAATATTTTTCTTTATCAACTTAGATAAATACGTTGATACTGACAGCATAGACAAGCTAGGTACTACTTTTCCATCAGGCCTACCTAAATGAGCTACTATAATAACTTTAGCTTTTTTAGACACTAGGTATTTAATAGTCGGAAGAGACTTTTCTAAACGTCTAGAATCTTCTTTATCAACTTTGCCATCAGCAAAAGGAATATTTAATTCTAAACGAAGTAACACTCTTTTACCTTTTAAATTTTTTATTTGATCAATAGTTCTTAATTTCATCCCGTTAAAAATTTTAATAAAATTAATTGGTCTTTGGTATAAAGACACTTTGGACAAAGTCATAGTCAGCCAAAGCACAAAGAGACTCAGTAGGAATCTCAGCCAAAGCATAATCAAATATCCAAGAATCTTCTGATAAAATCACGCCTAGTTTGGTCAACTCAGCTCTAGTTTCTTCACTAATAGGTACATCATTAAAACTAATCAAAGCCCCTATACGACTAGTATTGCCCTCCAGACTATAAACTGAAGCATCTATCTTGTCAGAAGCACAGCCAACTGTATATTGCAAAATATTTTTATTTTCTACTGGTCGAGAGTTAAAATAAAAAATAATGCCTAAAAGTATGGCAATTATTAATAAAAAAATGCTTATATATTCCTTTTTCATCCCGTTAAAAATTTATTATTTTTATTAAAAGTGTATGAGTATTATAACATTTTTATATGATTTTTGGAAATAGTGATTTAAAAAAAACCATTGACTGCTTTATGATATGATGATATACTGAAAATCTGTATTATGTTCTTTTTTACAACGTTGTAAATAAACTCACTCATATATATTCTAGGAGGAATTTTTGAAAAATAAACATGATGTTCATGATACCATTGGCAAATTTGCCATATGGTGGAGCATATCCAAACTGGGATTGCTCTTACTGCTATGCGTGATAAAGGCTATCGCGCAACACTAATTTTTCCTAGGGAAAATATAAAAAATCGCTCACCCAAGCCAAAAGCTATTGTGAGCGATTTTTTAATTTTTTTATGAGGACAAGTCAGAAGACATACCTTCTTTTGCTTCTTCTTTATAAGCTGGCACATCATGCTTTTTATAAACAGGAATAGTAAATTGAAACAAAGACCCTTTGCCACTACCTTCGCTCTCAGCCCATACCATACCATCATGTTCTTTGATAATCTTTTGAGCAATAAACAATCCCAATCCAGAGCCTCCAGTATGAATTTGAGCTACACCAGAGCCTCTGACAAATTTTCTAAACAATGATTTGGCCTCTTCTTTTTTAATACCAATACCAGTATCTTTTACTCTAAAATTTAATTCCTTATCATCTGAATCTACTGTCACGATAATAGAGCCTTCTGGGGTATATTTGATAGCGTTGTCTATCAAATTAAGCACTACTTCTCTCAGTTTATCAGCATCAGCAAAAATAAGTGGTGGATCTTGTTTCTTTTTCTTATATTCCAGTTTCAATCCTTTTTGTTTGGCTTGATTGATAAGCTCAACAATAACCCCTTTTATCAAATCATTTATCTGAATTGGTCTTTTATCCAATTTTAATCTACCAGACTCAATACGACTGACATTTAAGAAAATATTTATAAGCCTAGCCAAACGAGCTGAGCTTTCAAATATATTTCTAATTACCTCATCAATGCTTTTGGGTATTTTACCAAAATCACCATCAATAATCATAGAAAGATAACCTTTGATAGCTGAAATTGGTGTACGCAATTGGTGTGACGCAATTGACAAAAACTCTGATTTGGCTTTATCCAATTCTCTAAGTTTGGTATTGGCATCTTGAAGTTCAGCATTGGCACCCTGCAAAGTATTGTATAATTTTAGGTTACGAAACACTATACCAACTTGGTTGGCCAAAGCTGTCATAATCTCTATATCTAGAGAAGATATTTTTTCTCGCTTAACTGCCAAATAAAAATGAATCACGCCGATAATTTTGGCCTCTGAAAATACCGGTATACCCACTATGGTTTTTATACCCAATATCTGCTGAATCTCCTCTATTTCCTTTTTATCAACTGGCGGACAAAGGAAATCGGACAGCTTGTCAGAAAAATTTATCTTGCCGGTCAAAAAAGTCTGAGCTCCTAAGTTGTAATCAATTTCTATTTTTGTGGCATAATCTCTAGGCTCTTTAGATAAAATATGAAAAGCTTTTCTAGATTGTTCATTGTTGGTAATAGCTCCTACTTTTAAATACTTACCGCTAGAATCAACAAAACTAAGCATACCGCCGATATAACCCACTTCACTAGCTATACTATCAGCAATCATTTGGTTGACCTTTTTCAAGTTAAGAGTACGAGTAATATTATTGGTCACGACCTGAATAGTAGTCAAAAACTTGTTTCTATCTTCTAGAGCAATATTGGCCTCTTTGAGACTCTTGGTCCTATCTTCTACCTTTTTCTGCAATTCTTTATTAAGTTCTTCTACTTCTTCATAAAGCTTAGATTTTTCAATAGCTGTGGCAATCTGTGGACTCAGTAACTCCAAAAAATTTATATCATCCTGTGCATAAAGATCACCTGATTGTTTAGCATCAAAAATCAATATAGCTGTCAAATTATCTGATTCTACTATCGGCACTACCATTTCTATTCTTTGCTTTTCTGCGCTACTAACAAAATTATCTAAAATCTTATACTTTTCAAATTTTTCATCTAGCCCACCCAAATCTCTAATTAACTCCTCAACAATTAAAATCCTCTTATTAGTTTGCAAATAATTTACTACATCATTGACTAAAACTATATCAAGCTCTTTTTTGACTGAGCTGGCCAAAAGATGAAATTCCCCCTGAGTATTTGGTACGAAAGACGATATTTGTTTGATTTTTAATTTTTCTGCTAATAATTGGCTAGTGCCTTTTAATAATTTATATAAATCAATCTCCCTTGCTACTACATTACCTACTTGACGCAATACTTCCTGATAATCAACCTTGTCTTTATAAAAAATATTATCAGTTAGTTTGGCCCAAGTTCTTTTGACTGGTTCCAAAAATATCACCACTATAAATGATGTAGCAATATAAGTAATTATTTTACTACTTCTAGTATTACCACCAATCAATTCACCGACTACTATTACAGATAGGGCAAAAAAAGCTGCTACTGCACCTACTAATACGGCATATAAAATACTACGCGTGATAATAAGTCGTATATTCATTAAACGGTATTTTATTATAGCATAAGTGGTAAAACCTACCATGATAATAGTTAAAACTTGACCTGCCCAATTATACACAAAAATTCCAGCCCAAGGTAATGTCAAGTTTGTTGCAAATGCTAAATTTGTAGCTATAAAATAACCTAAAAAAACATACTTAATTTGTACTTTTTGCACACCATTAGATTTTCGCATTTTAAAAAATAACTTAGCAAAAGCATAAAAAAAGTGTGAAAAAAAATAAAGAACATACAAATAATAAATATTACCAAAATGAATAATATTTTCTCCTTGTTTAGGAATTTCCGCACTACTAATAATAGCATCTGAAAATAAAATTAGATAATTTATAACAATAAAAAATATCACCATTATAAATATCTCTTTTTTTGATGGTAATTTCCCTTTTGGAAATATAAAAGAAAAAATTAAAAAAGTTGGAGTAGTAAATGTTGCAAATGTGTATAATAACTTACACCATAGTGTCACATATTCTTGATCAACCATGCGATAAAATATCATGCCTACTCCCCAAAATAATATGGTTATAATAACAAAAATATAACTTCTATTAACAAGTGCCCTACTATTATTTTTATATATAAAAAAACCTAACAGGGCGTTTGATAATAGAACAATAGCTATTACTAAATTAATAATATCCATATTTATGATAAAATATATTTTATATAATCATCTGTTACTAATTTACCAAAAGATCTAAATCTAGCACTATGAATACCAACAAGTTCTGCCATCTTTGATATTTCTAAAACTCTTTTCTCATTTGTAAATCCAACAGTGACATCATTACTATCTAAAGCAGTTAATACTAATAATTCGCCCATACAACTAAACATGTCCCCTGTATCCAATAAATCTAAATTTAGTTTATAATTGATACCGTTTAAATTACAAACTCCACCCTCAATAACCAGAGTTTTATACTCTTGAGAATTTACTTTTCTAGAAACATTAATTGGCTGGGCGTCATCTATAAGTATTGTCCCTTTTTTTAATTGATTTATATTATCTATAATAGAATAAGGAGCGTTAGTTGCTGTAATTATAATATCTGCTAATTTAATATCTTCTAAATTTTGACTATACTTCTTAATGTTTTGATCTGACAAATTTACTCTCTCTCTTAGCCTCTCTAAATTTTTTTCTATTAAAATTATTTTTTTGAAGTGCCTCTTTAAAATATAATAACAAGCAGATCCTATTGATCCTCCTGCTCCTACTATAGCTATTGTTAAATCTCTATTCAAAATTTTTTTAATTCTTATTGCATTGTCAGACACAACCCAGGCAGTTAAAGAATGCCCTGTTGTTACAAAACAATTTATTTTCTCTTTTACATCTAATCCGTTCCTCGTCAAAGAAGCACTTAGCGCCCCTAAACCAATATATTTAACTCCTAATTTTTCTGCGAAATTTGCTGCTTTGAGTATTTTGGTTTTTGCTAAATCTCTATTATCTAGCATATCTTTAGCATCCATAGGTGAACCAATAAACAATCCATTTTTCTTTTTATTATTAAAATCTAAACCATAAATATAACCAACTCTTAATGGCCACATATATCTGCCAATACTTCTTAAAATAAAGTTGGGTAGTATTTTAAAATAAGGAAATTTCCTATATAAATCAGAATAATATCTTGAATGTATTAAAAAACAATAATCTAATTTTCCGAAAAAAAATTGGGATAACTTAATGGCTATATTTTTTGGTAGTAAACCAATGATAAGGTCTATAATCATGTCAATATTTAGTCACCTTTGGCACTGGTGGCATTTGTAATTTATATTTATTAATTTCATGCATGTTTAATATTTTATCTACAATAAAAATTTTTTCCTCCTTCTTTTTTCTCACATAACCAAAATTAGTAATATTCTGTATGTCTTGTCTACTCAAACCTTGATCCCTACCCTCAATAACCGTTTCTGCTTCTAAATAACTAAATCCCAACTCTTTTTCATCAGTTTGGCCTGGCCATAATCCAGCGGTTGGAGTGCGTTCAACTAATTCTTTTGGTACACCTAAATAAGAAGCTAATTCTTTAACATGTCTTTTAGAAATATCCCCTATAGGACTAATATCAACTTGCCCATCGCCTCTCTTAGTAAAATAACCCAAACAATAATCCTCATCCCTATTACCAGTACCTAAAATTAAACTATTTTTTGCAGCGGCCACTCTAGATAATATAATAGCCCTACTTTCACTACGAAGATTACCCTTATCATAATCATCCCTAATAATATCTGGGATTAACTTAGTAAAACTACTTACTAGAGATTCAATAGCTATTTCTCTATAATCAATTCCAAGATTTTTAGCTATTCTAATTCCATCTTTTGCATCTTCTATACTATTTGATTTAGATGGCATGATTAATCCAAATAAATTTAATTTTATTTTATTGTGTTTTTGATTATAACTATCAAAAGCCTGTTTTGCTAAATAAGCAACAGTAGTGGAGTCTATACCACCACTTAAACCAATCACTCCACCAGACTTCCCTGCTGATAAAATCTGTTGAATAATAAAATTTTGTATTTCTCTAGAAACGATAATTGGATCAATGTTTGGTAAATTTATTTGCATAAAATTAAACTATATTATGTTATTTCTTGAATAAAAACCATCATACTATAATAAAAATTAGCTAAATTTTCTCGATTACGCCAATAAAATATTATGTGTGGCTATGTCTATATTCAAAATACCAATAATTAATAAAATAATATTTTGATAAGACATATATTAACTATAAATTATAAATTTATATTACCATAAAATTCATAAAATAACTATTTAAATATAATTAACATACTTTTCTAATATTTTATACCTTCTAAGTTTAAGAGTTGGTGTCAGCAATCCATTTTCTTGAGTAAATTCTTCGGGAATTAATTTAAAATAATTGATTTGTTCTATTTTAGCGCTTTCTTTCAATCTTTCATTTATTTTTTCCTCATAAAACTTTATAATTTTTTCATCTTTAAGATCAAATTTTATCCCCTGCTCAACACACCATTGTTTTAATTGTTCAAAATCTGGCACTATAAAAGCTGAAATATGCTTTTGTTTATCACCATAGATCATACTTTGAATAATGTAGCGACTTTCATTTAAAACATTTTCTATACTTTCTGGAAAAATATTTTTGCCGGTTGACAAAACTATCACATCTTTGGAACGACCAATAATAGATATAAATCCATCTTTGTCTATAAAACCCAAATCACCAGTATGTAGCCAACCGTCTTTATCTATAATCTCACTAGTCAAATCTTCAGCTTGATAATAACCAGCCATGACATTGGCCCCTCTTAGCAGTATTTCTTTATTGTCACCAATCATAACTTCATTGCAATCAATAGCCTGCCCGACTGTGCCGGGTCTAGAATTTTCAACTTTATTAAGAGCGATAATCGGTGAAGTCTCGGTCATACCATAACCTTCAATAATTTTTATTCCCAAATTATCAAAAAACTTTATTATCTTCAAATCCAATGATGCACCACCAGAAATAGCCAAACGCAATTTACCACCTAGCACACCCCTGACTTTTTTTAATACCAACAAATCCAAAATTTTCCAAATAATATGCCTGAAAAAATTCAAATTGCCTTTTCTTTTGTCCACTGACATTTGTACAGCCTCAAAAAATAACTTTCTTTTTAAATGTCCACCATTTTGTATTTTATCAAAAACCTTGTCGTGGACTTTTTCAAAAATGCGTGGCACGCTATTTAATATGGTGGGTTGAGCTTTTTTTATATCATCAATAATAGTTTTACTACTCTGGGCAAAATACACGCTGGCACCAGTAAAAAGTGGTGTATAGTAACCAGCGGTTCTTTCAAAAATATGTGACAAGGGCAAAAAAGAAAAAAATCTGTCGCTAGCATAGATTGCCACACTACGCTTGGCTGATTCCACATCTACAATAAAATTTTTGTGAGTCAGCATCACTCCCTTGGGATCGCCAGTAGTGCCAGAAGTATAGATAATAGTATGAATGTCATCAGAAGATACTATTGTATCAATTGGTGACAGCGATCTAGCCTCGTCCAAGTCTGGCCAAAGAGAAATATTTTTTTCTACAAAATCTTTTTGACCATTGACTATAAAAATCTTATCCAAGTTCAAACTATCAATGACTGCTTTGTGCTTTTCCAAAAATTCCTGATGAATTACCAAATATTTACTACCAGAATGTTTGATCATCTTTTTGAGATATTCTCCATTGTAGGTAGTGTGTAATGGCACAACAATTAATCCTAAAGTAGCAGCCGCCAAATCGCTAATAATCCACTCTGGAGCATTGGGCAACATTATAGCTAGTGTTTCTCCTTTTTTGAAACCAAGCTTATGCCAAATATCAGCCAAACGCTCACGATAAATATCTAAATCATTATAGCTGATGGTTTTATATTGACCGTCAACAAGATAAGCCAAAGCGATGTTGGCTCCAAATTTTTCAGCAATACTTTTGTATCTTTTGGCAATAGTCATATTTATAATAATTTTACCACAAATATTGAACCTTAACCATTAAATTTATTATTCAAAAACTCTTGATACTCTTTATCATCTTGCACAATACACTGAATTTGATCTCTTATCCAATCTGCTTTTTTAATATTTTCTTTATTTGCTTTCCAATTTAGATAATCAGCTATTTTTCCTGAAATACGCAAAGTATATTTTATGTTAAAAAGATTACGAATACTGCCATTATCAATAATTTTTAAAAAAGACAAAATCTTTTCTTTTAAATCATCTTTGCTATATAGCTCAATATGTATTTTTTTGGCCAATTTACTATCTGCTTCCAAATCTTTCAAAGAAGTATCCAATTTGGCCCCCTTTGGTAAAAGACACAAAACTTCTTTATTTTGAGCCAAAACTAAAGCAATTAAATAACTAGCTTTGGTATCCAACTTGTCTCCTTGAAAAACAAAAGCATCTACTCTGTCCAAAGATCCTCCAGCTACACCGCCGTCTACATTTGGACTTAGATTATTTAATACATCAGCTCCAGCTTTTTTAAAACAAAGCATTGCATCCTTAGCATCTGGATTATTTAAATATTGATTACTATAAAAATATATTTTCATGTTATTAATTTAAAAATTCTTCAATAATATTTTGGGTCATTATATTTTCAAAATCCTTTTTATTGAATTCATTGCTCAAGGCCCACATTGTTTTGATGAGAGCTGTATTGAATGTACAATTTGACACACTGATTGCTCCCTTACTAGTTGATGTCAGGTGATAATTATATAAGACTATTGGCATTTTCCACTTGATAATTTGCTCTTGCTTGTTTTTTCCCAATTTTTGATAAGAATCTACTTTGATAAATATACCACGATAAGCAGTGAGTGCTCGTCTGTCAAAAGACCACGGTACGCCTGGTATATCATCAAAAACCAAAATATCAGCCAATTTGTCTGAATAAATTTTGGCTTTTTGTTGATTATATTTCAAGTTTGATTTGACATTAATACCAAAATCAACCTTACCCCAACAATCACTGATACTGGAAAAAACATTGACATCTCCTAGTGGATCAAAAATGGCTCTAGTAGCTGCTATCAACCGCGTACCAAACATAATAGCTGGAGCAGGCAATGGTTGCTGAGCCACTTGAATAGCATTGATAAGATTGGATCTGAGACTAAGTCCGCCATATTTATTTTTGAGGTTACTGATAACTTCTTTTTTATCAATAAAATTACTGCCACTGATTCTGGAGGTGGTGGTAATTATGGTTTTTTTCAAATTTTGTAAAGCAAAAGTCAGTGCCAAAGAAGTATTTATCAACTGATCTATCTTGGACACTATTACAAAACCATCGGCTTCTTCAGATCTTTTGATAATCTCCTTGGCTATTGTCTGCCAAATATTTGGACCAATCAAATCGTCTTCACCACTGATAAACACTGGCTCAATATCAGCCAAAATATTCAACTCCGGCATCTGAGCCAGCCAATCTTCAATATCATCTTGAGATTTTACAGAAAAAATATGCCCAGCTTCTGTAAAAATACAAGTACCTCCGGCTAAAAACAAAAATATTTTTTTATTATTTTTAGGCATAAATTACTTTTCTTGTTTAGGAAATATGAAATAAAAAACACAAGCATTAATAAATACTGTGAATATTGGTCCAAGCCAATTAAATCTAAAATCACCAAAATATAATAAAAATAAATCAAAATGAACTCCAAAAATAAAAGCTACTAAAATAGCTAAAAATAAAAATTTCACCTGTTTTTTAAATAATCCTTCAACTACTTTATATTTTTGCCACAAAAAATAAAGAGATAATAAAGCAATTGAAATAAAATAAACAAAATAGACCCAATAAAATGGTTTATAAAAATAACTTATATATTCATATTCACTATAGCTATTAACAAAATGCGTAATAAATAATTTTGAATATATTATAAATACTAAAAAAATTGCTGGTAACCAAACGATAAATTTTAATTTAATTGATAATACTTTTATTTTATTAGGGAAGTGCACTACAAAATATAAAAGAGAAATAACAATAGCTATGGCTGATACATATGTACTTCTAGCAAAAATAGATGTTAAATCTAAATCTGTAAATGATCTAGATAACCATAAACCAATCGCCCACAAAAAATTAAAAAAAGTTAAAAAACTAAAATAAAGATTGATTTTGCTGTGTCTGACACCTCTGGAAAAAACCAGAATGCTCATTATCAGATTGATAGCCCCAGCAACTATTAAAGTAAGATTTTGAATGCTCATATATTTTATGATAATTGTTTACCTTTTAAAAAAATTAAATAAAAAGCCACCAAATTAATAAGCAAAGCTGCTAACGGTCCTAGATGATAATATTTAAAATTATCAAAATACATCAAAAATAAATCAAAAAATCCACCAACAACACCACCAATAATAACCGTAATTAAAATTAAAGCGATTTGATTTTTGAATATACCTTCTGCCCTATTATATTTAATAGATAATATAATAATAGAAGCTAACATAAAAAATATTATAATTATAGTCAATAATAAATATGGAATAAAACTATAATGAATAATGTCGTTAGGAAGTAGTTCTGTAATAAAAATTTTATAATATACTATTAAGAATATACTAAAGATAACTACTAAAAAATTAGTAGAGATAAATATTACTTTTGATAATTTAAAAATTTGATATGGAAAATAAATAGAAAAATAAAACAAAGCCCACACAAGAAATATAGCTCCCACATTTATAAATGATGCAAAAAATAAATCAACATTATAACTATAATGAATACTAAAAATGAATAAACTTATCGCCCACAAAAAGTTAAAAAAAGTAAGTAATGAAAAATAAAAATTAACTTTGTTATGTTTTATGCCTCTGGCAAAAACTAAAACGCTCATTATTAAATTTATAATTCCTGCGATTAATAAAGTAAGGTTTTGAATACTCATAACTATGTTTTAATTATTTATTTGATAAGTCCTGTTGATAAAGCAATAACGAACCAACGGCAATATCCAAATATTTATTCAATTCTCCCAAAAATTGCAGTTCTTGTATGGATAAAAGCTTACCGTCGTTGTCTAGCAACAAAATTCCCAAAAGCTGCTTATTGTAAAAAATCGGTAAAGCTACATCCACTCGCATTTCTTTCATCTCTTCAATCAAGCCTTTATCAGCAAAAAAATAATCTATCTCTGCTAAATTGGCTATTTGCTTTTTTCTAGATAAATAATCTATCAAATTACTATCAGCTTTATTCAACAACCTCTCACCTACTGGAAAAATCTGATAAAAAACATCTAAGTCTTTTTTCTTGGAAAAGTAAACAAACATTTCCTTAAAATCTACCACTCGATCAATCTCCTTGGATAATCTGGATAACAAGACATCCAAATCACGGCTAGATCTTAAAATATCAACTATCCTATCAATCGCTACTTTAATATCATTGTTTGGGCTCAAAAATAACGCCAGTGACAAACGACTGACTATATTGAATACAAAAGGAGCTGTGAGGCCAATCACCATCAAGAAAAATACTATGTTTTGAAAAATACTAAAATCAATCATGACTACACTATGGAATAATAGATATAAAATATAGTATATAAAAACTGTAACCAACAACTTAAAAAAATTCATAAAAATTTGGTAGCCAAACATTTTTAAATTGAAAAACCGATATCTAAACAAGGCGTAAGTCATAATCACAGTAAAAAATATGGTGCTGTTTACTCCTAAATAATATAAATCATACATTCCCAGTATCGGGAAAATTATATTAAATATCAATCCAGCGACAGCCGCAATGGCAACAGCCGCAAAAATATATGCAACTTGACGACGAACAATTGGTCCAGACATTTTTCTATTTTTGGCCAAAAAATATAGCCCATAAGCTAAAGCAGAGACAAAATAAACAGCAAAAAAGTAATACAAAGGACCAGTTACATAATAAAATCTACTATTAATCACCATCAAATCTTTTAAATTGTATGGCGTAAAAACAAAAAATGACATGATTATAGAAGGTAGCCACCATAAAAATTTTTTGAAATTGGAGACATTTTTCCATTTACCAAATAAAGAGTAGGCTAGCCTGACAAAGGCTGGAGCTAAATATAGAGTTGGTAAAATTCCAGCTTGTACACTAAATAATAATATAGGCTCCTCTAAATCAACAAACCATATAATATTCAATAATTCTGTACTTTGCCAAATGACAATCAAAAACAACATCCAAAAAAAAGGCCATGATCTTGGCCTATTTTTATAAAAAAGTATAAAAATTAGTAAAATAATATTTACCAAATATACACAAAATAGAATTAAAGCAGATAAATCCATAGTTAGCCGTCAAAAATTAAACGCCGTCTATAATTAATATAATCATTTTAACTACTTTTGTCAATAAAATAACCCCACCTAGATCAACTAGATGGGGTTAATTAAACAATAAATAGAAAGGAATTTAATCTCACTTGAGTAAGATCATTTTACGGACAATTGAATTCTCGGTAGTAGTTAATCGGTAAAAATACATCCCCGAAGAAACTGGGCTACCATGATCATTACGACCATCCCAAATTACTGAATGCTCACCCGCTTCCTTCATACCATCTACTAAAGTAGTTACTGTTTGACCTAGTATATTATAAACCACCAGGCTAACATGTTGCGATGTTGGCAACGAATAACTAATAGTAGTACTAGGATTAAAAGGGTTGGGATAGTTTTCAGCTAGTTCTATTTTGGGATCGTCTTTGAAGTTCTTGATTCTGACTGTAATGAAGTTTTCAATTGTCTTGGTGTTAGTAATATTGCCATCGCTGACAGTCAGACTAACGTTACAATTTCCGCCTCCTATATATGTGTGTTTTGGATTTTGCTGAGTTGACGTAGTACCATCACCAAAATCCCAGAACCAAGATGTGAAATTACCTACTGACTGGTCAGTAAACTGAACTGTCAAAGGAACCGAGCCCGAAATAACATCACTAACAAAGCCCGCTTTCAGATACAACGCACAATCAAACGAAATGACTACTAATCCAGCATTGTTATCAGCAACACATACGTAATCGCCGAATACACCTAGATCCATTGCGTCATGTGGTGTATCAACTGAACCAACTATTGTTGGCGAAGTTGGATTGCTGACATCGATGATCTGAAGACCAGAATACCGATCAGCTAGCAATACAAGATTATTCATTAAAATAACCTCATAAGCCCTATTCGGTGTATCAACTGAACCAACTATTGTTGGCGAAGTTGGATTGCTGACATCGATGATCTGAAGACCAGAACTTATGTCTGCCACATAAGCATAGTTATCAGAAACAACAACGTCTATAGCATAATTAGGTGTATCAACTGAACCAACTATCACCGGAGAAGTTGGGTTGCTGACGTCAATGATCTGGAGACCGTTATAGGCATCAGTAATATATGCGTAATTGCCAGAGACAAAAACTCCTATCACATATGTAGGTGTGTTCACATGAGCTACTATCACCGGAGAAGTTGGGTTGCTGACGTCAATGATCTGGAGACCGTACGTCTCATCCCCCACATAGGCATGGTTACCAGAAACAACAACTCCCTTTGCAGAACCGGGTGTATCAACTGAACCAACTATGACTGGCGAAGTTGGGTTGTTGATGTCGATCACATGAAAGCCTGCCCCACAATCAGCAATATAAGCATAGTTACCAACAATGTCTATTGCCCAAGCAAGGCCAGGTGTGTCAACTGAACCAACTATGACTGGCGAAGTCGGATTACTGACATCGATGATCTGAAGACCCGCATCATAACTGGCAATATACGCGTAATTGCCAACAACATCTATTCCGAACCCTCTTCCAGGAAGACCATATAACCCGATTATACAAGAGTCTATCGAATCATACAAAGAAATGTAGTTTACTTTGACCAGAGTATCTGAGCTTTGCTCATCACTAACAGTCAAACTGACAGTGTAAAAACCCGAATCATTGTAAACTTTAAGGGGGTTGGAATCAGAAGAAAACGTGCCATCACCAAAGTCCCATTCGTAACTAGTGGGTCCTCCCAAAGATTGATCAATAAATTGAACAACCAGTGGACTAATCCCAAAAGTAGGAGAGGCAGAAAAATCTGCTGACACCGGATCATTGGGATCATTCTGGACATAAACAGTCTGTGTAGCATAAGTCTGCCACTGACCGTTTATGAACCCCCTAAAACGAGCGGTGTGATTACCAGATATATAGGGATAACAATACAACCACTGATACCAATAATATCCCGGATCTAAAGTAACATTGTACTCAGACCAATGATATATCTCGGCACCATTTGGAGCCAAGAATTCAACTCTTACTTCCGACAAAGTAACAGCCGAAGATCCTTGGTTGTATATCTGTCCTTCTACATGTATCTGCTGACCAACTGTTCCCGGATTAGGATAAATGGTCCAGTGACTAAATTGAATATCAGCTTCCGGCGGAGAATCATCAACATAGATCGTCATATCACCATTCATAGTGAATGGATCAATGAGTATTACTTTTCCATTAATCACAGCGTAAAAATTCTCATAATCACGCTGATTGACCAAAGGAAAAGGTTGACCAAGATTACTGACCGCTAGACCAGAATGATAGACACCATCTGGCTCCGTGGTAGTTGACATCACCTTGGCAATACTGATCTTAGTATCAGACACCAGCCGTGACCCGCCACCCAGACTATCACTCAGACTATAATCCAGTCTATTATACTGCTTATATTCATTTAAAGTTGAATCATTTAAACTAGCGCTTTTAAAGACTCTAGTAAAAACATCAGCAGTAGTAACGGTCAATTGTGAAAGATCTACCGGATTATAGTTTTTATCCAAAACTTCTAGCAATTGAGTGTTTGAATTCCAAGTAAAATAGAAATTCTCATAATCACTCTGATTACTAGAATAGTTGAGACCGTAGCGACGGAAAGTTTGCCAAGTTTCTCCACCGTTGGAATACTCATCTGTTATCGGTGAGCCAAAATTGACCCAACCAGTATTATTCATCCAAGTATCCCAAAAACCTTCTTTAAGCAAACGGACATTAGCCGTAGAAACAGTAGTGGCATCATAAATTAAAGCCGTATATGGATGGTAATATCCATTGCTAGGACCACCTTGATCACGAGGATCCTGGAAGTCTTGGATATACATACCATTTACTTCATGGACGTAGACGGAACCACCATTGTCCCACGGATCTCCCAAGGGATGACCAGCAGCAGCCATAGCATTATACTTTTGTTGAAAAGCTAATGACACAGGACCGCTACAGTCATTGGTGCTGAAACAACCGACTGGGGATGAGCTTGGAGGATTGTTATTTACATACCAAATGGGATCTACATAATTGCCAGGCCAAAGGTTAATATCCATATATCCCATTAACCAGGATGGATAGACTCCGTTAGTAGTTCCATACATTCCTTTATATATACTAAAATGAATATGATCTGCCCAACAAGATCCGCCAGCATCTATTTTTCCTATTAAGGTGCCACTTTCAACAATCATTCCTTCATTAACAGTGGGCTTTACATGCCCATAAATAACACAAACATTACCACTATTAGTTTGTGATTCAATGATTATTATATATCCCCATCCACCAGGATTATTGGGATCATCACATGCTCTATGAAAACGAGCATATCTAACTAATCCTCTAGTTGTAGCAAATACATCTGTTGTTTCTGATGAGCATTCATCATCGGCAACATGACGTGTTCCTGGGAAATAATCATTCGTACCTCCCCACTCTAAACAACCATCATTGACAGTATAATTTTCAAGTGGGAACTGAAAACCATCAGCTACTGGAACAGTTTGAGCAAAAAGGTTAATGTTAAAAAACATCAACGCCACTAGGAATACCACAAAAGTCTTCATTGCAAAATCTCCTTACTACAAAATTTACAGTTAGAATTACCAAAAAACACAAAGCAATAGAACACTCTATAAAACCTCCTTTCTTGTTTATTGTTTAAATTGTCAAAGGACACAAAAAGAGCCTAAACTTTATTGTTTAAACTCTCTATCTTTGAATATAAATTTTTTATTTTAGTTTATAAATTTAAAAGTGTATAAAATTTTATTTAACTCCTCTTCTCCTAAAGTATAAGATATTTCGTAAACCATCTGTTTATATTTAAATATTAATGATGGTAGCTCTACATAACCAGGAATGCTATATTTTTTAACTATTTTGTTATCTAAAATTACCTCTCCTAAAAACCGACTATTTAGTACATCATTTGCAAAATTATTATATTTAATTATTATCTCTTCTGGTGTTATATTTTCAGGATTGGGAAATATTGTTATTAAAACTCTTGATGTCCCAAAAGTATAAGGATTAGCTGTGGTAGTAGCCACTCTAAATGAAATATATCCTATTTCTTCATTATTATCAAAATTCTTATTTTCCTCCATCATCCAACCACTCGGATACTTAAACTCAAATCCCAATTCCTCATTCCTATACTCCCTCCAATCACTAGTGTCTACTTCTTCTGGTTTATTATCAGAATTAGTATTGATATTATCAACAACCTTTGGATTATATAAACTATTATAACCCCAAATGATTAACAATATAAAAACGAGCATGCTTAATAAACCTATTGTCTTCTTATTCATGTATTTTAATTAATTATAAATAAAGTATAACATAGACTAGTTATCTGCCAAAATCGCTTTTATTCATCATCTTTATATTCAAAGATAGATATTTTTGTCAAAGAACAACTAATTAACTCACAAAATTGCTTTTCTTCTTCATTTTTTAACAAACTAATAATTAGTTTGCCTGTTTTTTTCTAATTAACCCGCAAAATTGCTTTTTCTCCCAAAGGGCGATCCCGCTCCGCGGGACTTCTACTTCCTAAATTTTTACATATATAACAATTAATCATTAATTTAAATCTAAAAAATACCCAATAACACCCATAACCTACTGCCCAAATAATAGTTAATAAAATAGAACAAAAAAATAATAAGAGCATAGTTGGAATAAATAGTATATTAAATTTTCTAATTTTATTTATCATATATAAATCTCATAAATTAAAATAATCTTTTAATGGAATATATTCATCTTCTACCAAATCCATATTTAATGCCTCTTGCATATCAAACCATCCATATTCAATATGCTCTGTGCCATTTATATTTACTTCCATAAAATCATCACGATATACTGCAAATACATGAAAAATAAAATCTACGTCCCCATGTCTAACAAAATATTCTTTTTTAAAATGCTTTAATTCATCGTTTTTTATACTTACACCAGACTCTTCAAAAGTTTCTCTAATCATTCCTTGTTTTAAAGATTCACCTTCATCTACTTTGCCAGCAGGAGGTCCCCACAATCCAGGCTGTGGCTTGTCATCGTGCCTTTTCAAAAGTAATATTTTATTACCAACAATTACAAACAAAGATACTACATCAAATTTTTTATTAAAATTTTCTAATTTTTTACTTGAAATCATAATTAATTTTGAATAATTTTCTGTCTCCCCAGTGGATTGAACCAACTGGGGAGACTAACTTAGCTCCCAAAAACGTTTTTCTTCTTCATTTTTTAACAAACTAATTATTAGTTTGCCTGTTTTTTTCTAATTAACTCACAAAATTGCTTTTCTTCTCTGTATTTAATTTAAATCTAGAAAATATCCAATAGCCTGAATATCCTATTGCCCATATTATAGCTAGCATAGCTGAACAAACAAATAATAGCAGCATACTTGGTAAAAATAATATATTAAATTTTCTAATTTTATTTATCATGCTTTTATATACATTTTAATATAGAATGTTTTATAGATTATTAGACTGCCATATTTCTAAAAATTCTTTTCTCTGCGTCCAAAATTTTTTCCAACCATTGTCTGGTGTTTCCATAATATCTTTAAAATAAATGTTATTGACAATAGTAAATATTTCCTTAGCATCTTCTATATCCATATTTGGAAAATATTTATCTTTATAATCACTTCTGCGAAACATGTAGTGATTTGCTTCATGACAAATCATTCTTATCATCACGTTTAAAGAAGAAACTGATATGGCTATACCATCTTCTACGTCCATAGAATATTGACTAGAAATAATATAGCAAATAAAATCTTCGGGTAATTCTTTTTTAAATATTTCTTTAATACCTGCTTTAAAAGTTATATCAACCTCATCAGTCCATTTTTGAGAAAATTTATCAACAATATTATTATCAACTGGATAAATTTCCTTTCTGATTTTCTCACCAAAAATATCATCACAGGCCTTAATTCTCTGATGACAATCATTGTCTATTTTTTTGTCGTATATGAATTGCATAAAAATATATTAAGTAAAATTAAATTTTTATTTTTTATAGTACTGTGCTATTATGATTTATATAATTAAATAATACTTTTATGGAATTTTTAGATGCTAATGGTAATAAATATAAACTTCCCAAAGGAAAAAGTGTAAATTGGCGTATATCAGTCTATGCCCTGATCATTAAAGATAATAAAGTACTGACTGTAATACCAACTTGGAATACTTTATTTGAATTACCTGGCGGAGCTGTAGAAAAAAATGAAACTATATTAGAAGGATTAAAACGTGAATGTTATGAAGAAACTGGTTACAAAATAAATATTGATGCTGATATACCATTCTATCTTTCTCAAGAAAATTTTTATAATCGTATGTCCAAACAATTTTATAATTCCATAATAATGGTATTTAAGTCTTCCCTATTTGATAAAAAACAGAATAAATCTATAATTAATACAGCCGATGGTAATGAAATAAGTAGTGTGAATTGGACACCATTTAAACAAATCACAAAGTCAAATACCCATCGAACTATTTATCCAGCTATAAAAAAACTAATCAAAATAGTTAAGTAAATGCACCAAAATAATCTCTTATCTTAGTGCATTTATTATATACCTATCATTGTTGCCAACCCTTTTGATGATAATTTCTATTCTCATCATAATGTTTCAGTATCTGACTAGGCGTGTCATATATAGTAACTCCCAAATTTATATATTCTTCCTTGTAGTAATAAAAATTACCTTGAGAGTCCATAATATGACAATAACCGATATTATCACGTCTATTACGAAATGATATATCTAGACCACAATTTCTTGTTTGATTTTTGATACGAATCATTTCCCTCTCAAAAATCTCATCTTCTAACAAGAAATTATCAATAATATTAGCTTGTTTACCATAGGGTGAATACTGATATATTCTCCAAACATCAATAATCTCTGCCTTTAGTAAAAATTCTAAAATATTATCCAAATCTGAAACATTCTGTTTGGTAACTACAGTACCAACCTTAATTTTAGGCCTATGTAAAATACATACTAAATACTTGAGCATAGATGACATAGTCTCAAATTGATGTACGCCACGCATTTTTGGTAACACATCCAAACTGACCGCATCTATAGGGAGTGATAAAATTTGAATATTTGGCAATAAACATTTGATTATCTCCATGTTTTCCTGACACGCTATATTAGAATATAGCGTAATCTGAATACCAAGCTTATACAGTTTTTGTACAACTTCTGCTATATAAAGATGTTCACTCGGTTCTCCACCACACAATGTCACAATAGGAATTTTAAGCTCGCCAATGCGCTCACAAATATCCATAGCTCCACTGAGTGTGGTATCTGGTGGAAAAACATTCCATGGTGCAAAACAAAATTTACAATATTTTCTTTGCCCACATTTTCTGGTAATAAACCAATCTAAATTAGCTATCTGAGTACACATTATTTCACATCCTTTCAATCTTTTCTTGAGCCCTCTTATAAAGCTCAATAGTAGATACATTAATTAATTCACTGTCTGTAAAGTGCCCATACAATGACTCTCCGTCAGACAATAGTCGCGGAATAAGGAAATCCGGAATAGAAACAGGTCTATTTTTAGGAATATATTTCAATACTCTCTTGTTAAAAATCTGATAAGTGGTGTGTATATTGCGACTAATAGCTTCCTTAGGTTTTTCAACAAAGTATATTAACCTTTCCTCATCATCGAATATCCCTTGTCCAAAAAACTTTAAATTTTCTAATTCATCCAGTCTTTTAAACACAATAGTGCCTATACCACTCATACTATGATGGAACTCTATTAAACTATTAAAATCAATAGTCGGTAAAATAAAATGTCCGCCACAAACTAGAAAATTATCTTCTAATAATGATTCCAATTTTTTAAGGGAACCAGCTGTATCGAGAAGATTTTCTTCATAGCTATAAGTTATTTTTACGTTAAGTTGAGAGCCGTTCCCAAAATAATCTCTAATAACCAATGGTAAGTAATGAGTAGTAATAATAATATGCTCGATGCCTGCATTTCGTAAATTTTCTATCACGTAATGCAAAATTGGCTTACCAGCTAATTCAAGCATCGGTTTAGGCACATTATTTGTTAATGGACGCATTCTGGTAGAAATACCGGCTGCTAAAACTATTGCCTGAATCATGATTATACTTCCTTTCAAGATGTTGAAAATAAATGATAAATTGTCAGAGGACATTTTTATAAGCCGTCGCTAAGTTAATAGCCGTCTTATACTTTCATATTAAATATATACTTCTAAAAAAATCTTGTCAACACCCTCTCCTCTTTTTAGGTAAACAAAAAATAACCCGTAAAATTAATCACAAGTTATTTTATTTAATATTATTATTTACCTTCTAAAAGCTCTACTCTTTTTGTTAAATTTATAACATCTAATTTGCAAGCTTTGTTATCAAGCTTTAATAAAATTTCTTCTTGATTAAACTCTAAATGAGCCAATCTACTCTCTACGCCATCAAAACGTTTGTCTACGCCATCAAAACGTTTGTCTACAGATGTAGAAAATTCATTGAGAGCCTCCAAAATTTCCAAATTAGTTACTTCACTTTTCTTCTTCATAATTTTATATATTAAATTATTATGTTATAGTATTATAATCTAAAAAATTTAAGTCGTCAAAACTTTATTTTATTCATCACAATGCCTGCGGCTACAGCGGCATTCAAAGATTCAGCTTTGCCTGACTTCATTATCTTAAAACGCTGATCAGCCATAGCAATCAATTTTTTATCTACCCCCTTAGCTTCATTGCCAATGATGAGAGCTATATTATTTTTTTTGTTGATACTAAATTCATCTCCCATCAAATCAGTTACTATTATCTGGTAAGCTTCATTTTTTAAATCTTTTATAAAATTTTTGAGATCAACTTCTTCATTGATAGAAATATTAAAAATAGAACCCATACTAGCTGCTACTACTTTTGGATTATAGATTTCTACACAGCCCGTACCCAAAAATACATGATTGAAACCAAACCAATCGGCCGTACGAATAATAGTGCCCATATTACCAGGATCAGCTATATTATCCAAAATCAACACATGCTTTGATTTGAATATAAACTTTTTGGGATGAGGCATATCAAATAAAGCTAGCATCCCCAAAGGATTTACTTGATTTGATATTTTTTTTAAATCTTTTTCAGATAAACGATAGATGGTCTTAAAAACCATCCTATCTTCATTGTCTTTATAAAAATTGTCTGTAACATAAACTGAATCAAGTAAAGGATTGGAAAATTCTTCCCAAATTACTTTAGGATTTTCGAACAAAAATTTTTGATGCTCGTCACGATATTTCTTTTTTTTGAGTTTGATCAAAAATTCTATTTGTTTTTTATTTACTTGCATAAATTATAATTTTACTTCTACAGCTTTTTGTCCTTCAGGCGTATCTTGAACTTCTACGCCCAAAACTGTCAATTTGTCTCTGAGCTTATCTGCTGCTGCCCAATCTTTTCTAGCGCGAGCTTTGGCTCTTTCTTCCAAGATAATCTGGGCTTCATCACCAATTTCCAGAGCATGATAAGCCAAGCCCTCTAAACACAAGCCAAGTACCTCATCCATCTTGAGTATAGTAGCCATCTTGGCATTATTTTTGTGATCAGAATCAATAACTTTTTGTAATATTGATACAGCTTTGGAAGTATTGAGATCATTGCTGATGGCTTCATAAAATTCTTCTTCTAGTTCCTTGCAAGATCCTTTTGGTTTGCCATAAAAAGCAATTTCACGAATTATGGCAATCAAACCATGTTGAGCAGCTTGCAAAGATTCAAAAGTAAAATTGAGTGGACTACGATAATGATTTTGTAAAATCAAAAAACGAAAAGCGATTGGAGAAAAACCTTTGTTTCGAATATTTTCCAAAGTGATAAAAGTACCATTAGATTTGGACATTTTCCCACCATCCACTTTTACAAAAGCATTGTGCAACCAATAATTGGCTTGTAATTTTTCAGTCACTGCTTCTGATTGAGCCATTTCATTGGGATGATGAACAGTCAAATGATCCATACCACCAGTATGAATATCAAAAGTATCGCCCAGCTCCATACGACTCATAACTGAACATTCCAAATGCCAACCTGGAAAACCAAGTCCCCAAGGTGACTCCCAATCCATATCTCTGGTGATATCTTCTGGAGTAAATTTCCAAACTGCAAAGTCCGTTGGATGCTTTTTTCCTTTTATTTTTTCTACCCGCGCTCCTTCTTTTAGATCAACATTGGCTAGATTGGCTATCTTGCCATAATCTTTTATTTTTGAAGTATCAAAATACATGCCATCTTCTATCTTATACAAATATCCTTTTTTGTCCAAAATTCTAGCAAAGTCAATTTGCTCTTCAATAGTATCTGTCGCTCTTAAAAATTTAGTTGGTTCATCAATATTTAAAGCTGCTAAATTATTTCTAAATACTTTGATAAAAAACTCGGCTATCTGCCAAGCATTTTGATCAGAATTACGACTAGCTTTGGCTAATTTATCCTCTCCCTCATCAGCGTCTGAAGTCAGATGTCCCACATCGGTAATATTCATGATATGTTTGACCTTGTATCCTTTGACTTTGAGTATTCGTTTTAATACATCCCAAATAGTATAGGCCATCAAATTGCCAATATGTGGATAATCCTAAACAGTTGGTCCACAAGTATAAAGACCCACCTCTTTTTTCTTGATGGGCTTAAATTCTTCTTTTTGTTTGCTTAAACTATTATATAATCTAATATTCATATTATTTAATCTTGGTTATTTTATTGTAACACAAAGCTAAGTTTTGGCAATATAAAAACCCCCTATATCTAGAGGGTTTTATTAAAAATCTAAGAAATTTGACCTATCATATCTACCAACCTAGCAGAATATCCCCATTCATTATCATACCAAGCAATGATCTTGACCATGTTGCCTCCTACTACTTTGGTAAGTGACAAATCAACAATAGATGAACGAGAATCACCAATAAAATCAGATGAAACTACTGGCTCGTCAGTTACGCCTAATATTCCTTGGTATCTTTTACTTTTGGAAGCTGCGATCAAAGCATCATTTATTTGTTTGACTGTTACATCTTTTTTGAGAACAAAAGTAAAATCAGATAAAGATACAACTGGAGTTGGTACACGTATTGCTAGCCCATCAAATAATCCTTCTAATTCAGGAATTACTTTGGCTGTAGCAATAGCCGCTCCAGAAGTAGTGGGTACCATATTGGCAGCAGCACTACGGCCACGACGAAAATCTTTGTGTGGACCATCAACTAGTGCTTGATCACCAGTATATGAATGGATAGTAGTCATCATAGCTTTGGCTACTCCAAACTTAGATACTAGCACTTGAGCAACTGGAGCAATACAATTAGTAGTACAAGAAGCATTGGAAATTACTTTTTGTTTGCCATATTTATTTTCATTTACTCCCAACAAAAAAGTAGCTACATTTCCTTCTCCTTTGGTTGGAGCAGATATAATGACTTTTTTAGCGCCAGCCTGAATATGAGCTGAAGCTGCTCCATCTTTTACAAAAAATCCAGTACATTCTAGTACTACATCAATGTTCAATTTTTTCCAAGGAAGTTTTTGAGGTTCTTTTTGACTAGTGACATGATATTTTTTGGCGTTGACTATTATATTGTTGGCACTGTAGCTTACTTTTTTATTATACCGACCATAGACTGTATCGTATTTTAATAGGTAAGCCAAAGTTTCTACTGGAGCCAAATCATTAATGGCTACTACTTCATACTTTTTGCTATCACCTATTATTTTGAAAGCAGCTCGGCCAATACGTCCAAAACCATTGATCGCTACTCTTATTTTTTTCCTCCGCGTAGCGGAGTCCCGTTTTGCGGGATTTGCTTTTTTCATATTATTTTATTTTTTGATTTATTACATTAACATTATACCAAAAAAACAGCCCCCTGCGAAGAGCTGTTTTTATTTACATTCTTCATTTTTTTCACACAGCTTACCTTCCAAATACGGATATTCTACTATATTACCATCTATATCCAAATTAACTGTTTGTTTTATAGGATGGACTGCCACAACCTTGGCCAATCCAGCAGCTGTTTTTATAAAATCACCTTCTTTGGGCATATTTTCTCTACTGTACTTATAAGCCTCTTCTTCAAAACGTAAACAACATTTGAGTCGTCCACAAGGTCCACTCAGTCTATCTGGTCCTCGATGACTAAGTTCTTGATTTTTGATACTATCAGGTGTAACACTGCCAATGGTACTAAGCCATGCTTTACAACACAAAGGCATACCACAAGAACCAATATCACCACTGACTTTTACTGCATCACGCACACCTACTTGTTGTAAACGAATTTTTTTGTGATATTTTTGTACCAATTCTTTTATCAAATCCCTAAAATCAACTCTAGAATCTGCTATAAAATAAAAAGTAATCCGTTTGTTATCATATGACTCAGCCATATCAATCAGCTTCATGGATTTGAGTTCATATTTGTCTATCAATTTTTTACACTCCAAAAATTTTTTTACTCCTTCTTTTTTTTGCACTCTTAATATATCTAGATCTTCTTCTTGGAGTGGTCTAAGCATTGCTTTGACATCAGAAATATTTTCTTGAATAAACTCAGTATTGTTTTTTTCTGAATTATTTTTTTCAATGGCTTTTGGAGATTCCCATTCTGTCCAAGCAGTAATCCTTCCCACATCTTGACCCAAAGATGTCTCAACTACAACGCTATCGCCAATCTTGATATCAAGACCTGGTGTTTCAGTAAATTCTGGTAGAAAAAAATATTCTTTATCTAATTTATGAAATTGTACTTTAACGACTTTCATTAGAAATTTTGGTACCAATGCTATTGCCAACAACTGCTTTTATAATATTGGCTGGACTATATTTAAAAACACTTAAGTGTAAATTATTTTCTCTGGCTAGAGCAAAAGCTGTACCATCCATTATTTTAAGATCTTGTTTCAAAGCTTCACTATAGCTTAATTTTTTGTATAATTTGGCTGATTTGTTTTTATCAGGATCCATATCATAAACACCATTAACATTGCTGGCTTTATAGATATTATTGGCCCCTATTTCCAGTGCGCGAAGAACTAAAGTAGTGTCAGTAGTAAAATATGGATTACCAGTTCCCCCAGCAAAAATGACTATACGCTTGTTTTTCAAATGATTAATGGCTCGTTTATAAATATAATCCTCCATAATGGCTGGAATAGAAAAAGAAGATAATACTCTAGCATCTTGACCCTCTTTTTCCAGAGTGGCTTGTAAGGCCAAAGCATTGATAGAAGTAGCCATCATACCCATATGATCAGCAGCCACTCTATCAATCTCAGAACCTTTGATCATCCGAGCTCGAAATATATTGCCAGCTCCCACTACTACACCTACTTGATAACCTGCTTTAACCAGTTTTTTTAAACTAATAGCTACTTTTTTAATACTGGGAAAATCAAGATTAGCCTCTTGATTGCCAACTTCAAATACTTCTCCAGATAGTTTTATAACTATACGCTTTTTATTCATTGTTTTGTTTTAAAAATCTTATCCTAATTATGTCAAATTGTTGTTAAATTAGCAAGATACTTAAAATTGACAAACCAACATCATTTAGTAATACTATAATAGTAATTTTAAATAACGTTCTTATAATAATTCCTTCAATGAAAGGATGTAAAATGAACGATAATGAATTCAAGGAAGAATTCAAAAAACGTTTAGGAAATAATCTCGTGTGTCCTTATGAATTGGCTTGGAAAATAGCGTCAGAAACAGACATGGGATTTGGACATGTCTACAATGAGATAACTAGACTCTGTGACACGGGGTTTCTTTTCAAAAAAGATGGCAATGTATATATATCCTAACATCTTTACATCTTCGAAGAGGTATTCAAGCACGATTTGCATGCCTCTTCTTATTTTAAGTAAAATAAAAACCCCCTTAACTTAGGGGGTTTTGATTATAATGAATAATACTGAAATTTTTCTATAGTGGCTTTATTTTCTTCCAATAATTTCTCAATAGATTTTTTATCATCTTTGATATAGGCTTGTTTTAGAAGACATACATCAGTATAAAACTTATTTACTTTACCTTCTAATATTTTAGCAAGCACCTCTTTTGGCTTACCTTCTTTTTGAAGTTGTTCGGTATAGATTTCTTTTTCTTTGGCCACTATTTCAGCTGGGACATCTTCTGGCTTTAAATACTTAGGAGCCATAGCCGTAGCATGCATGGCAATGTCTTTGGCTAGACTTTCACTACCACCCTTTAATACTACAACAGAAGCTACTTTATTATTTGAATGCAAATAAGTACCCACTACTTCACCTACAAAAATATCAAAATTTGTTAAAACTAAATTTTCACCAATTTTTACTATAAGTTCATCTTGTATAAATTTGGTAGCCCAAGACTCAAAATCAGTTTTACCCATTTCCATCAATTTGTTGGCCAATTCACCAACAGCGGTTTGAAAATCTTCGTTTTTGGCCACAAAATCTGTTTCGCAGGCTAGTGCTACTACAGCTACTTTATTGCCTTGCTTGCTAAAAGCAATCACGCCTTCTTTTACTTCTCTGTCTGCTTTTTTAGCAGCAATTTTTTGACCTCTTTTGCGAAGTATTTCAATTGCTTTTTCTCTATCACCAGCTTCATCCAATGCTTTTTTTACATCACTTATACCAGCACCGGTGATTTGTCTAATTTCTTTGATCAATTCTAATGACATTTTTTTATTTGTTTACTCTCTAATATTTAAAATATAATTAACTACGTGCGTTTCTGACTGCCTCAGCAATCAAATCAGTGATGACCTCAATTGATTTAATAGCGTCATCATTGGCTGGGATTGGATAAGTAGCTAATTCTGGGTTGACATTGGTATCAGCCAAAGCAATGACTGGAATACCCATCTTATTGGCCTCAGCTACAGCTGTACCTTCTTTTTTAAGATCTACTACAAAAATCGCCTTTGGCAAATTTTTCATATTTTTTATACCACCTACATTATCCAAGAGTTTGTTAAGTTCTTTTTTGAAAGTAACTTGCTCTTTTTTGGTATACATTTCCCAGGTACCATCCTCTTCTTCTCTTTCTAGTCTTTCCAATTTTTTTGTCAATTTAACAATATTTTCAAAATTGGTAAAAGTACCACCCAACCAACGACCTACTATATACGGCATGCCACAACTTAATGCAGCTTCTTTTACAATGTCTTTGGCTTGTTTTTTTGAACCGACAAATAAAATAACGCCACCAGCTTTTACAGTCTTGTCTACAAAGGCCAAAGCAATTTCCAAAGCTTTAACTGTCTTTTGTAAATCAATAATGTGAACACCGTTGCGTTGAGTGTGAATGTAAGAGTTGGCTTTTGGGTATCTTTTTGAGGTCTTATGACCAAAATGGACACCTTTTTTCAACAACTCTTCAAGTGTTGGTAAATTCATATTTTTCCTTTCTTTAACTCATTTTTAAATGAGTTTACCCCTATTTCCCTATTTAGCAGCCATCCTTCGCCAAGGCTTCGGATGGAAGGTAAACTAAATAATATAGAAAATAGTTGTGATTAATTAAGTAGCAATACTCTAACACAAAATTTGAAATAAATCAAGGGTTTTATATATTAAGAAGACCCCAGACACGCATTTTGTGCGCATCTGGGGCCGAACAGTCATTTGAAAAACAACGGCGAGGAGCGCTATATATACTATCTATTTTATACTTATCCAAAAAAAATTTTTAATTTATTGGCTGTATTGATACCAAGCTCTGATAAAGAAAAATCTTTATTATCATCTGTAATATAGTTTTTCAAATTCTATTTAGTCTCAACATATCTAATCAAAAAAAACTTTCATATTTTAAAAACCATATTCAATATATATTTTTTTATTTTGCATTTGTAACCAAGCCTCCTTAATGTGTGGTAACAAGTCTTTTGGAAAATGTTCAATATTAAACCATTCAATTTTCTCACATTTATCTTTTTCCAAATTTTCTGGCTCGCCTTGCCAATTGTGACAAATAAAAAATACATAAACACGCTCTCCTCTTTCGTCTTTGTGATGCATAAATAAAGGCTCTGACAAATCTTCTACTTTGATATCAACTCCAACTTCTTCCTTTATTTCTCTAATAATTGCTTTCAAAATACCCTCTCCTGAATTCAATCTACCAGATGGTACAGACCACATATTGTCAAATACTTTAGTGTTTTTTCTTTTCAAAAGTAACAATTTATTATCTTTATTCAAAAACACATGCACTGCAATATTTAATTTTACATTTTCCATAATATATATATTTTAACTACTTAGAACTATACTTTTTTAAAAATTCTCTACCAAACTCTCTATTATCCATAAAATGTATAATATTATCAAAAAAATAGTTTTGCATTTTTACAGAAATAGCATCGCGTATTTCTTTCTTTATATCTTTTATGTTTTTGTTATCTGCATCAATCAATAATAAACCAGCTTTAGAACTTTGGCTAAAAATTTTTTCAACTTTTTTTTCATAGTAAAATTGTAACACATTTAAGCGTCTTGTAAAATAAAGGTGCTATTAAAAACTTTGCCAAAAATTGACATAAAAAATTGGCAATCAAAAGTGGATAAAAAATTTATAAGCAAACTTAAAAATGCTGAGCCCTTAGAAAAAATCAACATAGTAAATAAGATTATAAAAAATAAAGAACTAAAAATATATAAAAATTTTATTCCCCCACAAAACAATAAAGACAATGCCTTGTCTAAACAATGGCTTAATAATCAACAAACTATACAAGAAACCCAACAAAAAATAATAAAAATCCTTAGCTAGGGATAATATAATATTTATTTTTCATGCCTACTATTGACATTTTACGCTTAAGCTGTTATTCTGTTGGGGTATTAATTTAGTCGGTGGATTAAATCCCAGACCTAAAAATTATAAAATATTATGAAAAAAGACATTCATCCAACTTATTATGCTGACGCCAAAGTAGTTTGTGCTTGTGGTAATAAATTTTCTGTAGGTTCTACAGTTAAAGAAATCCACGTTGAAATTTGCTCAAACTGCCATCCTTTTTATAGTGGAAAAGAAAGATTGGTTGATACAGCTGGTCGTGTAGATAGATTCAAGAAACTGACTGAACAAAAAGCCAAAGTTTCTAAAGTAAGAAAAGGTAAGGCAGTCAAAAAAGCCAAGGCCGGTGAAAGAAAACTAGCCAAAGAAAAAGCCAAAATTAAAGCTGAAATCAAAGAAAATTCCAAACCAAGTACTGTAAAGGCAAAAACCAAAGCTACAAAAAAATAACATAAGCAAACTTTTACAAAAAAGCTCTCTTTAGATTTATAGGAGCTTTTTTGTTAACCCGCAAAGCGGGGTCGCCCTCTGGGCGATAATAGATTATAATAATAGTGATATGAAAATAAACATAACCGAATACAAACAAAAATCAGATCAGCTAGAAGCTCAAATGCAAAAATCAGACATAGTCTCTGATGCTAGCCAGATGTCTCGTCTTGGTAAAGAATACAATGAAATCAAGATAATTTTAGCTTTGGCTGAAATCATCAACAAAGACTCTCATGATCTGGCCAGTCTTGAAGAATCCATAGCAACAGAAACTGATGATGAGATGATAGCTATGACTCAAGAAGAAATAAATATTTTGGAACAAAGAATAAATGAAAACGAAGAAAAATTTGAAGAATTGATAAATCCAGATGACCCCAATGACAAAAAAAATATAATCTTGGAAATCCGAGCTGGTACAGGTGGTGACGAATCTGCTCTTTTTGCTGCTGAGCTTTTCCGTATGTATTCACGTTTTGCTGAAGAAATGAATTTTAAAATAAAAATAATGTCTTCTCACCGTACTGAGATTGGAGGCTTCAAAGAAATCATTGCAAAAGTTGACGGTGATAATGTTTATAAATATTTTAAATACGAAAGTGGTGTCCATCGTGTCCAACGTGTACCAGAAACCGAAAAAGCTGGCAGAGTTCACACTAGTGCTGCATCAGTGGCTGTGATGCCAGAAGCAGTAGAAGTTGATCTCAAAATAGAGCCCAAAGATCTTCGTATTGATACTTTTTGTTCTTCTGGCAATGGTGGCCAATCAGTAAATACTACTTACTCTGCCGTGCGTATTACTCACTTACCCACCAATACTGTGGTTTCTTGCCAAGATGAAAAATCACAAGGACAAAACAAAGAAAAAGCTATGACTATTTTGCGTTCTAGAATACTGGCCAAAATAGAAGCAGATAATAATGCCAAAAATGCAGCTGAAAGAAAAAGCCAAATTGGCAGTGGTGATAGATCAGAAAAAATACGTACCTACAACTTTCCCCAAGACAGAATGACCGATCATCGCATCAAATTATCTTTGCACAATTTGGATAAAATACTTGATGGTGATCTAATGCCAATAATAAAACCTCTATGGGAAGTGGCCAAAGCACAAAAACAAGCCTAAAAAATTTAATCTTAAAATATAAAGATAAATTAGAAATTGCTGAAATAGATCAGCTAATGGCTTTGGCTTTGCACAAAAATATAGCCTATATATACAAAAATCCTGATAAAAAACTAAACCGCTCTAATATACTTGCTTTTAAAAAACTATTAAATAAAAGATTGGCCAATTATTCACTAGCTTATCTCAAGGGCTCTAAAGAATTTTTTAATCTAAATTTTTTGGTAAACAAACACACTTTGATTCCTCGTCCTGACAGCGAAATATTGTTAGAAGAGGCTTTAAAATTTATAAATTCGCCAGCTGGCAAAAATCAAAATATAATAGACATTGGTACTGGTTCTGGTGCTTTGATATTATCTATAGCCAAAAATAATAAATGCCAAGCTCATTATACTGCTTGTGATATTTCTACTAAAGCTTTAAAAGTTGCCAAGAGTAATGCTCGTAAATTACACTTAAAAAATAAAGTTAAATTTATAAAATCAAATTTATTAAATAATGTTGAAACTAAATTTGATATAGTAATAGCCAATCTTCCATATCTTACTGCTAGTCAAATGAAAGAGCCTTCTATTAAAAAAGAACCTAAGACTGCTTTATTTTCTAGTAAAGATGGCTTGGACCATTATAAAAAACTTTTAAAACAAATACCAAAATATTTAAACAAGCAATATTTAATATTATTGGAAATTGATCCCCAGCAAGTTGAACAAATAAAAAAAGAGACTTTAAAAAATCTCCCTAAAGCTAGAATAAATTTTGTAAAAGACTTGGCCAATAATATTCGCGTAGTTAAAATTACTCAGTAATTAAATACTCCTCTGTCGGTATGACCTGGACCCAAGTTTGACCAGCCACGAGCTTTAGCTCGTTTTTTTCTGCGTCAAAAAATCTAGTACGACCATCTACCACTTCCCAAGTTCCGTCTTGTCTACCAATTTTATTAAATACAAAAGCTTGACCACCTTCTTGGGTATTCATTTTTCTTCTTACTTTTTCATCAATAATTTTAGAATCAACTATTTGGACAATGACATTAGCAGCTCTAACTTGCTCACCAGTATTGTAAATAAATTTATTATCTCCTTGCCAGCGTAAATAAGCTTGTAACTGATCACTGTACTTCCAATCCACTTTATAAGGTTCATTGTAATCCAATGAAAAATCAATGCCCAAATTGTCTTCGCTTTCTACAAAATTCCAATTTATATTTGTATTGATCTTAGAAATCTCTTTTATTTCCCCTACTCTGAGCCAATTTGAAGATGAGGTAAATACATTGTGAGGAGCATCCAAATTGTTGTCACGCCAAAAATATATTTCACCGACTCCTATTTGATCAATATTATAAAAACTATAATTATTGATATTGGCCAAAGCATCAGGAGATCCTCCAACATGCATATAAATACCAGCATACTCATCTGCCCAGTCCATAAAATACGGACGAGCTGAACGAACTGACCCAATCTTATCTATATTTTGTCGGCTATCAAAAATACCCAAAAGTCTAGTAATATTTCCTTCGGCCAGTGCTTCATAAACAATATCTGCCTTATCCAATCCATACTGAGGTCTAGCATCATAAGCATTGTCAAACATTATAGCAATAGCAAAAAATTCTTGATCTGGATTTTCTAAAATAGAACCATTTAAAATATGTCGATATACAATAGGTGATTTTATATCATTATTTATAACTGGTTTTATAATCTTTTTGTTTTGAGATAAAAAATTAAAAATCCCTATCCCAAGCAAAATAACTGCCACAAAAATGACAGTTATTGCAAGATATATTTTTGAACGATGACTCATCATCAAAAATTTAATATATTTATTATTTTTTCTCTTCAGTTTTTACTTCACCTTCAGCAGTAGTAGTAGCAGCTTCGGCAGCGGCAGTAGCAGCTTCGGCAGCAGCAGTATCAGCAGCTTCTTCAGCCAAACTTTTCAACTGCATCTTCTTTGGCATAGTTACATTAACCACTGGATCATTTGGATCGTTGGTAATAGTTACTTTGGCATCAACTTTTAAATCTCTAATTAACAACTTTTGACCAAGTTCTTTTAAAACAGAAATATCAATTTCAATCTTGGCTGGTAGGTCAGCTGGTAGACATGTAACATTGACAGTGAGCGCTTTTTTATTTAATTGTCCACCTTGTTCACGAACGACTGTTGACTCACCAATAAATTCCAAAGGAACTTTAGTATTAACTTTTTTCTTGGCATCTACAGCCATAAAATCAACATGAGTAATCTTATCACTAACTGGATTTTGTTGATATTCACGAACAATAGTTTTTATTTCTTTGGTACCTACTTTAATACTTATAATATTACTAGTACCGGCTTCTTTTAATACCTTGAGTAACTCTCTATAATCTACATCTATAGATACTGGTTTTTGAGAAAAACCATAAATAATACCAGGTACTCGGCTGCTTGTTCTGATATCTGTAAGCTGGCTTTGTTTGTCAGCTTTACGTTCATTTGCTTCTAATATAAATTCTGCCATAATTTTAGACTTAAATTAAAAATTCAATGCGTATATTTAATCACAAAATATCCATAAAGTCAAGAATACTAAGTACTTCTCATATGTACGCTTTGCGCTATGCCCAAGGCAATCATAATGGCCCACATTGAGCTACCACCAGCTGATACCAGTGGCAAAGGAATACCCGTAACTGGTGAAATACCCATATTCATACCCACATTTATAAATAATTGAACTAGCAACATCGATGCAATGCCCAGTACCAGATAAGTGCCAAAATCATCCTGACTTTTGCGCATAGTCATAAATAAACGATGAAATATAAAAGTAAACAAACCCAAAACCAAGGCCACTCCAATAAGTCCAAGGTCTTCCGCAATAACTGCAAATATAAAATCAGTACCTGGTTCTGGTAAAAAACGAAGACTACTTTGCGGACCAAGAGCTAGACCTCTACCAAAAAACTGTCCCGAACCAACCGCTACCATAGATTGTATAACATTGTATCCATCCCCTTGTGGATCACGACCCGGATCTACAAAAGTCAGTATTCTAGATTGTTGATAAGGTTGTAAAATAAAAAACCAAGCTACAATCACTGTCATCAAAAATGTTATTGTCAACCACCAAAAATGCTTTTTTGAGATACCGGTAAAAAGTAAAATTATCAGCCAAGTACCCAAAAGTACTAGGGCTGAACCCAAATCTGGTTGCAACATGACCAAAACAACAAAAGCAAAAGCTATAAGACCAGATTTTACAATGTGCCTAAACATAAAAAATTCACCAGCATAGCGTGAAAAATACCGAGCTAAAGCAATGATCAAAGCAATTTTGGCAAACTCAACTGGTTGAATATTAAAAATACCCAAATTGATCCAGCCAGTAGTACCTTTTACCTCTGTACCAAAAAGTAATACTGCTACTAAAACCAAAACAAAAATAATAAAAATAAGCTTGGCATAAGTCAACCAAACATTATAATTAATACTAGCTACAAAAAAGAAAAGGCCAATTCCAGATAAGGCAAAAAATATTTGCTTTCTAAAAATCAAAAAATTGCTAGTATCGGTATTGAGACTAAGGCTATACAAAATACTGGTGCCAAGCACCAGTAAAATAACTATTGCAAAAAATAAAAGCCAATCTATTTTTTGCCACTTGGCAAAAAAATTTGTCATACTACTTATCTATTTTCAACTTTTGGAGTTACATAAATATCTTTGAAGATACTTTTGTCCAACTTATTAAGCAGTGGAAATATATTGCTTCTAGTAACCCTTGGTAAACTATTCAACCAAACTGTTTCTAATTCCCTATTTTCTAAAGCCAAAAAATCTTTAGATTTTAATTCATTGATAGCTACCAATTTATCACCATTGTATAGAGCTACTTGCCAATCTATTTCCCAAAAATTATAAACCGAATCATTATAAGCCTGCCATGATACTCTAGCTGGCAAATCACTAGTCACACCATCAACGGTTTCTCTAGAAGCAGCGTGAAAGACAATATTTGAAATATCTATATTGATAACTGGAAAAGTATCATCTATACGGTACCATTCTAAATTGGAAACTACAAGCTCTGGATTTCTAATAGCTATATCTGATTGATAAGCCGTCAAAGCCAATAATCTTTTATCATCTGGATTTATAAAAGCAGTCTTAGAGGGTGTACTTTCTCCCTGAGAAACAAAATGATAATCCATACTTTTGACAGCCCAATTTTTATTTTTATTTTCTACCAAAGCAGTAATATTGTATCGTCTATCACCTAATGATGTAAACTCTGGTTTTGATATAGTTATTTCTTCTGGAGCCCGAGAATTATGATAAGTAGACCAATCAAAAGTATTGTTTTGTATAGCTAGTGCTGAAGCATTAAAACTCGGCCCTCTAAAATAATTAAAGGTCATAACTATTAATGCTCCATACAAAATAATTAAAATAAAAATAACCAAGCCAAAAACTATTTTATTTATCAATAAACGGTGGGTAACTATAAAATACCCTCTTTCTAATTCTTTTTGACTAATTGGTTTATAATCATCCATAGTATAATAATTATACAATATTTGGCTCTTTATGCCAATTATTTGGCAAGATAAGATGAGCTATGTTATAATAATAATGAATTTAAAAACTAAAATAAAAAAATGTTGGAAACATCAAGAGACTTATTAAATGTATTATTGGGTGCTTCGGTATTAATGGTAGCTATACTATTTTCATGGATGCTATATCAAATCACTAGAAGTATCAAAGGCTTTAATGATATTATCCAGATTGCTCAAAATATAGCCAAAAATATAGATGAAGGAGTCAATACTTTCAAATCTAAAGCTGGTAATGTTGCTGCCTTTTTGACTGTAATGATAAAGGGTGCTCAATCAATCCTAGCTACTGTCAACAAAAAAAAGACTAGCAAAAATAAAAAATAAAAATAAAACCTGAGTTCAGGGACAATCCCGATACATATATATAAATCATAACAAATGTTATCGGGTTTTATTATCAACAAATATTTACATGTTTATTCATCTCCATACTCATTCTCATTATAGTTTGCTGGATGGCTTAGGTACTCCAGATCAATTGATTGCTGAAGCCAAAGCTCAAGGAGCTAGTGCTTTGGCTTTGACAGATCATGGCAACATGTATGGAGCTATAGAATTTTATCAAAAATGTAAAAAAGCAAAAATCAAACCAATCCTTGGTGTAGAGGCTTATGTATCTTCAGGATTGCTAAGCGAAAAAAATAATAAAGAAAAACCATATCATCTCATACTACTAGCCGAAAACAATGAAGGCTACAAAAATCTATTAAAACTCACTACTATCGCCCATTTGGAAGGCTTTTATTATAAACCTCGCATAGATTGGGCAACTCTAAAAAAATATTCTAAAGGTCTTATTGCTAGCACTGCTTGTCTAGGTGGTCCACTAGCTAGACATATTTTAGCTGGGCAGAATACCAAAATAGAAGAAAATATAAATATCCTATTGGATATTTTTGGCCATAATAATCTATTTTTGGAAATGCAACATATAAACAATGATGCTCAAAAAACAGTAAATGAAGCATATAAAAAATTGTCCTCTCAACACAATATTCCTCTTATCATCACCAATGATGCTCACTATGTCCACTCTGATGATGATCAGGCTCAAGACGTACTGCTTTGTATCCAAACCAAACAAAAGAAAAACGATGAAGGTCGTATGAACTATCTTGGTGAAGATTATTCTATGATTACCGAAGCAAGAGTTTTGGAATTATTTGGTAAAGAAGCAAAAGTAGCTATAGCTAATACAAAAAAAATAGCTGATCGTTGTAATGTAGAAATAGAATTGGGCGTCATACAATTACCAGAATACGAATTACCTTCCAATACCAATGCTGATGCTGAGTTGTATAGACTCTGTATTCAAGGAGTTGCTAAAAGATTTGGCTTTAAAGAAAAATATATCCCTACTCATATTCAAGAAAGGCTTGATTATGAAATAGCTATTATCAAAAAAACTGGCTATGCTACTTATTTTTTGATTGTTCAAGACTTTGTAAACTGGTCAAAATCCCAAGGTATCATTGTTGGACCAGGTCGTGGATCTGCCGCTGGATCACTAGTCTCTTATCTTATCAATATTACCAATATTGATCCTCTAAAATATGACTTGATTTTTGAGAGATTTCTCAATCCTGAGCGTATATCAATGCCTGATATTGATCTTGATTTTGCTGATACTAGACGTGACGAAGTAATCCGCTATGTAGAAGATAAGTATGGAAAAGACCATGTATCTCAAATCATCACCTTTGGTACTATGGCGGCGCGCGCCGCTATCAGAGATGTGGGGCGTGTATTAGGCTATAGCTATGGCTATTGTGATCAACTGGCCAAAATGATTCCGATGTTTACTTCTCTAGGTGATGCTCTGACCAATGTAGATGAGCTCAAAAAAATATACGAAGAAGATTTAGAAGCTCAACGCTTGTTGGATATGGCTCAAAAACTAGAAGGTTTGTGTCGTCACTCAAGTACTCATGCTTGTGCTGTACTTATCACCAAAGAACCTCTGACCAACTATACTCCTCTTCAATATGCTAGTGGTGATGATAAAACTATCGTTTCCCAATATTCTATGCACCCAGTAGAAGATCTGGGCTTATTAAAAATGGATTTTTTGGGACTAAAAAACTTGACTATACTAGAAAAAACCATTGACATAGTAGCAGCAACCAAAGGCATCAAAATTGATCTAGACAATTTGCCACTAGAAGATAAAAAAACTTTTGAGTTATTTCAAAGTGGTAATACCACTGGTGTATTTCAGCTAGAGTCTGGTGGTATGAAAAGATACCTCAAGCAATTAAAACCAACTGAATTAGAAGATATTATTGCCATGGTTTCTCTTTATCGTCCTGGTCCAATGGAATTTATACCTGATTTTATTGCTGGAAAACATGGTAAGAAAAAAGTAAGCTACCTCCATCCAAAATTAGAACCAATTTTAAAAAATACCTATGGCATTGCTATCTATCAAGAACAAATCATGCGAATTGTGCGTGACTTGGCTGGCTTTTCTTATGGTCAAGCTGATGTGCTCAGAAAAGCCGTTGGTAAAAAAATAAAAAAATTACTTGATGAACAAGAAGAAAAAATTATTTCTGGCATGATTGATAATGGTATAGATAAAAAAACTGCTACTAAAATATGGGAATTTATTGTACCTTTTGCTCGCTACGGTTTCAATAGATCTCATGCCGCTTGCTATGCTATGATTGCTTACCAAACAGCCTATCTCAAAAGCAATTTTCCCGAAGCATTTATGGCAGCTCTACTGACAGCTGATCAAGACAATATAGACCGAGTAACTATTGAAATAAAAGAATGCCAAAAAATGGGCATCGAAGTATTGGCCCCAGATGTAAATGAAAGTTTTTCAAATTTTTCGGTAGTAGAAAGTACTACTAAAAATAAATTGGGCAAAATACGCTTTGGTTTAAATGCTATCAAAAACGTCGGACATCATATTGCCAAAACTATTATTCAAGAAAGAAAAAATAATGGCCATTACAAATCAATAGAAGAAATGCTCACTCGTATCAAAGATAAAGATTTGAATAAAAAATCTTTAGAAAGTTTGATAAAAGCTGGCGCTTTGGATTCTTTGATTTCTCGTGGTAAAGCTCTAGGCAATATTCAAGCTTTATTAGAATTTAGCAAAAAAATTCAAAACGAACACAAAAGTGGTCAAAACAATCTTTTTGCAGATTTACCAATGGCCACTTCAACACTGTCTCTAAAACTAGATGAATTTGAAGATATAGACATTCAAACCCGCCTATCTTGGGAAAAAGAATTAATGGGTCTATATATTTCTGATCATCCTTTTAAATCCTATATCAAAATACTAAAAAAACATGTCACTACTTTGGACAAATTAAAAAAGAAAGAAGGTCAAAGTGTAAAAGTAGCTGGCATAGTAACCAATGTTCACAAAATAACTACTCACAAAGGACAAGCTATGCTCTTTGTAGTACTAGAAGACTCTACTGCTAGCACTGAAATAATCATCTTTCCAAAAACATTGGACATTACTTTCCAGCTATGGCAAGATGAAAACAAAGTAATAGTAGAAGGAAAGGTATCGGACAAAGATGGTCAAACAAAAATATTGGTAGAAAGAGCCGAATTGATAACTACAGCAACTCTCAATGATCTAGATGCCAAAAATTTAGCTGAAGAAAAGCTGTGGTTGTCTTTACCACATGGTTTTGATAAAGAAAAAATGGAACAATTAAAAACTATTTTAGATACTAGTCCGGGATTAAGTCCAGTATATTTAAAAATAAATAATGGTCAAATAAGAAAAATAAAAACCAAAATAAAAGTACTGCCCAACAAAGACCTACAAGAAAAAATCAGTGCTTTTTTGGGAGCTGATAGCTGGCAAATAAATAAAGATCAAGTATAATGGTGAAAAATATTGATATGCGCTATAATATACTCATTATAATAAATATTTAATTATTTGAATATGGAAATCAATCAAACTACAAAAAGAAAATCAAACACCGCTTATTCCAAATTGGTAAGTTTTTTTCTGTTTTTGACTATTATTGCTATATTTGTAGTAATACATTTTGCTCTAGCCAAAGTACAAATAAAAATATATAGCAATTTAGAAACAAAAGAATCCTCTGTTTTGGTAGAAATGCAAGCTGAAGATAGTGAAGATATATCAACAGAAACAATTTTAGGAAAAATAATCACTACTGAATTGGAACTTAGTGCCACTGTAGATAGTAGCAAAGAAACAACTAGTAGCGACAAAGCTGGTGGTTATGTCACTATCTACAATAATTATTCTAAGAATCAAGCCCTAGTAAAAACTACTCGCCTACTAACGCCTGACAATAAATTATTTAGACTTAGTGAAGGCGTGACTGTAGCTGCTGGCGATCAAGTAAAAGTTTGGGCAGAAGCTGACAAAGAAGGTGAAGAATTTGTAACTGGTGCTATTACTTTTATTATTCCTGGTCTTTGGGAAGGTTTACAAGACAAAATTTATGCTGAAACAACAGAAGGTATGAGTTTGCAAAGTATTCCTGGTTTTGCTGTCACAGAAGAAAATATAGCAGTAGCCAAAGAAAAAATAAGACTAGAGGCAATAGCCAAAAGTATAGCCACTATCAATGAAATGGTGGGTGACAAATTGGCTATAGATGAAAATAGATTAAAACTTGAATTTGAGGATATAGATAGTAATCAGGTGGGAGATATTAGCGAAACAACTACAGTAACTCAAAAAATAACTGTTCATGCCTTGATTTTTGATCAAGAATCTTTACTAAAAGTTGCCCAAGAGAAACTAGCCAAAGAATTGGAAAGTGGACAAGTATTGGTAAATTTTGAAAATAATCAAATAAGCTATAATATCTTGGAAATAAATCTAGAAAAAAATGAAGCGATCATAGAAGTAAAAACAAATACTACTATATCTTCTAGTGAAAATAATTGGGATATAGATAAATCTGAACTAGTCGGACTAAACGAACAAGGACTAAGAGACTATTTTCAAAAATTTAATCCCGAAAAAATAGAAATAAAATTTTCTCCTTTCTGGGTCAAGACAACTCCAAGATTAAAAGACCATATCATAATAGAATAAGTCTTTATTTAAAAGTATACAAAAAATCATAGCTAAAACAGACAAAATAATTACCTTTGATTATCTTCGTAGTTTTATCATCCTTCTTACTCTAATCCATCACTCAATCGTTGCTTACACTCCTTTATCAAAGCTGAGCCAAGTTACTGATAAATATCAATGGCTTGGATTTAAATTTATAGTATTATTTAATTATAATTTTTCAATGTCCCTGTTATTTTTAATTTCGGGATTTTTTGTTTGGCAAAGTCTAAAACGTAAAGGAGCAAAAAAATTTTTATATAGCAGATTTATAAAACTTGGCATCCCATATTTATTACTAACTTCTATAGCTGCTAGCTTTGGTATGATTGGTATAGCTGGACATCTATGGTTTTTGTGGGTCTTATTAACTTTTGATATATTAAGCGCTATATTATATAAACTAGTACCTCATTTGGATGACAAATTAAAAATAAAAGCGTCTGGTATTTTTAAAAATCATCTAATATTTTTTGCTATTTTATTTATAATTTCCATCTTTATATATTTACCAATAATAATTAAATTTGGTCCTCAGTGGATTTTGATTCTTCATTTAATATATTTTTTTGCTGGCCTTGGAGTTGGAGCATATGGAATTGAAAATACTATATTTAATTCCCAAAGCAAGCTTACAAAAAATTGGTGGCTATACTTAAGTTTGGCTATAGTGACATTTATTATTGGCTATAATCTTTTTAATTTCTTGGGAACAATGATGATTGTGACCAATATTCTTTTTTCAGCTCTTATGACTCTAGGGGTCAGCGCAACTTTTCTACGCTTTGTGACAAAACATACCGATAAACTAGACAATTTAAATACTAATGCCTATGGCATATATATTGTTCATTATATATTTGTAACTGGGCTACAATATTATTTATTAGAATTCAATCTTCATGCAATTTATAAATCATTGATTGTATTTATTATAAGCTTCTTACTCAGTTGGATATTTATTAGTACTATTCGTCGCCTGTCTTTAATACGAAAAGTTATATAATATATTTTATAGCTATAAAAATATTTTGACTTTTTTTCTAAAAAGACTATAATAAATAATAATCTAAGATGATTGGAATAGCTACCAACTATTCTTCTGTAAATATACAGAATCCCTAATAAGGGCCTAAATCTCTATATTATTAAAAAGTGTTACCCAAAACTAAAGCTTTGGGTAGAACTTGGGTGGAACCGCCCTTCGTAGCTTTAGCAAAGAAGGGTCCCGAGGCTTAATAAGTCTTGGGTTTTTTTATCCCAAATAATAAGTCTAAATATGAACAAATCAAACATCGACGCCAAACGTCACTCACTGTCTCACATACTAGCTATGGCTGTCTTGCAAAAATTTCCTGATGCCAAACTAGCCATTGGACCAACTATTGATAATGGTTTTTATTATGATTTTTTATTACCAGATAATTTATCTGATACTGAATTACCAAAGCTAGAAAAACAAATGAAGAAAATAATATCTCAAAAAATAAAATTTGAGAAAAATATTGTGTCTCGTGAAGAAGCTTTGCAAAAATCAAAAAATCAATTATTTAAAATTGAGTTAATTAATGATTTACCAAAATCAGAAGAAATAAGCTATTACACTTCTGGTAATTTTACTGATCTTTGTGCTGGCCCTCATGTAGAATATAGCACTGAAATAAATGCCAAAGCTTTTAAACTGACTGCTACTGCTGGAGCTTATTGGCGTGGTGATGAAAAAAATCAAATGCTCACTCGTATCTATGGTGTAGCCTTTGAAACAAAAGAAGAACTAGATGAATATCTAGCTATGCTCGAAGAAGCCAAAAAACGTGATCATAGAAAACTAGGCAAAGAACTAGACCTTTTTACTTTTTCGGAATTAGTAGGACAAGGTATGCCACTCTATACTCCTAAAGGCACTACTATGAGAAAAGAAATTATTAACTTCTCAAATGAACTACAAAAAACCATTGGTTTTTCTGAAGTACACTCTCCACAAATAAATAAAGCTGAACTTTTCAAAATTTCTGGACATTATGATAAATTCAAAGATGATATGATATCGGCTACTTCTCATTACAGTAAAGAAGAATTTTTTCTCAAGCCAATGAACTGTCCTCAACATACTCAAATATATGCATCTCGCAAAAGAAGCTATCGCGATCTGCCGATACGCTATGCTGATTTTGCCAATTTATTTCGAGATGAAAAACCTGGAGAATTATCAGGCTTGACCAGACTGAGATGTTTTTCTCAGGATGACGGTCATAGTTTTTGTAGAGAAGATCAAATAGAATCTGAATTTAAAAATATCTTGGGTATTATACACAAAGCTTTAAAAATATACGACCTAAACTATTTTGTCAGATTATCTCTGTGGGATCCTGAACACAAAGAAAAATATCTCGGTGACGCGACAATCTGGGAAAAATCTCAGCAGCTACTGGAAAAACTCCTCCAAAATAATGCTATAAACTACGAAACAGCTATCGGTGAAGCCGCTTTTTATGGTCCCAAAATGGATATTATTGCCAAAGATGCTTTAAAAAGAGAATGGCAAATATCTACTATCCAGCTTGATTTTAATATGCCCAAACGTTTTGAATTGACTTATACTGATAAAGATGGTCATGAAAAAAATCCAGTGATGATCCATCGCGCTATTATTGGTTCTCCTGAAAGATTTTTGGGAATATTGATTGAGCATTATGGTGGCGTTTTTCCTCTCTGGCTTTCTCCAGTACAAATAAAAATAATATCTGTTGGTGAGGGACATATTAAATATTGTCAAAATCTAGCTGAAGAATTTGCCAAAGAAAATATACGCGTAGAGCTAGATATTTCTGATGAAACAGTAGGTAATAAAATAAGAAAAAGCTCTCAAGAAAAAATACCCTACACTCTAGTAATTGGTGACAAAGAAGTAAATTCCAAAGATTTAGCAGTCAGAGTACGTGGACAAGAAAATTTATTAAATATTTCTCAAACAGAATTTATAACCAAAATAAAAAACGATATTAAAAATCGTAGTTTATAATTGTTATAAAAAGCTATAAAATGCTATAATAATTATAGCTAATACTTAATAAAATTATCATGAAATTATTAAAAACATTTAGCTTGATTATCATCCTAATCTTTGCTAGTTTTGTATTTACAAATGTAAAAGCTCAAACTACAAACTCCGAAGAACTTGCCAATGCTTTACTAGAATTTGAAACAGATGAAATAAACGCTAAAAGTTTTGGCATAGAAAATCCTAGTGCTCTACCAGGAGAATTCAAATACAATTGGCAATTATTTAAGGAAAATATTAACCTGTTTTTTACTTTTAAATCAGAAGAAAAAATAGCCAAGCTAGAAGAGATATCTAATCGTAGATTAATAGAAGCTCAGAAGCTATCAGAAATAGGAACGGCTAATGCTGCTAGCAGAGTAGAAGAAGCATTAAAAAGATATGAGCAGGCGAGAGAAAAAATAGCTATTCGCTTAGAAGAAAATCCAGAGTTAAAAGAAAGGTTATTAGAAAAATTTGACGCTAACCAATTAAAACATCAACAAGTATTATCTACTGTAACTGAAAAATTACGAAACAAAATTTCTCAAACGGACTTAGAAAAATTAGAAAATATTAAACATGCCACTGCTCTACGCTGGTATAATACTAATAAAGAAAATTTACAGAAAAGGTTAGAAGAAGCTGTTGATGACAATAATGTTGGTAGTAAATTTAGGCAACTTAAAAATATAGCTACTTTAGAAGAATTGAGTAATACTCTTCCAGAAGAAGCTAGAGGCAAAATAGAAGCTGCTAGACTCCGAGCTGAGGAAAGACTGGCCGAAAAATTGGAAAATATTGATAATACTGATAGAGAAAAATTGGAAAAATATATAAATAATATAAAAATTCCTGAGCTCACCAAACAAAGATTTATTAGTAATTTAAAAGATAGCGAAAAATTACCAGCTTCTATTAGAGAAAAAGCCAACAATATACTAAATACCTATTCTAATGCCCTGCGCAATAGATTTCAAAGCTTAAACGAAGAAGAACAAAAAAGATTTTTAAATCAATTTGAAGACAAACTAAATAGCCACCCCATAAATCTTGAATTTCTAAAAACTCTAGACACTCCTGAAAATAAAGATGAAATAAAAAATCTTTTAGAAATTCAAACTCAAGGAATCAAGGCTAGAATTCAAGCTACTACAGATCCAGCTAAACTAAGAATTTTGGAACAAAATATAGAAGACAACCCTGTATTAAAAAGACAAATCCAACAAAGACAAATTGAAATAAAAAATAATTAATACGATACCTAACAGCCCTAATAATTGGGCTGTTTTTGACTAGCTTTAAAAAAAAGTCTACAATATCAGCTATGATAAAAAATAAAAAATTTCATCTTATTATATTTGGTTGTCAAATGAATTCATCTGACGGTGAGAGACTAGCTACTGTGCTAAAAAAAATAGGCTATAGCGAAACAAAAAATGAAGCAGAAGCTGATCTGATAGTCATAGTAGCTTGCTCCGTCAAGCAGGCAGCAGTAGATAGAATCTACAGCAAAGTACACCACTGGCAACTCACCAAAGAAACCAGACCACTGATTACCATACTTTCTGGTTGTGTTTTAGATTCTGATAAAAAAAAGCTAGCTCACAAATTTGATTTATTTATTGATATAAAAAAACTAGAAAATTTAGCTCAGGATATAGCTAGTATCCATCCTGAAGAAAAATTGGCTTTACCAGATTTTTTTGATATATCGCCTAGCTACGGATCAACTTATCGTGCCTATGTGCCTATCATGACTGGTTGCAACAAATTTTGCTCTTATTGTGCAGTGCCCTATACCAGAGGCCGTGAAACTTCCCGTCCTTCAGAAAATATAATAAAAGAAATTAAAGAACTTTTAGATAAAGGCTACAAAGAAATAGTGTTACTTGGTCAAAATGTAAATAGCTATGGCTTGGACAAGGTAAATGGCGAAGAAATTTCTTTTCCAGAGCTACTCAAAAAAGTAGATGATTTATCAGATCATTTTTGGTTAAAGTTTTTGACTAGCCACCCCTATGATATGAGTGATGAGCTTATTTCTACTATGGCCAAATGTAAAAATCTAAATGATTATTTGCACTTGCCAGTCCAATGTGGTTCTGATGAAATACTCAAAAAAATGAATAGACATTATACAATAGCCCAGTACAAAAAATTAATAAAAAAAATACGCAAATTAATGCCTAATATTACTCTATCTAGTGATATTATTGTGGGCTTTTGTGGTGAGACAGACAAAGATTTTGCGGATACAAAAAAGCTAGTCAAAGAAATGGACTATAATCTAATGTATATATCTCAATATTCATCTAGAGTTGGTACTATTGCTGCCAAAATGATAAAAGATGATGTATCAAAAACAATCAAGAAAGCTCGCTGGCAAGCTATGAATGATCAATTAACTGTCCAATCTTTTGCTTTTAATAAAAAGCTCATTGGACAAGAACGCGAAGCATTGATTGATGTAGTTAAAAAAGAAAAAAATATCTACATAAATATCGGCAAATTATCAAATTATTTACCAGTACACATAGAAACTAAACAAAAATTAAAAGTTGGTCAATTTTATAAAGTAGAAATAACTCAAGCTCTAGACTGGGGTGTAAAAGCAAAGGTAATATAAAAATTATTACTCGTACCTGCGCCGACTGCTCCGTTGCTACGCAAAGTCGCATCTGGCACAGGTTACTCGTAATGAAATAAATACGCCAAAAAAAGACAAACAAAAAATAATAGTAGTTTTAGGACCAACGGCTTCTGCGCTAGCAGCTAGGCGTTGTAGACACAAAGAAAGAACAATAAATAGATAATGAAAAATAAACAAAAAATAATAATAATTTTAGGTCCAACGGCTTCTGGAAAATCAGCTTTGGCAGTTTATGTTGCTAAAAATTTTAATGGTGAAATAATTTCTGCTGACTCTCGTCAAATATACAAAGGTATGGATATTGCTAGCAACAAAATTACTAAAAGCGAAATGGCTGGTATAAAACACCATCTATTGGATGTAGTGAATCCTGATCAAGACTATTCCCTATACAATTGGCAACAAGCTGCTTTTGCTAAAATAAAAAAAATACTAAAAAATAATAAAATACCTATTATTTGTGGTGGCACTGGCTTATACATTTGTTCTGTTATCCAAAATTATGATATGCATCCCCAAAGACCATCTTTAAGAGAATGTCCTTATGAATTTATAGTACTAGGCATTAATCCAGATAGAGAAAAATTATATAATAAAATCAATAAGCGTGTTGATAAAATGCTTCGTGATGGCTCTATAGCTGAAGTAAAAAAGATATACAAAAAATATCCCAATAAAAAACTAGTATCTTTGAGTGGCATTGGCTACAGACAAATAATAGAGTATCTGGACAATAAAACTAGCCTAGAAAAAGCTATAGAAAAAATAAAACAAGATACTAGACATTATGCCAAACGACAAATGACTTGGTTCAGACGGATGGAAAAACAAGGCATCAAAATATACTGGAATAAAAGTAAAACTGAAATTAAAAAATTGATTAAAGATTTTTTATTTTAATTTTTTCTTCAGTATCTCTTCAGCTTTTTGTGGATTGGCTCTACCCTTACTCATAGCCATAACTTTTCCTACAAAAAATTTAAATAAAGTATCCTTGCCAGCTCTATATTTAGCAACTTGATCTGGATTTGCCTCCATAACAGCTAATACGGTTGTTTCAATTGCTATGTCATCATCAATTTGTATTAAATTCAAACGATCAGCAATATGACTTGGATCATCATCAGCACCAGCAAACATTTCTTTAAGTATAATTTGTCCTGCAGAACTATTGATGATTTTTCTATAAATTAAACTAATAAATTCTGCCATATTTTCAGCACTAATCTTTAAATCTTTAATATCAAAATTGCTAGGTAAAAGTCCAAATAATTCCGAGCTTATCCAATTGAAAGTAAGTTTTGATAGCTTGATTTTTTCTTTACCCCACAAATTAGCAGCTGCTTCACTATCTTCAGACAAACCATTGGCTTTAAAAAGCCAAGCTCTCAAATCAGACATTACTTCCTCAAAATAATTGGCCCACACTTTTTGATTGACCAAAATCCAAGCATCATCTCCTTTGAGTTCATATTCTTTTACAAATCTAGCCTTTTTATCATATGGTAGCTCTGGCATCAAAGACAATACCTCTTGCATCAAATTGTCAGAAATAATCAGAGGTGGTAAATCAGGCTCTGGAAAATACCGATAATCAGAAGATCCTTCTTTGCTACGCTGAGCAACTGTTTCACCTTTGTCTTCATCCCAACCACGAGTTTCTGTCTTTTGAGGAGCCTTACCTTCATCCCAAAGTTTAGCTTGTCTTTTTTCCTCAAACATCAAAGCTTTCTCAACTGCCTTAAATGAATTGAGATTTTTGACTTCAGTTTTGGCATAGAGGTCATGGTCACCTATTGGTCTTAGAGATATATTGGCATCACACCTCAGGTGTCCTTTTTCCATGTCAGCATCAGATACTCCCAAATAACGAGCAATGAGCCTTAGTTGTTGTAAAAATTCTTTGGTTTCTTTGGGACTTTTAAAATCTGGTTTGGTAACAATCTCGGCTAGCGGTGTGCCTCCTCTATTATAATCCACCAAAGTCTTATTGCCTTTATGAATATTTTTGGCAGCATCTTCTTCAAGGTGAAGTCTTTCAATACCAATACTCCAAGTCTGACCTTCTACTTCAATAATCAAATGTCCATTATGAGCCAATGGTTCGTCAAATTGAGATATCTGATATCCTTTGGGCAAATCTGGATAAAAATAATTTTTGCGATCAAATTTTGATTGTTTGTTTATCTTGCAATTTATAGCCAAAGACATCATCATAGCCATCTTGATAGCTTCTTTATTGACAGTTGGCAGTGTACCTGGATGACCCAAACAAATCGAACAAACCAAAGTATTCGGCTCTTTGCCTTCGGCATCATTTGAACAAGCGCAAAACATCTTGCTCTTCGTCTTGAGCTGCAAGTGAATTTCTAATCCAATAATTGTTTCGTATTTACTCATAAATCTATATTCATATTGCTCCTCTCCTACACAGATTGCTCCGTTGCTACGCAAAGTCGCATCTAGTGTAGGATTTGTCGCAATAATAATCAACTATTATATCTATTTAAGCAAAATCATTATTTTATCAGAAATCTTACTAGCAATATCATTTATTTCTCCCACAGCTGATATTACAAACCACTTATTATTGTTTTTGGCTTGAGCTAAATATCCTTGTCTAACAGCCTGATGAAATTCTTGTGTCTCTCTATCTAGTCTATCATGTTTATCACCACGACGTCTATTTTCGGCTTCTTCTGGAGAAATATCCAAATAAATAACCAAATCCGCTTCTAATCCATACTTAGCCCAATTATTTATGGCTTTTATTGTTTCTACATCAAGCTTGCGAGCTGCTCCTTGATAAGCAAAAGTAGAAGAATCAAAACGATCACATACTACTACCTTACCTTCTTCCAAGGCCGGTTTTACTATTTCTGCTACATGTTGAGCCCGAGAAGCTAAAAATAATAATAGCTCTGTTCGTGAATCCATTTCTTTGTGATTTTTGTCCAAAATTATGGCTCTAATCTTTTCAGCTATCACTGATCCTTTGCCACCTGGTTCTCTAGTTAAAACAAAATCAATATTTTTTGATTCTAAATAATCTTTTAACAAAGCAATCTGGGTACTTTTACCAGATTTATCTCCTCCTTCTATTACTATAAATTTTCCTTTATCCATATTAATATCCACTAGAGGCAAAACCATCTTCGCCTCTATTAGTCTCATCCAATTTTTCCACTTCGTCTAATTCTACTTGCTCATGACGTTCTATTATCATTTGACAAATTCTGTCTCCCTTTTTTATATTATATATTTCCTGTCCTAAATTAATTAAGGATATTTTTATTTCTCCCCTATAATTTGAATCTATCACACCGGCCATAGTATGAATATTGTGTTTAGCGGCCAAACCACTCCTATCTCTAATGTTCCCCCAATATCCAAATGGTATGGCCAGCGCTACGCCTGTTTGAGCCAAAATACTCTGTCCAGGCTGTAATGCATAATCTTTGTATGAATAAATATCAAAAGCAGCATCACCTTTTCGCATAGCTTGAGGCAATATTGCATCTGGATATATTTTTTTAGCTTTTATTTTCATTTTCTTTTTTATAAAACCATTCATAAACACCCAACATCCAACTAGCCGTGGCGGCAAAACTCATAATAAACACTCCCCATTGGTGATTTGAAAAAGAAGTAATAAACCAAAATGGTTGAGAAATTAAACCGATTACAAAACCCCACTTATTTTTCTTAGCCACCATGACAATAGCCAACACTCCTAATATAGCAATAAACCACTGTGATATTAAATCCCACATGATATTTATTTGGTTAATTCTATATATTTAAATTTAATACCATTATAATCTTGCATGTCAGATTCTGATACTAATTTAAATTCTTCATACTCCGGAAAAAAAGTATCAGCTGGCCAAATCTTATCAATCAAAGTCAAATACAGTTTATCGGCAAATTTAATTGACTGAGCATAAATAGATGCTCCACCAATAAAAAAAATTTCTTCTTCACTAGAGTTTTTAGCATACTCTAACGCTTCTTCAATAGAATACATTACTTTAGCATCGCCAACTTTAAAATTTGGATCACGGGTTAATACTATATTTTCTCGCTTGGGCAATGCCTTACCCATTGATTCATAGGTATTCTGACCCATGATAACCATATGTCCAGAAGTAACAGATTTAAAATGCTGTAAATCTGGTGACAAATGCACCAGTAATTTATTTTGGTATCCTATGCCTCTATCTTTGGCAATGGCTGCTATTAAACTGATAATTGGTTTTGACATAATTATACAGCAATCGGTGCTTTAATAGTTGGATAAGGATCGTAACCCTCTAAAGTAAAATCTTCATAAACAAAATCTTCAATCTTTTTGACAGCTGGATTGATTTTCATAATTGGTAGTGGCTTGGGCTGCCTAGATAATTGTTCTTTAACTTGATCAAAATGATTAGTATAAATATGTAAATCACCATAGACATGCACAAATGTTCCAGGTTTAAGTCCTGTTACTTGAGCAACCATCATAAGTAGCAGTGAATAAGAAGCAATATTAAATGGTACACCTAGAAATGTATCACAACTACGCTGATACATTTGTAGTGACAATTTTCCGTCAGCCACATAAAATTGAAAAAGTAAATGACAAGGTGGCAAAGCCATCTGAGGAATCTCTGGTGGATTCCAAGCTGAAACTATCATGCGTCTGTCATTGGGATTTTTCTTTATTCTTTCTATTATATCCATCAACTGATCTACTCCTCCGAAATCTCGCCATTGTTTGCCATACACTGGTCCCAAATCTCCCCACTTGCTAGCAAACTCAGCATCACTCTTAACATTCTCCACAAATTCGGCCATTTTCTCTTCCCACTCGGGAGTATATTTTTTGTATTTATCAGCCAGATTATTAGCCTCTAAGTATTTTTGGTAAGGCCATTCATTCCAAATCCTGACACCATTGTCAACTAAATATTTGATATTGGTATCACCTCTCACAAACCAAATCAGCTCATGAATAATGGCTTTTAAAAACATTTTTTTGGTGGTCAGTAGCGGGAAACCTTCGGACAAATCAAATCTAGCTTGAGCACCAAAAACACTGCGTGTACCCACGCCAGTGCGGTCACCTTTATCTACACCCTCATCCATTATTTTTTGCAGTAAATCTAAATATTGTTTCATTTTAATAATTTGTCTAATTGTTTGTATAATTCTTCTAATGTCCCATTATTATCAATTGTAAAATCTGCTTGTTTCATTAATTCTGGAATATAAATTTCTGTTTCTGCTTCATGCTCTTTTTTAAACTGTTCAAAAGTTTTTGTTATATCATCTGTATTCTCACTCCGTTTTATAAGTCTCTCATAACGTGTTTTAATGTCCACATCTATAGCTACCATTCTAAAACCAGGAACATCTTTTAAATATTCTATATCTGCTGGTCGACGCATTCCCTCTACAACTATTATCTCTGCTTTAGAATTTTTAACATCTTCCGCCATTACTTTAGCCATCAAGTCCTGCCCAAAAGCTTTTCTTAAGACAGGTGAGATGATTTGAAAATTTTCTCTTGATTGGGGTATATATAAACGATCCATTACATCTCTTAACATTGTAGAAAAACGAAAAGTATCTGCTCCATATTTTTCTTTTAAGTATTCAGCAGCAGTCCCTTTACCACTTGCTATAAGCCCTGTAAATCCCAAAATTATCTTTGCCATTACTTTATTTCTAATTTTTTAGTTGGTATATATTGACGAACTTTTATTCCGGCTGCATCAAAAAGTTTTCGAGATGCTTGAAAAATATCAACGTCATTATATTTATCTTCTTGATATATTAATTCTTTAACACCATTTTGAATTATGGCTTTAGCACACTCATTACAAGGAAAAAGATGACAATACATTTTAGCTCCTTCAATTTTGTTATTAGAATTAAATATGGCATTTACTTCAGCGTGCACTACATAAGGATATTTGGTTTTTAAAAATTCGTCTTTTTCATAACCACCCTCTCTATCCCAAGGAAAATCACCTTCTTTTGTGCCACGAGGAAAACCATTATACCCCAACCCAAGAACAACATTATTTTGATCAACTATAACTGAACCAGTTTGTGTAGAGGGGTCCTTTGACCTTTTGGCTATAAGATCAGCCATAAGCATAAAAGTATCATCCCAAGATAAAAAATCTTCTCTTGCTTTTGTCTTGCCATTCATAATATTTATTATTTATTATACTTAGTATTAATAATTTTAACAGAAGTAGCTGCTTTTTTCAAATTATTAATAATCAAAAAATTTAGCTAAAGTTAGCTAAATTTTCTTTAATTGTTTCTGTCTTTTTTTATAATCTGGAATAGTCTTTTCAACTAAGGACCAAAACTTGACAGAATGGTTCATTTCTTGTAAATGACAAAGTTCATGAACAATAATATAATCAGCTAATTCAGGTGCTAATATAGCCAAACGGTAATTAAAATTCAAATTTTTTGATGATGAACATGACCCCCAACGGCTTTTTTGATTACGAATTGCTATTTTATTATATTTAAAATTATAATGCTGATTAAAAAATTTGAGTCTTTCCTCAACTAATAATCTGCTTTGTTTTTTATATTGCTTTATTTCTATAACACTGTGTCTAATACCAAATAATGTTGGATTAGATTTTTTTTTATTTACTCCTTCTACTATCCAATTTATGCGACTAGTCAAAAATTGTTTTATCAAAAATATTGGATAAGTAAACGGAGCTGTTAAAACAAGCGCTCCATCGTGCTCAATAGACAACCTTAAATACCGGACTCGAGCTCTACGCCGAAGAGTATATTCATATTCTTGACCAGCTATATTTATATTTCTAGTTTCTATTTTTTTAAACATAAATTATCCTCCAAAGTCTCCTGTGCTGCTTGAGTATAAGCCCTGACCAATCCTCCTGTCCCTAGAAGTACACCACCAAAATATCTCACCACTACTATCAAACAATTCATAATGTCTTTTTTTTGTAGCAAATAAAGAATTGGTTGGCCAGCTGAACCAACTGGCTCTTTGTCATTGTCAAATTTTTCATATGGAACTCCCTCTTCTTGTAAACGATAAGCATAGACTGTATGTACTGAGCCTTTGTATTTACCTTCAAAACTTTCCAAAATATCAGCTACTTGTTTGACACTAGCTACATAAAAAGCAAAGCCCAAAAACTTGGACCGCTTTATAGTGACCTGCGATTCTTTTTCTCCAACAATCTGATTCATTATTGTTCGTCTACCACTTTATGAGTATTATTATCTTTTTTCTTAGACTGTCCCCAAAAATTACAACAATCCATACTAAATTTATCTTTCTTCATCAAATTTAGTCCAATAACAATCAAGATAATTGGCCAAAAATAACCCCAAAAATCACCACGGATAATCCCCATTTCTTCAAACAAGAAAAGGATACCCAAAATTACCAAAATTAATCCAAACATATTTTTTATTATTAATAATATTTAAAAAGCTTTAAAATAATCAAAATCATCAAAAAACATATGCATGCCGTATCTAACTATCAAGGTAAATATAAAAACAACTACAACAATGATACCTAGTGATATCAATATATTCCTTTGTCTACTTTCCATATATATAGTATAGCGAATTTTAAAATAAACAAAAAATAGCATTTTTAAACCTAAATGCTTATTCTTGTCAAATAAGCTAAAATATCTTATAGTTAACGCACAAAATACTAAATATATGCCTACAGTTGCCCATAACAAACAAATCGGTCATAACTTCAAAATTTTAGAAGAGTTTGAAGCTGGTTTAGCTTTGAATGGAGCTGAAGTAAAATCCATTAAAACTGGGCATATTAGTCTCAAAGGAGCTTTTGTTTCTCTCAAAAATGGCCAAGCATACATCAAAAAAATGCATATTCCAATATATTCTAAGGCTTCTTTGCAAAGTAAACAAAATTACCATACAGATGCCGATAGAAGATTACTTTTGACTAAAAAAGAAATAGCTTATTTATCGAATAAAACCAATGAAAAAGGCTTGACAATAGTACCTATTTCAGTGTATACTACGCGAAGGTTAATTAAGGTAAAAATAGCCTTAGTTAAAGGAAAAAAGAAATTTGACAAACGAGAAGATATCAAAAGAAAAGATATCAATAGGAGCATTTTACGAAAACTAAAGAGTTTTTAATTTAGGGGATGTTTTTTATTTGATGTCAGATGAAGTGATATATAGCAAGTTGAGTTCGTAATCTCGCCAAAATTACAAAAAATTAAGTGCAGAAAACACTTTTGCCAAAGTAAAAGAGCTTTTCAAAGTTCCTAGCTTTGCGCCAGTCTTGGCTTAAAAGTGCCTCGACCGTTTCTAGGCTAATCTGCCTGAGATTAACTAGAAGCGTCATATTTTTTCAGGCTAAAAATATTTGGTGTTAGTACAAATATTTTGAATCCCCCAATCTAACTCGGTTGTTGGTTTTTTGTCAGTTTTAGAGCCAACAATTTAAACAACAAGATTGACTAAACTTGTAGAAGTGTATTAGGACATTTGTCAGACAGGGGTGTAATACCCCTCATCTCCACCATTTTATAACTTAAAATAAAGTTATTAGAACAAATAGAAGAAACAAAGCAAAAATCATGACCAAAAAATATTGGATGAATAGGCAAATACGTGCCGCAGAAGTCCGAGTGATTGGAGAAGAAAATGAACAACTCGGTGTAATGCCAACTCAACAAGCCTTGGCTTTGGCAATTGAAAAAGGCTTGGATTTGGTAGAGGTCTCTCCTCTGGCCAATCCCCCCGTATGCAAAATTATTGATCATGGCAAATTTAAATTTCAACAAAGTAGAAGCGAAAAAAAAATAAAACAAATTGAAACCAAAGGTGTAAGATTGTCACTAAAAATCGGCCAACATGATATGTTGGTAAAACAAAAACAAGTAGAAAAATTTTTGGCCAAAGGTCATAATGTCAAGATAGAATTAAGACTAAAAGGTAGAGAAAAAGCTTATGCCTTTAAAGACAAAGCCAAAGAAGTAATCAAACAATTTGTAGAAGACTTAGAAGGCGAGTATACATTTGATGATAAAGGTATACAACAAATGGGTGCTGTACTAAGTGTAGTAATCGCTAAAAAATAATTCCATTTAACAATACTATGAAATTGAAGACAAAAAAATTAGTAAAAAAGAGAGTAAAAATAACTGCCAAGAAAAAAGTGCTTATCCGTAGAGGTGGACAAGATCATTTTAATTCTAGAGAATCTTCAAAGGTTACTAAAAACAAAAAACGTGATAAAGAAATATCATCTGTCAATGTCAAAACAATTAAAACACTATTACCTTATTTATAAATTTCTAAAGAACCTACAATAACATTATGCCAAGAGTAAAAAGAGGCACTACCCATGTCAAAAGAAGAAAAAATATCCTTGCTAAAACCAAAGGATACAGATGGGGTCGTAAAAACAATATAAAACAAGCTAAAGAAGCTATACTACACGCCGGTACACATGCTATGCGTGATAGACGCGACAAAAAAGGAGTAAACCGCAGATTGTGGCAAACCAAACTCAATGCTGCTCTTCATCAACTAGACTGGAAATATTCTTCTTTTATTCACGCCATGACGCTTAAAAAATGTGAATTAGATCGAAAAGTGCTATCACAAATTGCTGAAACTGATCCAAAGGCTTTTGCAAAAATTGTTGCCGAAATGAAAAAATAAATTCAACCCCCTAAATCCCCCTTAACAGGGGGATTTTTTATTACAAAAAAAGCTTCACATATTAATAGAAGCTTAGAAGAGATTAAAAAAAATTTATTTTAGATATTTAAATAATTTAGTGGGTGGATAAACTTTATATAACCATATGCCAAAATAAACCCCAATAGAATCTACCAATATATCACGTCCACTACCCACTCTGCCATGTACAAATGTCTGGTGAAGCTCATCAGTAAAAGCATAAACAATAGCGGCAATAATCACAAAAAGTAAATAATGTCTTTGCTGACTATCTAAACTAGAGGCTACCAGATAGGTCAAAATTAAAAAAACAAAAACATGAGCCAATTTACGTAAAATAAAATCATATTGATGTGGTAAGTCAGTAGCTAAATCAGGAGTATTGGATAAATAAAAAATAAGATAACCCCACAAAGCAGCCAATAATAAAAATAGCAATTGTCTTTTTTGTTTTGTAGAAAGCATAATTATTTTATTTTAATATTTCTTTTGCTTGAATTATATCTTGCTTAATATTTTCTACTAATTTATCTTTGACTGAAAAATTTTCTATATCACGAAGCTTGGCTACAAAACGAAAAGAAATTTTATCTGGGATATCTTTTAAATATTCCCCAGAAATAATATAAGCTTCCAAAGATTTTCTTTTATCTTTAAAAGTTGGAATTGGTCCGTAGTGAAAAGCTGTTTTATGTTTATGGTCACCTATAATAACAAAACCACAATAAATACCATAAGCATGTTCAAAATTATCTGGAATAATAAAATTGAGAGTCGGGAAACCAATCCTCTGCCCTCGACCAGCTCCTCCAATTATATTGGTAGTATATAGTTTATCAAAAGCAGTATTTAATCTAGATACACGATACATAGCAAAAAGTAAAACTAAAGCAGCTATATATTGGCTAGGAGCTAATACATTTTTATACAAAACAATATCAATAAAAACTGCTAAAAATGGAAAGGTCAATTCTAAAATAGTAGCCACTTTGACTTGAGTATTTTTAAGGCCACGATAATAAATCCACAAAGCTACCAAACCAGTACTGAAAGCAATGACCAAAAAACGAAGCCACTGATCTCCGGTAGGAGCTCCCAAACTTGAGCTTTGTCCAAAAATAAATACAGCTATTAAAGCTAGTATGGAAGTAATAAAAAATCTCATACCAGTGACAATTGTATTGGATTTTCTAAGTAATGCAAAACGAGAAAAAGCAGTGGATGAACCCCAAGCAAAAGCCGCTCCCAAAGCAAATAAAGCAGCTATCAAAGTCTTATCTCCTGTAGCAAAACTCACTAAACCATTTTTGAAAGTCACAAAGTAAGCCGCGCCCAAAGCCAAAATAGCCCAAGCAATATACTGCTTATTTATTTTTTCTTTGAGAAAAATAATAGCAAAAATCATGGCAAAGAGTGGCTGTAATTTTTGCAATAAAAACACAACTGAAAAAGAAATAAAATTTACTTTAACCAGCGCTGTAGTAAACCAAAGAGTTCCTAATACTCCACTTAACAAACTAACCAAAAATAAAGCCCCCCATTCTTTTTTGCTAAAACTTAAGTTCTTTATATTTTTGAACAACCATGGCGATATAATAATTAAACCAATTAAATGCTCATAAAAAACTATGATTATTGGTGGTAAAGAAAAAAGAGACCTACGCAGTACTCCATCCAAAGCCCATAATATAGCCGCTAAAATAATCAAATATGGGCCATTTTTTTTCCAATTTATATTCATATACACATTATAACACAATATATAACTCTAAAAAAGAATTAAAATAATAAGACTATTAATAATAGTCTTATTATTAGCTATATGATATCAATAATATTTAATCTTGAGCAATTTTGGCCAAATCAGCATTGGTAATACCCAAACTTAAAAATCTCATTATCTGGTAAGCAGCGTCACCGTCTTTCATATAATATCTTTTACCGTCAACTGGATTTACATACCAAGCCTCTCCTCTGGATTCTACTTGCAAAAGAATTTGACCTTTTAATCTATTGATTAAAGAATTATCTCTTAATAAAGCTACTCGTGAGCTTGAAATTGGAGAAAAATTATTCAACACTTCAGACTTGTCATCAAAACCGTCACCATCTGAATCTTTATTAAATAAATTTGAACCAATCGCTTCTTCTATTTTATCTGATAAGCCATCACCATCAGCATCAAACTCTTCAAATCTATCTTCTATACCAATTGGTATTTTGTTTAAGTTGGCATTGGTAATACCCAAACTTAAAAATCTCATTATCTGGTAAGCAGCATCACCGTCTTTCATATAAACTCTCTGACCATCACTTGGTTTGACATACCAAGCCTCTCCTAGCGATTCTACTTGCAAAAGAATTCTACCTTTTAATCTATTAGTAAGCTGAGTATCAATGGCAACATTGCCTATGTTACTATTATTGTTTGTCTCGGAAATAGGTGTAGTAGAATTTCCAGATGAAGGAGTATTTGTATCAGGTGTCGGTGTAGTAGAATTTCCAGATGAAGGAGTATTTGTATCAGGTGTCGGTGTAGTAGATGATCCAGATGAAGGAGTATTTGTATCAGGTGTCGGTGTAGTAGATGATCCAGATGAAGGAGTATTTGATGAGTCATCGGCTGGTGGATTATTATCAGCTGGTGGATTGTCTATTACTCCTGATCCAAAAGAAAAAGATTCTTCTTTGCTCGCATTCAAAGTAACTTGTCTTGTTTTGGTTTCTCCAGCATAACTCACAATAACAGTATATGGGGAATAATAGGTTTTATTGGTACCAGATACCTGTACAAATTCTGTTAAATCTTTTTTAAAATGCCCACTTGAATCTGTCACTCCACCTTGACTCACAGTATTACCAAATACATCTTTAATAGTAATATTTGCTCCTGGAAGTGCCAAAGCATTGGCACCCAATGCTTTAATATCTAAATACCATTTGACTACCATCTCTGGATCCGAACCATTAAAAATAACTTGACTATAAGACGCTCCATTTTCAAATTTTGAATCTAACAAAACCTGATCATATGATGGATAACCATAAAAACCCACATTCAAAGTATAATAAGCACCACTATTGGTATAATCAGCAGTATTGTCAGCCTTAACAAATGTATTTGATGTCAAAACAGTGCCACTAAGACCACCATTGGAACCGCCATATACCATGTTTTGTGAATTACTGATTATCCGATTATCATGAATTGAGTCGTTTGGATATTCTCTATTGTCATCATCACCTTCCAACATAAAAGCCACAACATATGAGTCATTGTCTGAATTAGTAAAAGCGGCAATAGTATTATTATAAATATGATTTTTCCCTCCATAATATACAGGATCTTCTGAAACCCTCAAAGCAATTGCGTTTTTATAACAATCTTTAGCTCCATAAGCTATGATGTCATTGTCATGTATCTCATTGTCATGAGAACCATATCTTACTCTAAATACGTGAGTTATATCAGTGGCATTGGCATCACAACCTTCTCGTCCTTCAAAGTGATTGTTATAAAATTGTATATGATGACCCCCTTCTGTATTATTATCAGAACCCATACCAGTAGCTCGGCCATTTAATTGATTGACATAATTATTATATATTTCTGAATATGACCCCATAATAATAGCATAAGCATTGGGAGCAATACCCCACATACTTATATAATTATCATGAACCTGACTATTATCTCCCACTTTAATGCCAGCTTGTCCTCTACCGGTAATATGATTGTTATAAATCCTAGAACCATTACCAATCCAAAAAACACTTGGTACAGTATATCTATTGGTAATATCTATGAGGTTCATATAAACAATATTATTGTATACATCTACATCCACATCTTGATTATTGTTTTGAGCCATTCTTGACCATATAGCTCGACTATCAGGTCCTTTGACTTCTATATTAAGGTCATGATAGCTATTATGATTACCATAGATATGAATAGCGTCTCCCCATCGAGTATTACTATTACCTTGTCTGATTGTACCGTTTTTAATCTCGGTATTATCACTGTGCTTGTTCCAATCACTGGAAAGACTATCAGGATTTTCACTTGGATAATCACTGACAAACACACCATAATGACAAGCGTTGGCTCCATATACCCAACCATCTGGTTCATAATAACAATCAACATTACTGCCGTTATTGGCATAAGTGATGGTATAGCCATTGAGATCCAAAACGATATTATCAGCGTCTATATAAAAACAGCTATTATCCGCACTAACATCCTGTGTTAAAACATAGTAGGCTCCAGTTTGATCTAAGATTCTACAACTATCAACTTCAATACAATTTGTTTTGCCAGCACAAGGATTGGATCTATCTACATTGTTTACCGTTATAGTAAGCACTTTTTGTTTGGTTTCAACTCCATCGTTGACTGAGAAATTGACATTATAAGTACCAGCCTGATCATATCCTGGAATCCAAGAAAATGTGGAGTCAGAAAAATTAGCTCCAGTTGGTAGATTGGTAGCCGAATAAGATAAATATATATCTTCGCTAGCCCCAGCTGTAGCTGATATAGTAAAAATAAGTGGTTTGCCTTCATCAACTGTTTTATTGGCAACACTATTAAACATCAAGGCTGAATGAACATAGCCAATTGGTTCGGCTTGAACCGTTTTAATTAGTATTACGGCTAGAAATAGCAATAATATATTAAAAACCAAAATATTTATTTTTTTCATATTAAAATTTAATTATTATTTATTTTTAAGTATTATACCAAAAAAATAGCTCAAACAAAAAGGCTATTTTTTAAAATTAATTTATTTTATTATTGTAAACAACTTTATCTTTTGCTTTATAAGTCTCTTTGCATTTCAAGCAATAGTACAGTTGATTTATTTTTTGAATATTATGAGTAACTTCAAATAACTTATGGGACTCTATTCCACAGCTTTGACAATATCTAGATTCTCCAGCAACAAATTTGCTTTTTTTTATTTTTTTTATAGTACTTAGCATAATTGACAATAACTCATCTAAACTCCTTAAGAAGCCAATTAATCATACCCCAATAGCTTAAAATTGTCAATAAAAATAGGCTAAATTGAATAATAAGCTCAAAATTTGATCAACAAAAAATTCGAATAATCATGGCGGGATCGAAGGGACTCGAACCCTCGACCTTCTGCGTGACAGGCAGACGTTCTAACCAGCTGAACTACGACCCCATCAAGATTATTCGAACGACATAATTACATATTATTTAAAACAGAAATATAATACCCTATTTTTGCTGTTTTGACAAGGGTTTCATGTATAGCTGATAAACAAAAGCTAAAGCCAATAAAATAATAACTATACTAATAATTTGACCCATACGCATACCAAATAGTATAGCTGTCTCATCAATACGAACAAACTCTATCATCAAACGAATAAAAGCATAGCCAATAAAATAAAACAGTGTCAAAGTACCTTTTTTAAAAGTATTATTATAAATTAATTTATACAAAATAATAAATAATATCAAACAAGCTAAAGATTCATAAAAAAAGATCGGCTGAAAATAATTGAAATCTTCATAGCCACTTACTCTGTTTATGGGCGCTATAGGAATGCCCCACCAAGCACTAGTCGGCTTGCCAAATAATTCTTGATTGAAATAGTTACCCCAGCGACCAATCGCCTGTCCCAGTGGCACTGCTAGAGCTAATCCATCGGCCATTTTCCAAAAATTTATTTTATGACGACGAGACCAGAAAAATACTGTTAAAATACCAAAAAATAATGCCCCGTGAATAGACATACCTCCTTGCCAAACCTTAAAAATATCAACTGGATTATGTAAATAATAAAAAAAATTAAAAAATACTATATGTCCAAATCTAGCTCCCAGTAATCCAAAAATAATAATATAAAAAGACAAGTCTTCAAATTGAGAACTTGTCAAAATATTTTTTTTTATAAAATATTTTTTAGCTTGCCAAGTGGCCATTATAATAGCTAAAACCAAAATCAATCCGTACCAATGCACTATAAATGGTCCGATAGAAAAAAATATTGGGTTTGGCAAATAATCCTGCCAAAACATAGGTTATAATTCCCCTTTCAAAATAAATCCTATGATTTCTTCCCACATTTCATAAGACATACTACCTGGTAGCAAATTTCCATTTACTATATAAGTAGGAGTACCTTCTACGCCAGATTCAATCCCACTAGCATAATCCTGTCGAACTTCAAATCTATATATTTCATCATCTAAACACTTATCAAACTGAGTAATATCTACACCCAAAGTTTTGGCTAATAATTTTAGATTTTTTTTACTAAAATCACCTTGATTGGCAAATAAAATATCATGATATGGCCAATATGCATCCTGTTCGTTGGCACAGCCAGCTGCTAAATGAGCATCAAATACGCCTGGGTGAAGCCCTTCTGTTGGATAATCTCTAACTGTAAAACGAAGTACTGGACCAAATTTTTCTAATACTCTTTTAAGAGTCTCCTGATCGTCTTTACAAAATGGACAAGCAAAAGATTCGTAAATCACTACATTAATTATTGGATTCTCAGACCCTAGCCATGGATCATCGTCTGTTATGATATTAGAAGCTATTTTTTGATTTTCTATATACTGTTCTTCGGTCAACCAAATATCAAGCTCTGAATTGTATACTTCTCCTTTTTGAGCATGATAATAACCAATAGCCACTCTAATAACAAAATAAATAGATAACAATACTATCAGAGCTAAAATACTCAATAATATTCGTCCATAAACTCTTTTATACCAAGGCTTATAATAACTCTTGGCTACAGCATCAGAGACTCTTTCTTTGATTTTATTTTCTGCTCCCATATATTTATTTTTTAGTTTTTTCTATATAATTTCCCAATTTAAATAAAATATCTTCGGCAAAAGGCTTAGCCAAAATTTGCATAGCAATTGGCATATTATGGTTATCTTTGGCTATTGGTAAAGACAAGGCACATATACCAGCAATATTGGCCCCCACGGTAAAAATATCAGACAGATACATTGCCAAAGGATCTTTTGATTTTTCACCTATCTTAAAAGCTGTACTTGGTGTAACCGGTGTAATCAAAGCATCAACTTCTTTGAACACTGTAGAAAAATCATTTTTTATAAGGGTGCGTAATTTTTGAGCTTGTTTATAATAAGCATCATAATAACCAGCTGATAAAATATAAGTACCAAGTATTATCCGACGCTTACTCTCTGCTCCAAAACCTTGACTACGCACTGTCTTGTACCAATCATCTAGACTCAAATTTTTATCAACACCCATACCATATAAAAGACCATCATAACGAGCTAGATTGGAGCTTACTTCAGCTGGCATGAGTAAATAATAAACTGCTAAAGCATATTCTGTGTAAGGCAATTTTACTGACTTGATTGCAAAACCTTGTTTTTTCAAAATGGCTATTTTATCTTCAACAGCTTGTTTTACTTCTTCATCAATACCCCTAGCAAAATACTCCTCTGGTACACCAATCCTTATTTTCTTGACATCTTTATCTATATTTTTTATATAATCCAATACTTTTGTTTGCGAACTAGTAGCATCATATTTATCAAAACCAGCCATCTGAGTAAGCAAATAAGCAGCGTCTTTGACGGTATTGGTCATTGGACCAATTTGGTCTAATGATGAAGTCATGGCTATAGATCCATAACGAGACACTCGCCCATAACTTGGCTTGAGACCTACTATGCCACAAAATGAAGCTGGTTGCCTAATAGACCCACCTGTATCTGTCCCCAAAGCCAATGGAGCCAAATTGGCAGCTACAGCGGCTGCACTACCCCCTGATGAACCACCAGATACTCTGCTTTTATCATAGGGATTGCGTACTGGTCCAAAATATGAATTTTCATTGGAAGAACCCATGGCAAATTCATCACAATTTGTTTTACCAAGTATCACCATACCAGCCTCTTTGAGTCTAGCTACCGCCGTAGCAGTATATGAAGCTTGATAGTTTTCCAAAATTTTGGATCCCCCCGTAGCAAGCTGTCCTTCTACCAAAATAATATCTTTAATAGCAATAGGGACTCCAGTCAGTGGTCCAGCCTGTCCAGCTTTTATTTTTTTATCGGCAGCTCTGGCTTCAAGCAAAGCATTTTTATTGACACTAATAAATGCATTGGTGTCATCTTTTTTTATATTAGCCAAATATGCTGTAGTGAGTTCCTCACTAGTGAATTTGCTACTCCTAAAAGCCTCTTGTATGACATCAATATTTAATTGTTTTAAATCAATAGACATTATTTATTATTAAAAACATTGGGAACTGCTACATACTGACCATCTTTTTGACAAGCTTGATTTATTATTTTTGGATTAGATTTTTCTACATTATCAGGCCTTGGTGCAGTACCAGCATCATCTATACCACTCAGGCTTTCTTTGACATTTTGAAGATCCAAAGTATTGATTTTGGCTACATAAGACAAAACATCTTGCAATTCTCTCTTGTAAGATTCTAATTCCTCATCTTTGAGCTCCAATTTGGCCAAATCTGCCAAATGGCTCAATTGTTCTTTATTTAGTTCCATTATATGTATTTTACACTAATCTATGCTTATCTCGCAAATTGATTATTTTTTCCAATTATCAATTTTTAAAACTACCAAACTAAACCAAATAACCATAGCTGTTTGCATTATAAATAGCCATATATTTATTACCCACCAAAATATCAAAAACCAAAAATCATAATAAAAAATAGCTGGTAATAAAATAACAAAAGATAATAAAACACTCCAATAATAATCCAAAGGTGCTCCTATCCACCATTTTTTATGCCACCAAATATGTTCTTTATTAAATTTTTTCAAAGAATGATAAGGATTGAGAACAAACCACAAAAAATCCCACAAAATAATAAAAATAAAAAATAAAGAAATGGTCATTAACCAATTGATCAAGTTTAAATCTTGACCAAAAGCATAAGGTAAATGCAATATTAAAAGCACAAAAATAAACATCGTAATGTGATAGCCAGTCACTTCTCTATCACTCATCAATTTCTTATAAATTTTGATAAACAAATTTATTTTTTTTGGTCTCCAAGTCGGAAGATCCATAGCCCAACCATTTTTACCTTCTATTTGAATCTCCAAAATAGCCAAAACAGTAGCTAAGATAAACAAATAAATATTACTAATAATTATTTCTTGCATATTATTTAATAAGTTTTAAAAATTCTTGTTCATCTATAATCTTTATACTGGAAAAATTTTTGGCTTTGACAAATTTGGACCCAGGATTATCTCCCACAACCAAATAATCCAATTGGCTACTGACTGTGGATACTACTTTGGCTCCCAAATCACGCACCATATCTTTGGCTCTGTCTCGATCAATGTCTAGTGAGCCAGTAAATAAAAATGTCTGGCCAGCTAATTTACTATTTTTTATTTTTAAATTTTTTATAATAATGCCTTGAGCCAAAAAATCAGCCAATAATTCTTGATTGTCTTTTAGCCAGTTGACAATAGATTGAGCTACCTCTGGTCCAATATCATTTATATTTTGTAAAGCTTCTCTATCCGCTTGTCTAAATTTTTCTAAATTAGCATAATAATTGGCCAAAACAATAGCAGTCTCTTCTCCGACATGCCGAATACCCAAAGCATAAATAAAATTGTTTAAATTTATATTTTTGGCCTTTTCTATGGCTACTAGTAGCTTTTGACTCTTCTTATTGGCAAAGCCCTCTAGAGGCTCCAAATCACCTATTTTGAGCCGAAATATGTCTACAGGCGACACTACTAGACCTTGATCTACCAATTGTCTGACTATAGAATCACCTAGACCGTCAATATTAAAACCTTTTTTGGAAACAAGATGAACAATGGCTTCTACATTTTGACCATAACATTTTTTATTAGTACAATAATAGGCTACTTCTCCAGATTTTTTGGAAACATCAGTACCACAACTTGGACATTTTTGAGGAAAAACAAATTTTTTTTCTTTGCCTGTGCGTAATTTTTTTAATACTTCAACAATATCGGGAATAATATCTCCGGCTTTTTGAATAATCACTGTATCGCCTATTCGGACATCTAATCTATCTATCTCGTCTTGATTGTGCAAAGTAGCCCGAGACACTGTAGAGCCAGCAACTGAAACTGGCTCAAGTATTGCTACTGGTGTAAGTGCTCCCGTACGACCAATCTGAACTAAAATATCCAAAACTCTAGTAGTCACTTGTTCAGCTGGAAATTTGTAAGCCAGCATCCAACGCTCAGCTTTTCCCACATGGCCGAGTTGCTTGGCTTGAGCTAAATCATTGACCACTATCACTGATCCATCAGTTTCATAGGGCAATTTTTTGCGTCTTTCTACCCAATACTTCAAAAAATCTTCTACTTGATCCAAATTTTTACAAAGTCTACTATCCATATTTGTTTTAAAACCAAGCTGATTCAATAGCCTGTGGACTTCTTCATGAGTCTTTTGACCCAAATCAGAAATCAACTCAAAAGCTAGACAATCCAAAGCTCTAGATCTGACTATCTGCGGATCCAGTTGTCTGATAGACCCAGCGGCTACATTTCTAGGATTGGCAAACAATACTTGTCCTGATTTGACTTGTTGTTTATTTAGTTTGGCAAAAGCCGTCTTGGTCATCACTACTTCTCCTCTGACTTCTACTATCTGTGGTATTTTTTTATCTTTGATAGGTCTAAGAGTCAAAGGAATACTCTCTATAGTTTTGAGATTATTGGTCACATCTTCACCAATACTACCATCACCACGAGTAGCACCACGCCAAAAAATACCGTCTTTGTAAGTAAGGACTACTGTCAAACCATCTAGCTTCAACTCTGCATAATAATTGATTATTTTATCCCCCAATATTTTTTCATTTCTCACTCGCCAATCTTCTATATCATCACGAGAAAAAGCATCGGCCAAAGAAAGCACTTTATGAGAGTGCTTTATTTTGACAAATTTATCCAAAGGTTTACCACTTACTCTCTGACTAGGTGAATCTACTCTTTGCAATTTTGGAAATTGTTTTTCTAGTTGTTCCAATTCTCTTTTGAGAGAATCCAAGGCACCATCAGAAATTTCTTGGGTATCCAAAACATGATAAAGATAACGATGATGATTTATCTCTTTTGTCAATTTGTCTATTCTGTTTTTGGCTTCATTTTCTCTCATTTTTAAGGGGCTTTTTGCAAACCTTCTTCAGAAAAAATAACATAAGAAAACAAATTTGAGGCTGAGAATAAAGAAGGCACTTCTGCTTTTAATCTATAAATGGCATTTTTATAAATACCATCTACGGTTAATAAAGTGTCAGAAGATATATTTGTTATGATATCGTTACTTATGTTGCCATCATTTCCAACATCATCAAAAACATCAAAAGACATTGTTTTGACTGTGCCATCAAGTGGTTTAAAAGAAAAACGATAAAATCTATTGTCCAAGATTGATTTAGTAATTGGTGTACATTTATTATAATCAATATCGCTAGGAGCTTTGAATGTACAATTGCAAATATCAATATCCTTATCTATAGCTGTATTAAAAGCCCCAGTAAAAGAATAGATGGTAGACTCCAATCGATCTGAAGCATGCTCCGGAAAACAATTATCAATACTCCATGCCAATTTATAATAATGGGAATTGGTTGAATTTGAATCCCAATCTATAGGAGTTGGTAAATTGCCAGTAGGATCTACTATATCTACATGAGCTGGACTATATACACCAACATTATCAAAAGCAAAACCAGAAGTAGTAGTCACTACGCCTGCAAAATAAACTGATTGCTGTGAAACGCCCACAAGGAATATTTGCTCTTTTAATTTATTTAATGGCACAGCATTTTTATTTTTTCTATTATAAGTAGTATAATAGAGTCCCTTTTCAATACCACTATCAGCAGCATAAAAAGCTTGCAAAGAATTGCTTGAGTTGATGGTAACGCGTATTTCTCCCAAAATAATACGACTAAGCGCTACTGCTGAGACCATAGTAAGTAACAAAATCAAAAGAGACATCACCAATGCTGCACCACTTTCTTTTTTTGATTCTCTCTGGACCATGATTATTATATATTATCGTTTATATATTCTAGAAGAAACTGTTGTTTGAAAAACATAATTTACTCTTTTTGTTTGGTTGGTACTATTATAAACCACTTTCATATTAATAGTGACTTTTGGTTGAGCGTTTGGACCGTTGATTACAAAAGGATCAGTAGTGGGATTTATAAGGAAATCTAGATTATCTAGCTGGATATTATTTAAATCTGGTCCCAATAATGTAGCTACTGAACCAGAATTAAAGTATATATCCTCATAGGTATTACAAGTGTTGTCCGTACAGGTCAATAAAACATACAAAAGATTTACTTTAGCATCAGCACCATTATTATGACTGGTAAAAGCAAAAACCTGACCATTTGGTCTTTTTAAAATAATACATTTACTAAAAACATCGGCATTAGCGCCTACGGTATTTATAAAATCATCGCAATTTAGAGAATATTTGACTATGGCATTGTTTCTGATTTCTTTGGCCATAAAATCCATAGCATATTGACTGTCGTTGAGGACTTGTTGAGAAGCAGTAGTGCGAACCTGACTACTATTGAAAGCAATATATATAGCCCCTACAGCAAAAACCATCAAACTAAAAACTGCCATAGAAACCAACATTTCTATCAAGGTAAAGCCATTTTCATTTTTGATAATTTGTTTATTCATTACCTTCTCCAATTATATATATAATCGCTTACTTCTATAAATTTTGTTTGACCATTGTCTGGCCATTGAACATGAGAAGTCACTTGAAAACCGATATGCGTACCAGGACAAACACCACTAGCATCTACCAAAGACTCAGTAAGCCCATCTGCACTCAAACATATTTTATGTAGTCTAAAACCTCTAGAATATTTGGTTGGCACGCTGTCTGTATTATCATGACTATAATAACCATTAGCTAGATATGTATACAACTGACAATTTGGACAATTTTCTACACATGATTTAAGAGTTCCACCACAAGCGAGAGGGAAAGCCGATGGCGCAACATCATCATAATCTATATATACATAATTATTGCCTGACAAAGCACTATCCCAAGTATATGGATCAAAGACTCCTCCAACAATTACTTCTTGATTGGCTTCTATTTTCAGCCAATTGCTATCACGAACATTTCGGATAAGCTCTAGACCCTCTTGAGCCAAATTGACAGCCAATGTCTTATCTAAATTGTCTTGAGAATTACTATAATTTGAAGTAGCCAAACCAATAGACCCTAAAAGCCCAATCGTAAAAACTGCAATAGCTATAAGCAATTCTATCAAAGTAAATCCAGCATCATTTTTTCTTCTCAAATGATGCTGGAAATTTTTTTGTTGGTTATTATTGTCTAACACAATCAATAAGCTATTTATTATTTTTAATTAAGCGCTCCAGCGGCTGCAGCTGGATCTCTGGTAGCCGGTGTACCACAATCAGGATTTGCTACATTATGAACCAAAATATCATCAGCAAAAAATGTACTAGAGTCTTTAACACTCTTTAGATTGTATGTTTGTATTCCTTCTTCTTGCCAACAGTTTATGCCTTTGACTACTTTGTATAGCTCGTTGACAAAAAAGACTTCATCGCCGAGTAGCAATCTTTCAACCACAAAATCATCATTTTCTTTGTAAGTTTCTTCTGGATTGATAGATTTCCAACCATCTGTAGTGTAGACAGGGTGTTCATTTGTCAGTTTAAGAGAATCATCATCAGCAAAAGTAATCTCACACATATGTTCTCTGACTGGAGCAGCCAATTCCAAGACTTCAGCTACAACTTCCACTCCCAATTTTTCATCATAGCTCAAAACAAAATCACCTATTTGAACATCTTCAATGTTTTTTGATGAATTATCAGCCATCAAAATTTTTGTTCCAGCTGGAAAACAACTAAGTATTGTACCGCCACCAGGAGGAGGAGTAGGAGCTGTACATTTGTGCGTTACCGGATTACAAGTATCTAAAACGCCGCAACATTCTATTGATCCACCACAAGAAGCACCAAGCTCAGCACAAGCAATTTCAACAGAAGCAAAACCAACTCCCAAACTTACAATTATGCTCCCATCAGTTGAATTTTCTCCCAAAGAAAGTTTACCTACATAAGCAGGCGTTATATCTGAATAAATAATAGCCATTTCATATCTACCAGCTGCATTGGCTACCAAATTTGTACTTGCGTCATTTTCTGATTTAAAAGTAAAATATTTAGTCTCTCCGCCACTAGTACCACTACTCTGTAAACCTTCTACATGTAATGAAGTGTTGTCTAAAGTGACTACTCTGATAGTACCATCTGCAGCATCATAACCAGCTGTTGCTCCTGAATCAGCAAAAAGTCTATAACTGTTTCCACCACTAAAGGTTATACCATAGCCACCGGCTGGATAAACAGCTGGCTGTATGCCAATAGGACCATCAAAATCAAAAGCTTGATGAGAGGCAGCTAGGCTTCTAAGCTCACGAACATCTGACAACAATTGACCAGCTGCCAAATCTACATCGTCAGTATCATCACCTTTGATATAGGCTACTGATACCACTGTGATAATGGCCGTAACTGCCACTACCAACAGTAGCTCTATTATTGTAAATCCAACTTTACTCTTTATACTTGAGTCAAGTTGTTTAACAAAAAATATTTTTTTAAACATATTTTTATATTAATAATTATATTAATTATATAGTTAATAAAACAAAGCTAAATAGCCTTTCATTAGAGCTGACCCCCATAGCATAGTCACAAAAGTACCCAAAGCCAAAAAAGTACCAAAAGGCACCTTATCACCCCATTCTTTACGCTTGCCCAAAAGCAAAAATATACTAATAAAACTGCCTAAAATATAAGAAATAAACAAGGCTGTCAAAATATGTGGCCAACCCAAAATAACACCCATAAATACTCCCAAGCGTATATCTCCTCCGCCTATCCACCGTCCTTTGGACATGACAAATTGCAATAAGAAAAATCCCCCACCAATCACCGCTGCCAAGACTAAATTGAGTATAGAAAATCCCAAAAATAAATTGGCAAAAAAAGCCAAAACAATTGCTGGCCAAACCACTTTGTCCAATATTAAATAATATTTGAGATCATAAACAAAAATAATAATCAAAAACCCGACAATCATCCACCAATCCAATAAATGCAAAAATTGTAAAGCTGAGATTGAGGTCAAATCCAAACTAGGAATCACCTTCAAAAAAACCAAAACAAAAGCCAAGCCAGTAGCTAACTCCACCAAAGGATATTGCTGAGAAAATCTTTTTTTACAATAACGACAACGCCCTTGTAAAAACAAAAAACTAAACAAAGGAACTAAATCCTTGGGATATAGTCTATGTTTGCAAAAAAGACATTTGGAAGCTCCTTTGATAAAAGATTCTTGCCGATGCAAACGCAAAATAACTACATTTAAGAAGCTACCAATAAAAAGCCCCAAAATAAACACAAAAGCTACAATCATAGTAGCTTTATTATAGCATATTTTGTGGTAATTTGGCTATATTAAGGTTAAAAATTATATTAAATAATTAAAAAAATAATTTAATTTGACTTGTGAATAACATTGTGTTATATTGTAATCAAATGGGCTTCGGCCTCCGAGACCTCCATCATTTGATGGAGGTCGTTTTTTATAACAAAGTTTTTACTTTTTTTCTTACCTCATTAAAATTATCTACAGACAATGTCCCTATTTTTCTTATCAATCTTTTGCTACTAATAACCCTCAACTGCACTAAAATAATAAAACTAAATTTTCCATTAAATTCAAATTGGTGATAATAATTTCCTGTTTTCGACTGACTAGTAAGTGGCAAAACCCAAAGTAAATTTTTATTAAATTTTTTTAAAACAAGCACTGGTCTTTCAAAACATGTATTTTTACCGTTTTGTTCAAAACCAATATTTTCTCCTAAACTAGCATACCAAATCTCTCTTTCATAAAAATAAAATTTAATTTTCTAAACACAAAAAAACTAACCATAATCTTAAAACTCTCGCTTTCGCTTTTCTTCTTCTAACTAAAAATTACTCTCTAATATTCAAATTGTCAAATTTTATTTAGATTTACAAAGCATCTCCAAATAATTGGAAAGACGACAAGTGCCTCCATCACTACTAGTCACTCCCCATAAATCCCAAGAATTATCCAAAGGAAATTCTATCACATAACGATCAAGAGAAGATACCAAGGTGCCGTCTATTTCTCTGTTGCTTGCTTTAAAATACAAATATTCACCAGTTTGGTTGATACCATTTTCGCTTATAAAATTGATAGTTGATAAATTGATTTTAGCTGTTTCTGGATAAGTACGAGTTTTGTCAAAATAACGCTCCATAGCTGTAGCTATTTCTCTGACTTGAGAAACTCTCTTTAAATCACGACCACGACTATAATTGTAATTTATCAAAAAAATCAAAACTACAACTAATATAATAAATATAGCAATCAAAGCAACTTTTATTTTGATAGAATAATCAAATAATTTCATATAAATATTATAGCACAAAATTAAAAAACCCTCTATTAAGAAGGTTTTTTAAAATTGAATTTAAATAAATTTCTATTTAATCAGCACAAGCAACTGCTCCAGCATCAACACAACTATTTTGATCACATTCAACACAATTTACTGATGCACCACTTATATCTATTTCCCAAGCTCCAGTAGTAGGACTATTGGAATCAAGACCTATAGTTGTATAGCCTGAAGGTAATGCACCTGGCCAAGTAGCACTTATAGCTGGATTACAAAACTCACCTGGTGTATAAACACCAAGTACCATAGGATCAGTCAATACACCTGAAACCTCATCACCACAAAGCACTACTAATGGGGCTAAACCAGAACCCCAAGCTTGCGCAGCGGCTGTTCTAGCCTTATCACGAGCTGAATTTAAGTTTACTACAGCTACAGTAGATAAAATACCAATGATGGCAATAACTACCAATAGCTCAACTAAAGTAAAACCTTTATTATTTTTCATTTTCTATTTTCACCTCCTTCCACTTTAGCAAATTCTATTGGCTAATTAAAGCCTGAGATCCCTGAGGTTTTAATCTTCAAATAGAAATCTGCTAGGATATTTAATATTTTTATTTTAAAAAAAGAACATCTTCATTATATCATTTTTTTTGATTTTCAACAATCTTTTAACTAATACTTTGAGCAACTTTAAACATCGGCAACATAATAGCGGCCACCATACCACCTACTCCCACACCCATAACGATAAGAATCAAAGGCTCAATAAGTGCCGTCAATCCTTCTACTAAATTATCAATTTCGCGACTATAAAAATCACTCAATTTTTCTAACACTGTATCCAGCTTACCGGTTTTTTCACCAATGACCATCATCTGTGAAAGCATTTTGGGCATAGCTTTGGAATTGACAAATAAAGTAGAAATAGAATTTCCACCCTCTACCTCAGCGACGGTATCCAATATCAATTTCTCATACACACTGTTGTCCACTACTTCGGCTGTGATATTCAAAGCTGAAGAAATAGGCACACCACCCTTGATAAGGGTAGTAAGAGAACGAGTAAAGCGTACGATATAAACTTTTTTGAAAAGATTACCAAAAATTGGAATTTGTATTTTAAGATTGTCCCAAGCCAGCTTACCAACTGTAGATTTTAACCAAAGCTTGAGCATAAAAACCAATAATCCAAAAAGTATAATAATAATATACCAATAAGAATTCATAAAACTAGAAACACTCACCAAAACCCTAGTAACCAATGGCAACTCTGCGCCAGTTTCTTCCAACATCTTGACCATTTGTGGCACCACAAAAGTCATCATCAAAAAACCAACCACCAACATAGAAGAAATGATAAAAACCGGATAAATCATAGCGCCCTTAATACGAGAGACCAAGTCATAATCCTTTTCCATCTGATCAGCCAAATATTGTAATATTTCATCCAATTTACCAGAGGTCTCACCACTCTTGGTCATAGCTACATAAAAATTACTAAAAACCTTATTGTGCTTGGCCAAAGCACTAGAAAATCTCATACCACCATCTACATCATTGGCCATTTCTATTATCTTGTCGATAAACATTGGATTGACTGTTTGCTGAGCCAATATCCTCAGTGACTGTACTATCGGTACAGTAGCCGATATCATCACTGATAGCTGACGTGAAAATATTACTATATCTTTGTGCTTGATTTTACCAATATTTATATTCCAACCTTTACTTTCTTTTTTGGCAATTTCTGTAAGTGACAAAAGAATCAAGCCTTTTTCAGCCAATAATTCTGCTGCATCATCTTCAGTGATGGCCTCTACAGCACCATCTGTAGCCCGGCCTTCACTGGTTCTTGCTTTATATTTATATATTGCCATAAAGGGGTATTATTTAAAAATATTTGAATCAACGGCTTGATTTCTAGCATCAGTCATACTTATGTCGCCTATCCTGACTAGCTCTAATAAAGCTTTGTCCAAAGATGACATACCTTCATCTTTGGAAGTCTGCATAATACTATTGAGCTGTGATAGCTTGTTACTTTTTATGGAGCTACGCACAGCTGGATTATTGATCAATACTTCTGAAGCCATCGTCAGACCTCCTCCGACTCTAGACATCAGACGCTGAGCCATGGCTCCCAGTAATACATCGGCCAATACTTCTATTCCCCAGTTTTTTTTGTCCAATGAAAGATTTGAAATAAATCTGTCTAGCGCTGATTCTACTGAGTCAGCATCCATAATAAATATTACCAGTTTACCACTTTCAGCTAGCTCCAAAATAATATCTTCCACACCTTCTTCGTGAGCAGAATCTACAAACACTACATCTATATCTTCGTCCAACATATTTTTAAGACCAGTAACAAAGGTATTTACATCCGTGCCTACATTTCTCTGTTCAATCACTGATTGATTGTTGGAAAATAAATATTCAAGTGGTTTTTCTAAAGTTTGGATATGCAAGCCTTTGTTTTGATTGAGTGCTTCTATCAAAGAGGCTGCTGTAGATGTACGCCCACTACCAAAAGGACCAGTGATAATAATCAAACCTTTTTCTCGGTTGAGAAGTTGCAATATAGATGAGGGTATTCCCAAATCTTTTGGAGCTCTAATAAATGGTGCTATCAGACGAAGAGAAATAGCCAAAAAACCTTTTTGATAAAATATTTTGGCTCGATAACGATTGCGATCAGCCCAATTATATATAGCTACCACTTCTTTTTCTTTGCTCAATTTATCAAAATTTTCTTTATTCAAAAACGACTCAGCCAAAGCTGCCAATATATCGCCAGTCAAAATAGCTTGATCAACCAAAGTCACTAGTCGTCCATCAACCCGAATAACTGGGTTGCTACCAGCTACCAGATGTATATCGGTAGCCTTGCGCTCAGCAGCAGCGTTTAATATATCATTTATAATTAATGTATCTGACATAGCTTTATGCTTGTTTTCCTTCTAATATTACTTTTATTTTGGCAATAACCTCCGATGGTACAAAATGTGCCTTGATTAAATAATCATCAGCTCCCAAATCCAGACAACGATCTATATCCTCCTTTTGAGAATAATTGGTAAGAATCAAAACTTTTATACCTTTGGTATCATCTTCTCTTTTCAATTGACTGAGCACTTCAAAACCACTGAGCTCCGGTAAATTGAGATCCAATAATATAAGATCTGGTTTTTCTTTTTGAGCAATTTTCAAACCTTGTAAACCATTGATTGCCTCAAAGACCTTAAAACCTTCTAATTCCAACTTGGTAGAATACATTTGTAGCAAAAAATCATCATCCTCAACAATTAGTATTTTTTTGTCCTCCATATATTTTATATATTAATATTTTTATTATTACATTTTTGAAACTCTCATTATTTCTTCTACTGTGGTCATACCCAGCAAGGCTTTTATAATACCATCTTGTTCCATAGTGATAAATTTTTGTTTGGCTAGTTCTGCATCTACCTCAGCTCTATCAAAACCTTTGGCTATAATATCTTTGAGACTTCTAGTAACATGAATGGCTTCAGCTATAGAAAGTCTTCCTTTATAACCAGTCTGCCCACAATTGGCACAACCTTTGCCTTTATAAAACTTGAATGAATCTACATTTATGTCCCCATAAAAAGCTTCTTTGGGGATAGAATTTAAGTGTTGTTTCAACAATACTTCTACCTCATGAGGCAACTTATCCTCTGCTTTGCATTTTTCACATATTTTTCTAACTAGTCTTTGAGCTACTACGGCATTGAGAGTACTAGCCAACAAAAATGGCTCTACTTTCATATCAAAAAGTCTAGGGATAGCTCCTACAGCACTATTGGTATGGAGTGTGGTCAAGACTGAGTGACCAGTCAAACCAGCGTGAATAGCTAGCTCAGCAGTTTCATTGTCACGAATCTCACCCACCATGATAATATCTGGATCCTGACGAAGCAAAGCTCTAAGTCCAGTGGCAAATGTAAAATTTACTTCTGGTCTAATCTGTGATTGATTTACTCCTGGAATATAATACTCTACCGGATCTTCTAAAGTAGAAATGTTTATGTCTTCTTTGTTCAAAAATGACAAAAAAGCAAACAAGGTAGTGGATTTACCAGAACCAGTTGGTCCAGTCAACAAAAACATACCATTTGGCTTGTGTACGTTTCTTTCTATAACTTTGAGCTGTAAACCCAAAAAACCAAGGTCTGAAAAAGTAGGCGCTTTGTCTGGTGTTTCCAAAATACGCATTACTACTTTTTCTTGTCCCATCAAAGGTATGGTAGAAATACGAAAATCAATATCTTTGTTGTGTACTTTGATACGAATACGACCGTCTTGAGGAATCCTAGTTTCATCAATTTTTAAATTGGCCATTACTTTGATTCTAGAAATAAGAGCGGCATGTACATATAAAGGTAAGACTATGGTGGTATGAAGTACACCGTCAATCCTGTATCTGACTTTTGATTGATTGTTTACTGGCTCAATATGAATATCAGAAGCACGGCCTTCTATGGCATGACGAAGAATTACGGAAACTATTTTAGAAACCGGAGCACTTTTTACCACTTCTCCGATATCCCCTTCTAAATCAAAATCTTTTTCCTTGGGAGCAAAGATAGCTTCGGCCGTATCCAAAGCTTCACCAACTTCTTCACCCAAAGTTTCATATTGCTTGGAAGCGGAGCGATAGCTGTCTTCTGAAATAATATAATACTTAACCTGAAAGTTTTTTTTACGAGCCAGATAATTCAACGCTTCTGTAGCCTTAAAATTGGTAGGATCAACTAGCCCAACTTCTATCTTAAAACCTTCTTTACTAAAAACCACCATCTGGTAGTTTTCTGACAATTCTTTAGGCAAAACATTTAACACCTCTTCGTCAATCTTTTTGCCAATAAGACTGATATATTCTAATTCATAAAAAACACCTTTGGCCTGTGTCCAGTCTTCGTCAGCTACCAAAACAATACGACGAACTTGTCTTTCAAGGTCTTCAAAGGTGGAATATTCTTTAGAACTTAATTCTTTATATTGATCGTCGTTTAATAAATTGTTTTTCTTTAAAAAGTCTAAAAGTTTTTTGGTTTCTTGTTGTGTCATATTTCAAGCTTTCAACTGAGATCAAAGTAAATCTTATACTCAGTATATGTTTTTAGGTTACTAGAATTAATTTCCTGTACCCATAATAGTAGAGCTAGGTATTACAAAAGGATGAGGATTATTGGAGTATCTATCTATATCAATACTAAGATCAATATCTTGTAATTTATTAAATTGTTTATTATTATAAAAATTATCCCAAATATTATCAGAATTATTATTGGTTTCCAAAAAATCTCCTATATTTTGTATAATGTCTTCTTTGATAGCAAAAACTTCGTTGATACTCAAATCACTATCTGTGAGATAAGTAGCTGGCTCATCTGGTGGTTTGAGATTGTTGTAAGTCCAAAGACCACCACTAATAATAGATACTATCAATACTATCAACAAAATTATGATTGTTTTTTTGTCATTTTTTTGCGCCATAAAAATTATTGATAATAAGTGATTAAATCTAAATTAAAATTATAGGTGGCCGCTGTTTGACTTTCTGCAGCAATAGACAAAAAATCTATAGACTGAACATCCAAAAGCCTTAAACTATTTTCCAATTCAGATAAATAATTTTTAAAATCATTATAAATATCTTTTCCCAAAATATCAGAACCTTCAACAATGGTCTTGGAAACACTCAGCTTGATTGTAGCTGATTTGATACCACTAGCAGTCAACAAATCATCCAGTGTTTCTATTTTTGCTGGTGTGCTGGTTGCACCTGTTGTTTCACTAGCCTGTTTTTGGATATTTTTATTATCATTGGGACTAATGTCTATGTTACTTAATTGAAAATCATGTTTTTTGGCCAAACGATCAGCGAGCAAAAGAAATTCGGGTTCTTGTAAACCATAAGGAACCATTTTTTTCAAAAATTCCAAATCTGCTTGACGATTATTCATAATATCCTGATATTCTGATTCCAATTCTTTGATTCTACTGAGTAGCTTTTCGTTGCCTATTCTCCTGTCTTCAGTTTCTGTGGTTTCTATTTTTATAGAACTCATATCATCAATTTTTGGCTTAAGGACAAACAGATATCCTGATACTAAAATAGCCAAAACCATAAATCCCAAAATAAACATCAGATAATGATCAAACAATAATAAAATATCAGACGGTTGTTCAAATTGTATATCTTTTTTAATTTTTTTACTCATAATATTTTATTATTCTTGACCTGCTCCTTGATTTGAATAATTGTCAATCATTTCATAAATATAATTTTCATTGTAAACAAACAATGATTTATTTAGTACCAGTGTCATACTAAATGTCACACCAGTAATTTCATTGTATTCTGCAGATGCCACATCAACTGAAGTCACAAATTCTTGAGCGCTTTCTTGCTCTAATATTTTTATCTGACGAGCCAAGGCTTCAAAATTGGCAGCTGTAGCTTCCAAGGTCAGTGCACCACCATTGCCAGCTGTGATATTGGCATAATAAACATCCTCAATAGTATATTTTTCCAAAAGTTGAAAAAAATTGGTCCAATAAATATGAAAACTAAGTAATTTGTGAATTGATTTTATTTGATCTCCTAGTAATGTAATATTATCATTTAAGTTTTTATAATCTATGATTTGCTCTTCCAAAGTAGTAATTTGTGTATATTTGTTACTTCGTTGTTCTTCTATGTTTCTACCTTGGTAAAATAAAAATCCATAAAACAATGCCACAACCACTATAGAGCTAATACTAGATATCAACAACAAATTAATAATCTGTTTCCAAGATCTAGTTTTGGCAGCAGCTGGTATCAAATCTACTCCCCCACCATTTTCTAAAAGCTTGGCTCTAATCCTAGATTGTGGTTGATGAAATTCTTGAGCAAATTGCTTATCTTGTTTGTCTTTGCTTTCATCTTTATCTTCAATTTTATTTATAGTAGCGTTAAATCTAGATTTTTCATTGGCAATTTCTGGAATACTAGGAATAGAAAAATCCACTTCACTTGATTGTGTTTGTTCTACTGGAGTTTGCTCTGGCAATGTAGGCTTTTCCACTTTCAATTCTGGGATAGCTGGAATATTTGTTTCCTCCAATATATCTATTGGCTCGTTTTCTTTTTTGATGACTTGATTTACTTCATTATTTACTGTATTTAATTCTCTAGCCACTATAGGTCTCTCCGGAACCCTTTCCATCTTGGGAGCTTTGGGAAGCTTGGGTTTTTTGGCAAATAATTTTTTGAGCCTTTCCCAAAGAGATGGTCCTTTTGGTTTGTTTTCTGCTTTAACTACTTCTTTTTCTGTATTACCAAAACCCTTATTGAATCCCTTGTGATGTGTAGCTTCTTTTTTGTGTAAATCTTCCAAAATATTTTCACTGTAATCAATCTTGAGACTGTCTTTATTGTTTTGAATTGATTTGTCTGGAATATGCATAGTCACTGTGACTGGCTCTATATCTTCTTTTTTTATATTTTGTGGATTATAAATTATCTTTGGTCTTTCACCATCATCACTTGCTTTTTTGCTCTTGACAGTTGACTGGCCAAAACCAAGAGGCTTGTTAAAAATACTTTTGAGTTTATTCAAAATAGATTTTTTTTGCTGGGTGTCTATTTTTTTTAAAGAAGAATCTTTGGGAGATACCAAGTCAAAATCAAAAGCATTGTTTGACTTTGATTTTGCCAAAAAACCAGATTCTTTGGATCTTTGATCCTCTGGCATCAAATTGATTGCTTTTTTATTTTCTTCTCTTTCTTTACTCATAATTAAATATCACGCATAGCCAAACCTACAGAAGTAGCCATTCTAGGACCGACTTCTTGCAAAACTGGCTTAAGATCCAATGGATAAATAACCCTGTCCCAAGGATCACCAATGATAACTTGCAAATTCAAAAGCTCTGACAAATACTCTGGTAAGCTTGGTAAAAAAGCACTGCCCCCAGTGAGCACTATTTTTTCAATACGACTATTGTCTTGTCTTTGATAAAGCTCAAAAACATATTTGATTTCATTGATAATAGAATTGAGAGATTTCTGAATAACATCTGGCACATTTTTAAAACCCCCACCAGCCAAACCAAAATCTCGTTTAAACTGTTCGGCTCTTTCTTGATTTACATTTAGACTGTTCATAATATTTTTGGTGATAAATTCACCACCAGTATCTATACCTCTATTGAGTATTGGCACCCCTTGCTCAATGATACAAATATCAGCTGTAGTTGCTCCAATATCTACAATCATAACTGTAGAAGTATCATTGCCTATCAATGATCTAGAAAGAGCAAAGGCCTCTGTTTCCAAACTAAGTAAATTGAGATTGGCTTTTTTAAAAATATCAATATAGCGAGCTACCAAATTTTTTGGAGCAGCTGTCAACAGTATCCGATAATTATTTGTATTGCCTGTATTGCTAAATAATTTGTCTTCATTTTTTAAGGCTGTTTTTGAGGTGGTTTTTTCTTTGTTTAAAGAAGTATTTTCAGTCTCAGTAGTAGCATCTTTTTTATCATCTGTGATTTTGACTTTTTCATCATCATCTTTGTCTGTTATTTTTTTATTCAATACTTTCCAATCCAAAATCATCTCTTCTAATGGCACTGGTATAAACTTTTTTGCCTCCCATTTGATAGCTGAGCTCAAATCTTTTTTGGGCATCGGTGGTAAATTGATAATAAAATTAAACACCGAAAAAGTAGGCAGTGCCGCCACTACTTGTCTAGTTTGAACATTGGATTTTTGAGCAATTTCTACTATATAATCAGCAATAATTTGATTGTTTTTGTCTATTGAGCTGCTAAGGACATTTATTGAAACATCGGCATAACCATAAGTTTTTAATTTGGCTTGATTTTTAAAATTCTCAAGCTCAACCATCTTGATGCTAGATGTGCCAATGTCAATGCCTAGATAACTAGTAGAACTAGAAAATAAACCCATATTTT
>JBAZSG010000004.1:0-153225 GCA_041662585.1 Patescibacteria group bacterium | reverse complement strand
GCTTTCATGTTTTTATCGCTCATGGCTGCTAAAGTTTTTTTGGATACATCATCAATAGCTTGGACACTTATATGCATCAAAGATCTAAAAACAGATACGCGAGGTTTTTGAGCTGTACCAACAATCTTGGCTCTAGTCCTACGTTGTCTTTTGATAATATTATTTCTTTTTACTTTATTTTTATCCTTCATAGTATTTTAATTAAGCTGATTTAACTACTTTACCAGCTTTTCTACGGATTTGCTCATCAATATATTTGATACCTTTGCCTTTATATGGTTCTGGTTTTTTTATAGCTCTGATTTCGGCTGCTACTTGACCAAGTAGTTGTTTGTCAGTGCCTGATAATTTTATATTATTTTTTTCAACTACAGCATCAATACCAAGTGGCAAATCATATTCTACTGGATGTGAAAAACCAACATTAAGCATCAATTTTTTACCTTGTAAGGCTACTTTAAAACCAACACCATTTATTTCTAATTCTTTGGTAAATCCTTCTGTGACACCTACTACTGCATTATTTACTAATGCTCTAGTAAGACCCCAAAGGGCTTTTTCTGTACCTAGTTCTGGATTTTTTACGGTAAAAATAATTTGTTTATCTTTTTCTTCAATAGCAACGCCACGAGGCAAGATAAAATTCAAAGATCCTTTTGGTCCTTTGATATCTACTTTAAAACCTGCGTCTTGAGCATTTATTTTTATTTCAACGCCCTGAGGTATTTCTATTGGTTTTTTTCCTACTCTTGACATAAATTTATATTACCAAATTTCACACATTAATTCTCCACCTATATTTTGACGTTTTGCTTCTTTGTTTGTCATAATTCCTTTAGAAGTAGAAAGAATAGCCAAACCATAACCATTCAAAATATGAGGCAATTCTTTACCAGCTGCATAGATTCTTTGACCTGGTGTAGAAAGTCTCTTGATATGACGAATAGCTGGACCATTGGCTGTATATTTTAATTCAATCTTAAGTTCATCAAACTTACCATTTTTGATTTTTTCTACTTTACCTATGTATGCTTCTGATTCCAAAATTTTCGCAACATTAAACTTTAATTTTGAATAAGGCAAAACCACCTCTGGCTTTTTGACGGCCACGGCATTCCTGATTCTTGTTAGCATGTCTGCAATAGGATCTGTCATGTTATTTTAAATTTAAATTAATTACCAACTTGCTTTTTTAATTCCTGGAACTTCACCTTTATTGGCTAATTCCCTAAAACAAATACGACAAAGATCAAACTTTCTCATATAAGCATGATGCCTGCCACAACGCCAACAACGACTTGTAGTGCGTGTTGAATACTTTGGCTTTTTATTTGATTTTGCAATTTGCGCTGATGTTGCCATATTTCTTTATTAAAATTATTTTTTACTTTTTTTAAATGGAAATCCCAAAACTTTCAATAATTCCAAAGCCTCTTTACTATTTTTAGCAGATGTAACAATGCTAATTTCTAAACCATGTGTATTGTCTACATCTTCCATACCAATTTCTGGAAATACGATATGCTCTTTTAAACCGATTGTATAATTTCCATTTTTATCAAATCCTTTTTTAAGATCTAGACCAAAAAAATCTCTAAATCTAGGAAAAGTGATATTAACCAATCTGTCCAAAAAATCATACATTTTTTCACCACGTAAAGTTACTTTAGCTCCTACTACCATACCTTTACGTACTTTGAAGTTTGAAATAGATTTTTTTGCTTTAGTAGTTATTGGCTTTTGACCACTAATACGCTCCAAAATAGAAACAGCTAATTCAATCCATTTCTTGTCTTGAGTAGCTTTACCAATACCAACATTGAGTACAACTTTTTCAACTTTTGGAACAGCCATTATATTTTTTAGGCCCAAAGTCTCTTTTAGTTGACCTCTTAATTCTTTCTTGTATTTATCTGCTAATCTGCTCATATATTTATACTAATCTATTACTTCATTACATTTTTTACAAAATCTAGCTTTTGTTTTTTTATTTACATCCTCGACACTATTTGAAATCTTTATGCCCAGACGGCTAGCTTTATTACACTTGGGACAAACAATCATCAAATTGCTAGTAATAACCGGACCATTAAACTGCACTCGTTGACCTTTTTCACCCTTTTGTCTTGGTTTAAGATGTTTGTACATAACATTGATACCTTCGGCCACAACTTTATTCATCTCAGGCAAAATTTGTAAAACTTTACCAGTTTTACCTTTATCCTTACCAGACATTACTTGTACTTTGTCGTTTACTTTTATCTTCATATATTTATAATACTTCAGGAGCTAATGAAACAAGTTTGGAATATCCTGCTGCTCTAAGCTCACGAGCTATTGGCCCAAAAATACGAGTTCCCTTGATTTCTTTGGTCTTTTTATCAACAATCACAACTGCATTATCATCAAAACGAATATAAGTGCCATTTGTTCTTCTCATTTCTTTTCTTTGTCTGACAATAACTGCATGAAGTACTTGTCCTTTTTTTACAGCACCATGTGGTTGAGCACTTCTGACAGCAACAGTAATCAGATCGCCAACACGAGCATATCTTTTTTTGTAACCACCTAAAACTCTAATGCATTTTACTAATTTTGCACCTGAGTTATCAGCGACTTTTAATAATGACATGTGTTGAATCATATCGGTATTCTTATTTTACTTTTTTAATTACGCGCCATCTTTTATCTTTTGAAATTGGACGACATTCTTCAATTATTACTTTGTCGCCTACTTTATACTCATTTTTTTCATCATGAGCTTTATATTTCTTTGATGACTTATATTGTTTTTTATATTTTGGGTGAGTTTTTATACTAGTTACCAAAACCACAACGGTTTTATCCATCTTGTCACTAGCGACTTCACCTTCAAATTTTCTTTTAGTTACTTTATTTTCCATCTTATTTTAAATTATTTCTTTTCTTCTTTAGTTTTATCTTCAGATACCATTCTTTTTTCATTCAAAACAGTCAAAACTTTGGCTGCATCTTTTTTGATTGTTCTTATCTGTCTAATATTTTTTAATTGATTGTTGGCAATAGAAAATCTAAATTCACGATTTTTATTTCTAAGATCAGCTAAACTTTCGTTTAATTTTTCTATGCTCAATTTTCGTAATTCTGCTATTTTCATAATCTTTTATATCAATTCTTTGCTAACAAATTTTGTCTTAACTGGTAGCTTATAACTAGCAAGTTGCATAGAGCGTTTAGCAGTAACCTCGTCAACACCTCTCATTTCAAACATAATAGTACCAGGCTTTACTGTAGCAACATAATGATCTACAGCGCCTTTACCTTTACCCATTGGCATTTCACTACCTTTGGCAGTGATTGGTTTGTCTGGAAAAATACGAATAAATACTTCACCACCACGTTGAATATGACCGACAATAGCACGACGAGCAGATTCAATTTGACGAGCAGTAATCCAAGCAGTTGATAAACTTTTTAGACCATACTCACCAAAGCTTACCTTTGTCATACGGGTAGCTTTACCTTTTATCTTATCGCCTCTATGCCATTTTCTATGTTTTACTTTCTTTGGTGCTAACATATATATTATTTCTTAACTTTTACTTTCTTGATACCTGGTTTTTCTACTGGTGCTTTTTTCATAGCATCACCAGAAAATAATTTGGCACTTTTGACAGGAGCTGGTTTTTTGGCATCTTTAGATTCTTTTTTATCAAAATATTCTCCTTTATAAATCCATACTTTAATACCAATAACACCATACATAGTGTTGGCTACTCCTCGGCTATAATCAATATTTGATCTGAGTGTTTGTAAAGGAATTTTACCTTCTACTACTTTCTCATTACGAGCAATATCTACACCATTTAATCTGCCAGCTACCATAATTTTTGCACCCTTAGCACCAGCCTTCATAATCTTGTCTATATTTTGTTTTATAACCCGACGGAAAGGAATACGTTTTTCCAAATCTATTCTAACAGCATCAACAATTATATTGGCCGATAAATTTGGAATAGAAACTTCTTTGATATTTATACTCAATTTAATATCTTTATCCAAAAAATCTGCTTTGACTTTTTTCTTCAAATCTTCAATGCCTGATCCCCCACGACCAATAATAAGACCTGGTTTGGCGGCCAATATATTGACTATTACTTCACCTCTAGATCTTTCAATATCAATCCTATCAATACTAGCATCTCTAAGTTCTTTTTTTAGACTTCTTCTTAAAGAAACATCTTGCTGTAAGAATTTGGCAAAATCATGACCAGAATACCAACGAGATCTCCATTGCTCGCTCATTCCTAATCTAAATACTCTTGGATTTACTTTTTTTCCCATATGATTAACCTTTTTTTACTTTAGAGTTGTCTTTGGCTGCACCAGCAGTAGATTCTTTAAGTGATTTTTTACCTACATTACTACTAATTTTTTTGTCTTCAGTTTTTGAGCTTGGTTTTTCACCAGTCTTGGTCAAATCAACAGTTTCTATTGCTACTTTACTTTTTTCTTTTTTATTGATCTTTACACCTTCTTTTGTCTCTAAAACAATTTCTATGTGTGAAGAAGCTTTTCTAAAAGGATGAGCACGACCAAAAGCAGCTGGCTTCCAACGCTTTAAATCCATTGCCTTGTGCACTATAATACTTTTAATCTTCAAATCTTCTTCTTTTACACCATACTTATCTATGGCATTAGCCATAGCAGACTTTAGAAGTTTTTCAATAACTGGAGCTGACTTCTTGAAAGTAACTGGCAATTTGGCCAAAGCAGTCACAACATCCAATCCACGGATAGCATCAGCTACCAGACGAACTTTTTTGGATGATATATGAAGATTCTTCAATTTTGCTTTTGATTCAACCATATTATATTAAATATTATTTTTTATCTTGGCTTTTGGCCATTTTACCACCATGAACAATAAATTTTCTGGTAGGAGAAAATTCTCCTAAACGATGTCCGACCATATTTTCTATTACGTGAACATTTAAATGGTTTCTGCCATTGTGTACTCCAAAAGTAAATCCAACCATCTCTGGTGTGATTACTGAAGAACGTGACCAAGTTTTGATCACTTTCCCACTCTCTGGATTTGATCCTTGCACTTTTTTTAATAGTTTGGGATCAGTAAATGGACCTTTTTTTAAACTTCTTGACATATTTTATGATACTTATAAATTAGTTTCTACCAGTTTTTGATGCGCGACGTTTTACAATCATTTTGTTGGTCGGATTATTTTTGGATCTAGTCTTAACACCATAAGCTGGTTTGCCTTTGTAAGTCTTTGGATGTTTCATACCAATTGGGTTGTGACCTTCACCACCACCATGAGGATGATCAACTGGATTCATAACTTTACCACGAACAGTAGGTCTAATACCCATATGACGTTTACGTCCAGCTTTACCGAATCTGATATTTCTATATTCTGGATTACTTACTATTCCAATAGAAGCCATACATTTTTCCGGTACTACTCTTATTTCGCCACTTGGCATCTTTAGTTGGGCCTTACCTTCGTAAATAGCCATAAGTATCAAATTATTTCCAGCACTACGAGCCATTTGTCCACCTTTGCCCGGAGTCATCTCTACGTTATAGACAGTAGTACCAGTGGGAATATTTTTCAAAACTAGACGGTTACCAGTTTTAATATCAATCTTTTTTTGTGAAGAAATAACCTTGTCACCAGCTTTCATACCCTCTGGAGCCAAAATATAACTTCTGGAACCATCAATATAAACAACTAAAGCAATATTAGCATTTCTATTTGGATCATATTCAATGCCTTCTACTTTGGCGACCATGTCAAATTTTGTTCTTCTAAAATCAATAATTCTTAGTTGTCTTTTGACTCCGCCTCCTTTGTGTCTGACTGAAATACGGCCTTGGTTGTTTCTACCAGCTTTTTGTTTTTTGATCTTAATCAAAGATTTGACCGGACGTTTTTTACTGAGGTCTTTATTGACTAATACGCTGGTCTGACGACGAGCTGGTGAGGTTGGTTTGTAAACTTTAATTGGCATATATAATCTTTAAATACCTTCGTATAATTTTATACTATCACCTTTTTTAAGGGTAACGATGGCTTTTTTAATATTGCTTGTACTACCATGTCTTCTACCAAAACTAACAGATTTTCCTCTTTTGTTTATTATATTTACAGCAGTTGGCAAAACACCATATACTTCTTGAATAGCTTTTTTAATAGCTACTTTATTTGCCTTGATTGCTACTTCAAAAGTATATTTACCATCAGCTGCTCCAACAGTAGCTTTTTCAGAAATAATTGGTCGAAGTAAAAATCTATAAGCTGTTGCATTTTTACTTGTAACACTTTTTCGTTCTGATTTTTCAGCAGATTTTTTTGTACTATCTTTAATAACCGGTTTTGTAATTACCTTCTTATTATCGTTTTTTTTATCATCCGTAGCTTTAGCAGAGGATGAAGTTTTTTTGTTGAACAAACCCATATATTTATATATAATGTTCGCTTACTTTTTTAAGTAATTCTTTATTAATAACTAAATACTCTTTTTTCATTAAATCAACAATATTTAAACTACCAAAATTGATAGTATCTACTTTTGATAAATTCTTTGAAGCTCTAACAATATTTTCTTCAGCATTCTTAGTAACCACTAAAGTTGATTTATTTTTATTTGGTAATTTTGAAAAAACCGTATTCAATACTTTGGTCTTAGCTTCTGGTATATTATATGTTTCTAACAAAATTAATTTATCGTTGGCTACTTTATCAGATAATACCATAGCTAGAGCTTTTTGTTTTACTTTTTTGTTTACTTTAACAGAAAAATTTCTAGAACTAGTTGGTCCAAAAGTAATACCACCACCAATCCACAATGGAGAACGAATAGAACCATGACGAGCACGACCAGTACCTTTTTGTTTCCATGGTTTTTTACCACCGCCACGTACTTCTGATCTGCCTTTGGTATGAGCTAGTACTTCTCTAGAATTTTTTTGCTGAGCAACAACCATCTCTTGAATAATTTGTGGATCAACAGCTATACCAAAAAGTGCCGGATTAAGAATTTCTTCTCCTGTCTCCTTGCCTTCTAAATCGTATAATTTTACTTTAATATCTGCCATATAATTATTTTTTCTCTACTTTCTTTTCTTCTTCTTTAACTGCTTCTTTTTTATCTTCAAGTGGCTTGACTTCTTCTTTAGTTTCTTCTTTTTTAACTTCAGTAATTATTTCTTCTTTTTTTTCTGCTTTTTTATTTTCTACAAAAGTAAGTTCGCCATCAGCCAATATTGTAACCAAAGAATTTTTATGTCCAGGAATCGCTCCTTTAATATAAAGTAAATTTTTATCTACATCAACTTCAATTAATTTAAGATTGGAAACAGTTATAGTGTCTGTACCCATGTGTCCTCCCATACGAGTACCTTTGAGTACGCGAGCAGCATCAGTAGCACCGATAGAACCAGGCATTCTAAGTTGATCTTTATGACCATGAGTAGCTGGAGAACCACCAAACCCATGTCTTCTGACTACACCTTGAAATCCTTTACCTTTTGATGTAGCAGTAACCTTTAACTTGTCTCCGACTACAAAACTACTAACATCAAAAACTTTGGCTCTGGCAAAATTATCAACCTTTTCTAATCTAAATTCCTTCAAGTATCTAAAATTTTCTAAATTTTTTAGATGACCTGCCATTGGTTTACTTAATCCCTTCTTGTTCTTGGTAGCATATCCCACTTGAACAGCACTGTAACCATCCTTTTCATTGTTCTTTACTTGAACAACTGTACAAGGACCAGCTTCAACAACTGTAACAGGAACTACACGACCGTCTTCTTGGAACTTCTGGGTCATATTCAATTTTCTTCCTACAATAAACTTGGCCATATATTTCTTAATTCTTATTATTACTACCCTGTCATTCCGGACTAGCTCAGTAATCTCATTGAGATCCGTAATCAAATTCAGGATGAAAAGTGTAAAAAAATTGCAATTCTGTCTTCAAAAATACTTATTTAAAATACTTTTAAGGATAAAATTGCAACTACTAGGTCTATTCCTAGCTACTGGTTATTTTTGTTGTAATTTTCCGTTTTTGGCGGAAGCAATTTTTATCCTTCTTAAATACCTTGTCTCTCTATACACTTCCTAGTTATCTAGGGTTATACAAACACACAAAGTATTTTTAATTTTTAGCCCTGAGCGTTAGCCGAAGAGCTACATTTTAATCTCTAAATCAACACCAGCTGGTAAATTGAGACTCTGTAAAGCATCAATTGTCTGTGGAGTAGGGTCTATAATATCCAATAGTCTCTTGTGAACTCTCATTTCATACTGATCACGAGCATCTTTGTGAACAAAAGTTGAACGAAGAACTGTAAACTTCTTTTTTTCTGTCGGTAGCGGAATTGGTCCAATGATCTTTGCTCCGGTACGATCAACCGTTTCAATGATAGTCTTGGTAGACTGATCAATGATCTTATGATCATAAGCTCTAATCTTGATACGAATTCTTGACTGAGTATCTTCTTTAGCTTTGACTGGCATGAAATTTATTGATTGTTAATTTGCTTATTAAGTACTTAAACTACTATACCCACCCCGCAAAGCGGGATGGGTATTTAAATTTATTTTATAATTTTTGTTACTACACCAGCACCAACAGTACGACCACCCTCACGGATAGCAAACTTTGATTTTGCTTCTAAGGCAACTGGAGCAATTAATTTAATAATTAAATTAATTGTATCACCAGGCATTACCATCTCTGTGCCTTCTGGAAGCATTACTTCACCAGTAATATCAGTAGTACGAATATAAAACTGTGGTTTATAACCTTTGAAAAATGGAGTGTGACGTCCACCTTCTTCTTTACTTAAAATATAAGTCTCAGCTTCAAATTCGGTATGAGGAGTAATAGAACCAATCTTGGCCAAAACTTGACCACGCTCTACATCTTCTTTCTTGGTACCACGAAGTAAAAGACCAGCATTATCACCAGCTCTACCTTCTTCAAGTTGTTTGTTAAACATCTCAATACCAGTAATAACAGTCTTGGCAGTAGGGTTTATACCAACCATTTCTACTTCATCGTTTAATTGTACAGTACCTCTTTCAATACGACCAGTTACCACAGTACCACGTCCTTCAATTGAGAAAATATCTTCAATCGGCATCAAAAATGGTTGATCAGTATCACGCTTTGGTTCTGGAATATATTCATCAACAGCTTTAATCAAATCTAAAATAGGTTTGGCATCATCGCCAACTGGATTTTCCAAAGCTTTTAGAGCACTACCACGAACAATTGGAGTTGCGTCTCCAGGGAATTCATATTTCTTTAATAAATCTCTAATTTCTTCTTCAACCAAATCAACCAATTCTGGATCATCTACTTGATCCATTTTGTTTAAGAAAACAACAATATAAGGCACACCTACTTGACGAGCCAATAGAATATGTTCTCTAGTTTGAGGCATTGGACCATCAGCGGCTGATACTACTAAAATAGCACCGTCCATTTGAGCTGCACCAGTAATCATGTTTTTGACATAGTCAGCATGACCTGGACAGTCAACATGAGCATAGTGTCTTTTATCTGATTCATACTCAACATGAGCTGTAGCAATGGTAATACCACGTGCTTTTTCTTCTGGAGCATTGTCAATCTGATCAACGTCCTTTTGTTGAGCTACACCACCATTTGCAGACAATACTTTTAAAATAGCTGCAGTTAAAGTAGTTTTACCATGGTCTACGTGACCAATGGTTCCCACGTTTATATGTGGTTTTTCACGTTTGAAAATATCTGCCATTTGATTTTTTCTCCTTGTAATAGCCCCCCTTAAAATTTAGAGGTTTGTGAACCAGCTATTTAAAATATTAATTATTATTTATTAATTATATGTTTTTTTAAAACACAAAGATTATAGCACTGTTTTTGATTTTTGGCAAGCCCCTAAGAGCAATATCTTCCCTATTAACCTCTTTTAGCTAATATTAGCTAAAATTTAGTCTACAGGCTCAATATAGTACCTGTCTTCATCTGAAGTTACTGACTTATCAACAATGGTCTTGTTTTTGACATTTTCAGAGTTTTCTAAATGTTTATCATCTTTACGAAGCGTATCTACTTTAAAATCTTCTAAACTATAATCACCCAAATCATCCTGTGAGGCTTTCCAAACCGCTATATCACGATTGATTTTACTAAGTAATTCATCTTCTGAAAGATTTTTGACTGAAGATGGACCATGTAATAATGCCTCGTATTCCTTGATAGACATTACTACATAAGGATCATGATGTTCAGATAAAACAATAACCTTATCACCAGTTTTGGCTGCTAATTCTAATACTTTGTCTAGTTGCTTATAATTTGGCATATTTTTATGCTTAATATGCCCATATCTTATAGCAAAAAACTATGTTTTGTCAAACGACCTGCAATGTTTTGTACAACCTCGCAGGTTGATGAATTGACAAAATATTAAATATATGCTATAATTCTGTATTATAAAAAGTTCCTTGCCAAAATTAACTCCAAGATACAAAATTGGAGAAATGAGAACAGACAATTTTAGCTAGATTTTATTGGGCCTCTGCTCAATGATTTCAGTGTATTTGTCTGGTCGCTGGTGACCTCGGTCAAAACCACGACAGCTCATCTCCAGTTTTGTGTCTTGGAAATAACTCTGAGATACAAATAAACAGGAATGGTGTAGAATGACGATCTTCAATCTTGTCCAAGCTCTTGTCTTGGATTTCAGCTGGATTTCCAAAGAAGGCCAGCAAGAAATGGGAATTAACATCTAATTCCCTCGTATCTCTTTGGCGGTCAAAGATAACACCTATCTATTTAGACCGCCTCCCTCCCAAGTTTATTAAAAATTAGTAAATTTAGGAGAGATAAAAGTTAATTACAATTATTTTCCAATAAGAAGAATTGTTGGGAAAAACAAAACCTACAAGGAGGTTCCATTTTGAATCAAAAACACCTTCCGAATATTTCGGAAAACACTACTATCGATCAGTTGATCGATATGGCCGCCAACATCGGAGATCTGGGCAAGAGACAGTGGCCGAAAAAAAATATAACCGCCCATCACAAGGTGGTGGGAAAAACAAAGAGCCAAAAGATCAAGGGACTGGCCGTCATGGTCAGCCACCTCAAGGTGCAGATTCGCTTGCTCGATAAGCAGATCGACGCTTTGCCGATTGACATGCCGAGCATCGAAAGAGAGCCCTTTGAACAAAGGCTCATGATTCTTGATCACCAATACTCCAAATTAAAGACTCATTTGAGTCTGGAAATCTTCAAGGAGTTCGAAGATGAACTCCAAAATCAAGATTTCGTTGGCGTAGGTGATCGTGGTCAAGTGTACTACCTGGATATTCCGGGCATCAGTGATGCTTACGCTAGCATCCAAGAAACAGCCGACGACATCGACGAGGGTGATTTGATCTTCTAAATACCCTCCTCCCAGCTGATCCATCATCGATCAAAAATACTAGGAGCGCTTTACACCACAGGCGCTTCTTTCTTTTTATCTAAAACAAAAAACTCCACTTTCGTGGAGTTTTAAAAATATAATTTTAAGCTTTTTTCATTATCTCTTCAGCAACATTACGAGGTACTTCTTGATATTTACCAAATTCCATAGAGTAACTAGCTCTACCTTGAGTCATAGATCTAAGAGCAGTAGCATAACCAAACATCTCTGATAATGGTACTTCTGCTTTGATTACTTTTACACCACCCCGATCACCCATTTCTGATACTTGTCCTCTTTTGGAATTCAAATCACCAATAACATCGCCCATGTATTGTTCTGGAGTAACAGCTTCTACTTTCATGATTGGTTCCAAAATTACTGGATTGGCCAATCTAAAAGCTGCTTTAAAAGCCATGGAACCAGCTATCTTAAAGGCTGCTTCAGATGAGTCAACATCATGATAAGATCCATCATAAACAGTAACTTTTACATCCTGAATCTTATAACCAGCCAATATTCCGTTGTCCATAGTTTCTTTAACACCTTTTTCAATAGGGGCAATATATTCTCTGGGAATAGCTCCACCTTTTATTTTTTCTATAAATTCAAAACCTTTACCAGCTTCTTGAGCTTCTACTTTTAACCAACAGTGGCCATATTGACCACGACCACCAGATTGTTTGATATATTTACCTTCAGCTTCAGCACTACCAGTAATGGTCTCTTTATAAGCAACTTGAGGAGCACCAACATTGGCTTCTACACCAAATTCACGTTTCATACGATCAACAATAATATCCAAATGAAGCTCTCCCATACCACCAATAATAGTTTGGTTTGTTTCTTCATCTGAGCGAACAGTAAAAGTAGGATCTTCTTCAGTAAGCTTGGCCAAGGCCATACCCATCTTTTCTTGATCTTGTTTGGTCTTTGGTTCTACAGCCACAAAAATTACTGGCTCAGGAAATTCCATAGTCTCAAGTATCACTGGACGAGCTGGATCACACAAAGAATGTCCAGTAGTGGTATCTTTCAAGCCAACCACTGCAACAATGTCACCACTAAAAATTTCATCTACTTCTTCTCTGGCATTGGCATGCATACGTAAAATTCTACCAATTCTTTCTTTCTTTTCTGTATTGGCATTATAAACATAAGAACCAGATTTTAAATTACCAGCATAAACACGAACAAAAGTAAGTCTACCAACATAAGGGTCTGTAGCTACTTTAAAAGCCAAACCAACAAATGGTTCATTGTCACCAATCTTTACTGATATAACATGTTCTTCATTTCTAGGTTCAGTACCTTCAATTGGTGGCACATCTATAGGAGATGGTAAATAAGATACAATAGCGTCCAATAAAAACTGAACACCTTTGTTTTTTAAAGCACTACCACAAAATATTGGCACAATCTTGTTGTCAATGACAGCTTTACGAAGCACTTTTTTAATATCTTCTATAGCTGGTTCTTCTCCCGCAAAATATTTTTCCATCAAAGCTTCATCATGCTCAACGATAGCTTCAATAAGTTCAGCACGATATTTTTCTACCTTCTCTTTCATGTCTTCTGGAATATCTCTTTTTTCATATTGTTTACCATCTTCATCAAGATAATACCAAGCTTCACGTTCTAATAAATTTATAATCCCAGTAAAAGTTTCAGCTGCACCAATTGGAAGTTGCATTGGATGAGCTTTTTTGGTCAATCTTTCATGTATTGTACCCATGTCAAAATAAAAATCAGCTCCCATTCTGTCCATTTTGTTTATAAAAGCCAGTCTTGGTACATGATATTTATCAGCTTGTCTCCAAACAGTTTCAGATTGTGGCTCTACACCAGCTACACCATCAAATATAATCACACCGCCATCAAGTACACGTAGTGATCTTTCTACTTCAACTGTAAAATCAACGTGACCTGGAGTATCAATAATATTGATGTTGGCTTTTTCACCACCCAACCAATCTGGCAAAGTCCAAAAACAAGTAGTGGCCGCTGAAGTAATAGTTATACCACGTTCTTTTTCTTGTTCCATCCAATCCATTTCAGCTTTACCTTCATGGACTTCTCCAATTTTATGTTTTTTTCCAGTATAAAATAAAATACGCTCTGTTACTGTAGTTTTTCCAGCATCAATGTGAGCAATAATTCCAATGTTTCTTATTTTTTCTAAAGGATGTTCTCGAGACATATTATTTTATTTAGTTTTAAAAATAAAATGCAGACAAAGTCTGCCTTTTATTTTGAGTGATTATTAGTTTAAGCAAAGTGAGCAAAGGCCTTGTTTGATTCAGCCATTCTTTGTACGTCCTCACGTTTTTTCATAGCAGCACCTTCATTATTGAATGCAGCTATCAATTCTTCTCCCAATCTTTTGGACATAGCAGCACCTTTTCTAGCACGAGCTGCTTCAAGAATCCAACGATAGGCTAAAATAGTTTTTCTATCTCCGGTCACTACAATCGGTACCTGATAATTGGCACCACCAATTCTCTTACCTTTGACTTCTAAACTTGGAGATACATTGCGAATAGCTCCATCATAAATCTCAATTGGATCTTGTTTTGTTTTTTCAGAAATATAATCAAAGGCATCATAGACAACTCTTTGAGCTGTAGTTTTTTTGCCATTAGACATTATTTTATTTATCAATTTGGCAATATCAATCCTTTGAAATTTAGGATCTGGCAAAATACGTCTTTTTGGAGATTGTTTTCCTCTCATATTATTTTAACTTTTTTTAGCTGATTTTTCTTTTTTGGTTCCGTACAAAGATCTACCTTGTTTTCTACCTTGTACTCCTTGAGTATCATAAACACCACGGACAATATGATAACGTACACCAGGCAAATCTTTTACTCTTCCCCCACGAATAAGTACAATACTGTGTTCTTGTAAGTTGTGTCCTTCGCCTGGGATATAAGCTGTGACTTCCATACCGTTGGAAAGTCTGACCCTGGCAATTTTACGAAGAGCTGAGTTTGGTTTCTTTGGAGTACTAGTGGTTACCTTAATACAAACACCACGTTTAAATGAAGCTCCTTCAGGAAGTTCTGTTTTTCTTCTTCTCAAAGAATTTAAAACCGTATGCAAGGCTGGAGTAGAACTCTTGGTTTTTTTACTCTTTCTAGGTTTTTTCAATAATTGATTTACTGTTGGCATATTTTATAATGCAAAAAATTAAAATTAATACTATATTAGTTGCTTTTTCCGTAAAACGGGATCCCGCTACGCGGGAAAAGTCCCCAATAAAGTAACATAAAAAATTATCAAAGTCAAGGCTTTGGCTTGTTTACAAGTCTATTTTAAGGATTTTTCTAAAATAATAAATATATCAAATTTACAAAAAAGCCAAAAATACGACCAAAAATATTGATACCAACAAAATTATCTAAAAATATGAGGCCAAGTAATATCCATGGCCCATTGACACTAAACTTACGCTTAAACTCATCCATATGAGCTGGTAAAGCAGCAAAAAGAACTTTGGAGCCATCAAGTGGTGGAATAGGAATAAGATTGAATATCCCTAATATAAAATTGATAAATATTAAGTAAAATATAAAATCAAAAACCAAAGAACCTTCGTTTACAAATTTGATCAAAATATGAACAATGCCAACGAAAATAGCTACTGAGATAAAATTTGAAACTGGACCAGCCAAAGAGACCAAGGCACTACCCCATTTTTTCCATTTTAGATTATAAGGGTTGACTGGTACTGGCTTTCCCCAACCAAAACCAGCAAATAAGAGCATCAGTGTACCAAAAAACTCCATATGAGACAATGGATTTAGATTTAAGCGACCACTGTATTTGGCTGTGTTGTCCCCCAAATATGTAGCAACTAAGGCATGAGAAAATTCATGAATTGTTAGTGCATATATAATTGATAAAACCACAACCAAAAACATTGATGGGTCTGAAAATAATGTTGATATTAACATAGCGTTGACAAAAAATTACTTTTATGATAAATTATTGTACGTCGTATTAATAATTATAGCTTAATTAATTAGAAATTCAAAGTATATGGCTAAAGTATGTGATATCTGTAACCGAGGAAAAGTCAGTGGTAATTCACGCAGCCACTCCAATGTTGCTAGTAAAAGAACAATGAAAATCAACTTGCAATCCAAAAAACTTGGTGGTGCTCGCGTTATGATTTGTACCTCTTGTTTGAAGACTTTAAATAAAATGAAAAAAGCTTAAGTTTCTAAATAATTTTTATTTATTTTAATCGCCCCTCTAGGGTGATTTTTTTATTGACTTAAAAATTCTAGCAATATAATATTACCTTGTAGCAATCATGCTACAACAACTTCTTGGAATGGAGGTTCTCCATGAAAAGAATTGGTATTATCACACTCGGAGGTGGCGACGAAGCATAGTGGTGGATAAACAAGTTCACCAGCTACTCACTACAATGAGTGTGAAACAAGGCAGTCTGTGAGGACTGCCTTATATTATTAATAAAAAATTTTAAACCAAAACAAAAAGGCGTTTGTATAGTATAAAACTTATAAAACACCTTTTTGCTAGTCACATGTCAGCATGTTTTCATTGGTTACTGATAAGATGGACTACATAGCATTCTTTTTATATGTATAACCCCCGGTAAAAGGGTGGTACTCGCAGATTGAAGACCAAGGTCTCAATCAATATAGAGTTCCAATGTAACATTATTGTAGAGTTACATATTTGTAAAAGAAGAGGCTATGCATTTATTATAGCATCTTAAAAATAGCCTAGCAAATACTATATAAAAAAGAGCTAAACTTAGCTCTTTTTAAAATATATATATATATTATTTTTCAAGTAGTGTGTGTTTGGTATAATCAGGTTGATGATCTTGTAATTCAAAATTTTGAAACCAATAACTTATTTCGTCTTTGGCTTCTTGAACATTGGCCGAAGCATGGATTAAATTAAATACAGCCATTTCATTATTATCAGCATACTTAAATGAAAGATGAGCATAATCTCCTCTGATAGTACCAGGTAGAGCACTCTTTGGTTCAGTTTCTCCTACCATTTTACGAACTACTTCTACTGCTTCTACACCCTCCAGAACAATAGCTACTATTGGTCCAGAAGTAATCATGGCCACCATCAAATCTCTTACTTTTTGACCACGACGCTTGGCTAAATCTTCACTATAATGTTTGAGCGCTGTATCTTCATCAGACCATACCAGTTTGAGACCAGCGATTTTCAAACCAGTGCGTTCAAAACGATGAAGTATTTCTCCAATGAGTCCTCTATTGATAGCATCTGGCTTTAATAAAACAAGACTTCTTTCTAGTTTTTCATTCATATTCTTTTATCTATTATTTATTTCCTGACTGCCGTCAGGCAAGTTAAAAATCTATACTAATAAAAATTTTATTTTTTGCCAAGTTTTTTCTTTATTTCAGCTACTACTTCAGCTGGTGTAATATTGGCCTTTACTAAATACCCAACCGAACCTAATTCTTTGCCTTTGGCAATATCTTCTTCTTGTCCTAGATTGGTCAAAAGCATTACTGGAATATTTTTGGTAGTTTCATCTTCTTTGAGAGCTTTGAGTACTGAAAAACCATCCATCTTTGGCATGATGATATCTAGTAATATAAAGTCAGGTTTATTGGCCTTAGCTTTGGCCAATCCTTCGGCACCGTCCAAGGCTTTTTCTAGATCAAAACCTTCGTTTTTAAACTTGACCTCATACATATTGGCCAACATTTCCTCGTCTTCAATAAGTAAAATTTTAATTTTTTTGTCTGCCATATAGCAAAATTTTTAATAATTTAGTACCTCTATTATAGGTCAAATACATACAAAAATCAAGCCAAAAAAAATACCCAGCAAAGGCACATTGACCCGAAGATCAAAAGTGCCCATGCTGGGTGTGTTGCTCTTTCTGAAGCAGGATCCCCTCACTCAGGTAGAGCTTGTTAAGCCGCCCTTCAGGCGGCTTGGTTTGTCGCCGATGTCGACGAACTCGACGTTGGCCACAAAGGTGGCTGATGAAATTGGCGCTTGGGCAGCGGCGGGTGTAGTGCGTTGAAGCACGAAAATAGGCTCAATGAAAGAATTGATAGCAATGGCATCCGTAAAAACGATGATGCCTTCGCTTTGATCTTCCACGATAGCCGTGGGCCGCTGATTGTTGTTTGCCCCCGACAAATCGGTGGCACTTACGCATTTAGCGCCAAACAAAGTAGCCAGTATGACCAACGCGAGGAAACAAACATGTCGCATTTATTTCCTCCAAAAAGGTTTGAAAAATGACCCTGCCAAAAAGAGCGGCAGCGTAGGGAACAAATAACTCAAATACTTTAGTACATTGTCTAAAATTAGTCAAGATAAGCAATTTAGTATCTCTGCTATGGGTCAAATACATACAAAAATCAAGGTAAAAAATAAAGGGGGGAGCTCGGAGCTCTCCCCTTATCAATCATTGGCACCATGTCTGTGGTTTAGGTGCCGCTGATCGTCTCGTGGCCGCCGGATTCGTTCTTCTTCGTGTTCTTTTGCACCATCTCTTCGTGCCGCTTCATCTTCATCCGATTCAGCTGTCTCATAATGAAACTCCAATCTGATGCCTGAGGCATCGGTTAAATGATACTAGTCCACACACCATGTGTAGACTTTATTAAATTATAATCCTAAAAAATAAACCTGACAACCCTAAAAATTAAAGCTAATGGTCCCCAAATCTTGGGTATTCATAATCTGACAACCAACATCTTTGAGCCTGTTTATTGCTTCTTCATGGGGATGACCAAACTTATTATCCTGACCAGATTGAATTATACATACTTCTGGACTGACAGCTTGTAAAAATTTATCTGAAGATGAATAACGGCTCCCATGATGACCTACTTTTAAATACTCGGAATTTATATCTATACCCATTAGCAAAATTTTTTCTTCACCTTCAATGCCCAGATCGCCCATAAACATAAAATCATTGTCTTTATAAGACAATCTAATTACTAGTGAATTTTCGTTGTAGTCTTCATGAAAACTGTCAGCTAAAATAATTTGCCAAGCTAAATCATCTGAAACTATAAATTTCTCCCCTACTTTGACTATACTAGGCTTTATATTTTTTTCAACTAATTTATCTGTCCATACTTTATACAAAAAATCATCTGGGATGTGAGCTGTCACCAAAACATTTTTTACTTTATATTTATTTAATAATTCTATAAATCCCATCATGTGATCAGCATGATAATGTGTGATAACTAAATAATCAATGTCTCTTTCCCACCAAGGCAACACTTTGGCCAATTTTGATAATAGTATATTATCTGGACCACCATCAATTAATATATTTTGTCCATCAGGAGTACGTATCAAAATAGCATCGCCTTGTCCAACATCCAAAAAATTAATCTCTAGCTTATTATCGTCTTTATATAAAGTAAATAATAAAAGACTTAAAATTATAAAAGTTGATATTATTATTTTATTCATAAGAGCGCGGATTTAAAATAATAGTAATTAAGCACATAAAAAATAAAGACAAAAATAAATACACTAGAGAAAAACCATTGATATAAACAAAGGCGTAAGGTATTTTTGATAACCACTCGCTAATATCTACTATAATTTTCAAACTTATAAATAAAGGCCAAGCTATAAGCTCGGCTAAAAATGCCCAAAAACCAAAAACACTTAAAGCCATAGATAAAATCAAAACTACCGGTAAAAATGGCAGTATCAAAAGATTGGCTACTGGAGCAATAATAGAAAAAATGCCAAAATTATAAACAGTAATGGGCCAAGTAAATATTTGCGAAGCCAAAGTTACAGCCACTACTTCCCGTAGCTTAAATTGCTGAGGAATAAAAACCAAAACTTTATTAAAAAATCTAGCATAATAAACTAAGCCCAAGACAGCCAAAAAAGACAACTGAAAACCTATATCATACAAAATAATATAAGGATTTAAAGTCACCAAAATATCCGCCGCTAAAAACAGACTGTAAACCGAGTCTGTATTTCTCCCGAGAAATGGACCAGACAATAAAATGATAGCCATGGCCGCTGACCGGACAGCCGGACTAATAAAACCAATCAAATATAAATAAAACAACAAAAAAATTACTAGAAACCAGAAAGCAGATTTACGACTAAAACCAAGAGCAATTAAAAAAGATTGTGCCAACCAAATAATAATCACCATATGCGAGCCAGAAATAGAGATCATGTGACTGACACCCACTTTGGCAAAAATAGCCCAGAAATCATCACTTATTTCCCGCTGAGGAGACAAAAACATAGCTTTGGCCAAAGCTGAACTCGGCTCTACCAAATAATCATTGAGATTTTGCCAAAAATAATGTCTGGCCTGATAAATATAAAAAGTAAGATTTTTGCTTTGTCCTATTGTTTTTATATGTGGACGAAAACAAGTGCCAAAAATATCATCTTTGGCTAGATATTTATCATAAGCAAAAGTCTGGCCATCTTCTGCTAATATCTTTTCTGGTTTATAAATTTTACAAGAAATTTCTAATATATCGCCATAATAATACTCTGGGTAAAGAGTATGATATAACAAAATTTTTCCGGAAAAATCTACCAGCTCTTCCGGTTGGACAACTATATTATAACCATCCAGTTTTTTATCAACTTTAACAACTGTAGCTGTAAAGGTATAAAAAAAATCATAGCCAAAACTATGATTGCCTTTATTTTCAAAATAAAGCAAATAAAGCAAATTGCTCAATAAAAAAATAAGACTAGCCAACAAAAATATTTTACTTTTGCTCATCAAAATCACTTAATTTTTCTTCACCATTATTTTAATACTATTTGCCTTAAATTGTCAAAATTAAACAAAAACATCCACTAAATTGTGAATGTTTGATACCTAAGATTTTTTATTTAATTGCTCAAGATACTAGGTTCAAGTGGCAAATATGGCATTTTATAGCCGTTATAAAAACTATCTCCATCTGACCAAATGATATTACCAGATAATGTTTCTTCATCAATAAAATCTTTATCGGCCAAAATAAAAGCCTCTAACTTGGCTTTTGGTTTTATATTTACCAAATTGGCCAATATTTGTAACTCGGTATTTTTTTCTTCAATCTTCAGTGGATTTAGTCCATCTGTTTTGATAATAAGTTGATTATCTTTTAAGATAATATCCACAATATAGGGCTCGCCATTCTTGTATATTTCTATTTCTTTGATATCTAAATTTTGTTTATCAATGACCCAGGTAATTTTATTTAAATAAGCTGGACCAGTCCCTACGGTTTTTATTTTTAAACTATAAATTTTGTTCCATCCTTCAGATAGCCTTTGGTCCAAATCTCCTGAGCTAAATTGTATAAAATATGATCTAGCCTCTACTTTATTTAAGGCGACTTTATTAGATAATGAAATATCGACACCTGACAAAACTCCTTGTGTTTTAACATCCTCAACAAAAAACTGATAGGTATCAACTGGCAAACCCATAGTATATAAATAAAACTTTTCTCTGCTCGTATCTTGTAATGCTATATTTTGAGATAAATCAAATATAATCTCATTATTATTTGATACGGCTTCAGATATAAGCTCATTATTGTGTATTAGAGCAAAATCAAGAGCTACTTGTTCGTCACTAGTAGATGAAGATAAATTTTGATAAGACAATTTTATTTTACTAAGATCTATTTTTTCACCAATAGCAGACAATTCAAAGGCGCCTATCTGTTGTGGTACATCTGAAGAAATCAAAAAATCAGTAATTAAATTGCTATTGGCAGCCATTACTTGCCCTTTATCAAGAATTGATACTAAACCTCCTGATACTGGAAAATCTGTTTGGGGCTTAAAAACATGACTATTGGTAATCAAAAATATATCCGATCTATCTTCAATACTAAATTTTAAAGCTAAACCAGCTTTGAGACTATCACCATTATTGAAAAATAACGAAAATTTATTTTGACCAACTTTTAGTTCGTATTCAGCTAAATCAAAATATATTTTGCCGTTGTCATCTATTTGATTTATTTCTCCTAGCTGTACATCTTCATGAAATAATTTTAAATCCTTAATAACCTCAAGATCATAGACTCCTTCAACGGTGATATTTAATTTATATAAAGAAGTTTCCGGCTTATTGACTTCTACTACAAAATCAAAAATGGAAAAATTCTTGGCTGTATCTACAATTTTTTTATCACTAGGATCTACAAACAACTTGGCATATAATTCTTGCTGTTCTTGTTGTTCTTGAGCCTTAGAGTCAGCACCTTTGCCCAAACTCATAGAAAATATAAATACAAAAACAGACATAACCAATAAACTCAAATACAAGCTATATCTACTACCTTGTCTATTTATACTTACTTCTGGTGTTGGTCCTAGATGTTCAAACATATATTTATTATAGCATAAAATCTTCTAGGAAACTACATTTTTTTCCAAATTGGCTCTAATAAAAGGCATCAAATCACCATCTAATACTTTGTCAGGATCTTTGGACTGCCAATTTGTGCGATGATCTTTGACCAGTTTATAAGGATGAACAACATAAGATCTAATTTGATTGCCCCAAGCAGCTTCTGTATACTCTCCTTTTAAAAGTTTTTTTTCATCCTCTTTTTCCGATTCATAATACTTTTGTAATTTGCCATATAAATAACTCAAGGCTTGTCTTTTGTTTTGCACTTGGGATCTTTCATTTTGACAAGCAGCGACAATACCTGTTGGTAAATGAGTAATACGAACAGCCGAATCAGTGGTATTGACCGACTGACCACCGTGTCCTGAGGACCGGAAAGTGTCTATTTTTAAATCATCATCTTTGATATCTATATCTAGTTTATCTATCTCTGGTAATACTTCTAACATCGCAAAAGAAGTATGTCTAGCATGATCACTATCATAAGGAGAAAGTCTAACCAAACGATGTACCCCTGCTTCATTTTTGAGATAACCATAAGCATAGGCACCACTAATTTTGAAAGTAGCACTTTTGATACCGGCTTCTGCTCCCAATGAACGAGATAGATAGGCTACTGTCCAATTATTTTGTTCAGCTAGACGAAGATACATTCGCTCTATCATCTGAGCCCAATCTTGAGCATCTACACCTCCTGCTCCGGCATTGATAGTTACAATAGCTGGCAAATGATCATATTTGCCCTGTAAATAAAGCTGTTCTGATAAAGCTGTAAACTGAATAAAAAGATTTTTATATTTTGTTTCCAAATCACCGAGCAATACCTCAGCTTGTTTATCATCACTCATATCACTAAGCTCTTTTGTTTCTTTTGACAAAATTTCCCAAGAATTAATTTGATCTTCTAGACTACTAACTTGTGAGCTAATATTTTTGGCTTTATTTTGATCATTCCAAAAATCAGGAGCTGTCATCTCCTGCCTTAATTTTTCTAATTTATTTTTTTTATTATCTAAGTCTAAAACTTCCAAAGCTTTAGAAATTTTGGAGTACAAATTTTTTATTTTGGTACGTAATTCTTCCACAAAAATTTTATTTACAAAATTGTTCAATCATCCTCTGACGAGTTGTTTCATCACAAAAAGATTCTATCATCAAATCAGCTTGAGCAGATTCAACATTAGAATCTCCTGAAGTATTGGCTGTCTTTTGAAATAAATTTGGCAAAGCCTGATAAACTGGTTGATAAATTTTGAAAAAATCTTTGAGAAACGGTGTAATATAAATCACACCAACAATAAGTGGAGCTACAATAATCAATATTTTGATAAATCCAAAAACTGAGCTCCAGACAAATCTTTTTTCAATACGCTTTAATCTTTGATCAAGACTATCCAAAGTTTGTTTGTTTTCCTTCATTATTTGCTTTAATTCTTCATCTGCCATGATATTTTAATTAATCTTTATAGCTTAATTATAGCAAAAAATCGCCTAAAAGGCGATTTTATTACCACCATTTATACCAGCGCTTCTTTTTGTAATGAATCAATAAATTTATCAGCTCTTTACTATGTTTTTTGGGTTTTTTAGAAAAAATATTTATAAATAAATAAATCAAACCCCAGATAATAAACAAAACAAAAAATACAACTACAAAAACTGCTGATCCTGACCAAGTAAAATAACTTTTATTAATATAAACACTAATAGGAATTTTAACGCCTGATATAGCATTGAAACTTTTTTTGTCTTTGGCTTTGGACAAAACAGAAATATTGGTTTTTTGTATACCTGATTCAAAATCACTAAAATCTCCTGCTATATTGACCCGACTAATTTGATCTGGTAAAAGCTCAAATTCAGCTGGCTCTATATTTATATTACTAGAAAAATCATCTGCATAAACATAAATTATAATGGGCTCCGTAGAAATATTTTTGATTGTTATTTTTTTTTCCACAATATCTGGATACAATAAATCAATAGCTGATGGTGTCACTGAAATACCAACTGCTTGAGATGGCAATGGTACAAAAAACAATAGCAATAATAATATTTTAAAAAATTTCATCTTTATTTACTAATACCCCAAAATATTAGCTGTCCTTCTTTTTGACCCAAAGAATCAAAGCTACTTGGAATAGATAAACCGACATTTACTGCTTTGGAAGCAGAACTGGCCAAATTGAGATTATAATCATCCCAAGCAGTTTGATCCAAAAAAGTAAAATCTGTAAAAGCTTTATCCCCCAAAACACTAGCTTCTATATAAATATTTACATTGCCCGTATTGGACAAAGAAATAATAGTATCGGCAGATTCTCCAGGATTCAAAGTACCAAAATCAATATTTGACCTATCAACACTAAAAGCAATAATATCATCAGCACCTGGACCGTTGCCACCACCAGATTCAATATTGACTGACAAATCAACTGTTTGTGATAAACCTGTGCCTACTACAATGTATTTTCTGTTACTTCTACTATAGCTTTGTGTTTGTTTGGAAAAAATTGGAAAGACTCCATCACTAGTTATCACGATAGTAAATTGACCCAAATTGTCTGTTTGATAAGTATTGGCCCCAAAGACAATGTCTGCTCCGATAAGTGGTAGCCAAGTTTCTCCATCATAGTACATAAAATTTGCTAACAAATTGTCACCAGACTCAAAATGAGTATTATTGACTTCTAGTTTGACTGCATAAAATGGCCAGCCTCCATAGGCCCACAAGACTTCTTGCTGGCCAGTCAAAATATAATCACCGGCCGCTACCATACCAGACTCAAAATCTACAAAATACTGCCAACCATTCATACCTTCCCCAGCAATACCATCAATAGCTGAAATATAAGTACCATAAGCACTATCTTGAGCAATATATTCAAAATCACAAACACTAGAGCCTAATTCTAATAATCCCAAAACTGTATTTGCTTCCAAATTAGATGCTAAACAAATGGTATTGTCTGGACCTTCTACCCTTAAAGTATGCCCAAGAGCAACTTCATCTTCTAAAAATTCTATATAATGTACTGGATAAGATCTTCCAGTCAAAGCTAATAAGCTATAAGCTGTGACCATACTAGAACCTTGCTCGTCACTAGGCATCCATAAAAAAGATCCGTCAGCTTGTCGGAGACTCTCTAAAAAAGATTTTGGTGTGTTGTTGTTTTTTTGCCAAGTACTAGCATCAATACCAAATTTATTTAGTGCAGCTATAACCCAAGCAGTTGAGGCTCCATCTGAAGATGAAGCTATATCATAGCCAAAGCCGCCATCATCATTTTGAGTGTTTTGCAAATAAGCCAAAGCCTGTATTATTTCTATTGATGAAGTATTTAAACCCAAATCAAACAGAGTCATCATAGCAGCCGCTGTGTCATTGCTATCAGAGTCTCCAATAGTAGACCAAGACCATCCACCATCACTATTTTGATGTTCTAAAATAAAATTTTTAATGCTAGCCGTATCTTGTAATTTATTTACAGAGGCCAAAGCCATCAAAGCCCAAAAATCATCATTTAGTAAATCTTGAGAACCAAATTGATTATTATTTTTACTAGCTTCTACCACTGCTAGTAATTTGTTAATACCACTACTATCATTGGATTTTATGGCTGCTAAAGTTAAAATATTTTTAGAAGCTGTCATTAAATCACTAGTATTATAATCAATATAAGATACATCAATATTAGATACACTAGCAGCAGCCAAAGCTTGGCTAATCCAAGCATTTTGACCTTGAGCTTTTAGATAAGTGATTGTATTATCATTGTCAGCCAAAATTAAACTAGGGACAATAAATGTTGCTAGAATTAAAATCGTAAGAATAATTTTTTTCATGTTATTAACATAATTATTAAAAAACTCTGCCTAAGAAAAGCAGAGGTAAAATTATTAAAAGTTAATAAATTTAGCCCTTCTCTCCTTAGGAGAAAGCAAATATCTCAGGTGTCGGACTTTTATCCGGCAAATGCCGGATACCGTAGCTAGGACTGTGGAGGAATTTCACCTCACTTCCCTGATTTGATTGTTAAAGTATTTTGATCCAGCCTCTCACGAGAAGCTTGGACTGATATTATCACAAAGAAAATTGAGTGGCAAGTGCATAAGTCTATTTTTTGTTTTTATTTACTCTGCCTTTGATAGATTTCTTTTTGAGTAATTGATTGAGCTCTTTTTGAAAAGTTTTGACATCCTTGAAAGATCTATAAACAGAAGCATATCTAATATAAGCCACTTTATCAAAAGACTTGAGTCTTTTCATTACTATTTCTCCCAACTGTTTAGAAGTAACCTCATCTTTGGATTTCATTTGTACATCTCTTTCAATTTCATTGATGAGTTTATAAAAATTTTCTTCCAAATATGGTCTTTTCTCCAAAGATGTTTTAAGACCTCGAATAAGCTTTTCTTTGTTATAATTTTCTCTACGGCCATCACGTTTTATAACCGTCAAATCCAAAATCTCCATCTCTTCAATAGTAGAAAAACGAAATTTACACTTTTGACATAAACGACGACGACGAATACTAAAACCCTCGCCACTAAGACGAGAGTCCATTACTTTGGTATCTTTATGTTTACAAACCGGACAGTTCATATTATCTGTTTCTCAATTTGTTGCGTAAAAAAGCAGGAATATCCAGCTCTTCTTCTTTTTTACTCTTTGGCACTTCGGTAGTTCTTTCCTCTTCTTCATTGTCTCTTCTTTTTTCAAAAGCTTGTTTTACTTTTCTATCTTCCAAATTTTTAGCAAAAGTTTCTGGGTGACTCATAACAGAAGCTGTTTGGGAAGAATTGTTTGGTTTTGACAATCTATCATCATTGCCCTTAAAGCCAGTAGCTATAACTGTAACTTTGACACTATCACCAAGCGCCTCATCAATCACTGTACCAAATATAATTTTGGCTTCTGGATCACAATTGCTAGTAATAACTTCAGCTGCTTCATTGACTTCAAACATAGTCAAATCGCTACCACCAGAAATAGTAAATAATACTCCAGTAGCTCCATCAATAGACAATTCTAAAAGTGGACTATCAATAGCTGCTTTAGCTGCATCATGAGCTCTATTTTCTCCACTAGCCTTACCAATGCCCATCAAAGCTGAACCTGATTGACTCATGATGGTTTTGACATCAGCAAAATCTACATTGACTAGTCCTGGTACAGTAATCACTTCTGAAATACCTTGAACACCTTGTTTTAAAACTTCATCAACAATAGAAAAAGCTTCAAGCAAGGATGTTTTTTTGTCTATGATTTGTAATAACCTATCATTGGGAATAGTAATAATAGTATCTACTTTATCTATCAATCTTTCTAAACCTCTTTCAGCTATATCTCTGCGATGTACTCCTTCAAAAGTAAAAGGTTTGGTCACTACAGCCACAGTGAGAGCTCCGGCCTCTCTGGCAATATCAGCAATAAGTGGTGCTGCACCAGTACCAGTTCCTCCTCCTAGTCCGCAAGTAATAAAAACCATATCAGCTCCACTAATCTGATCCATGATATCTTGCTCATTTTCTTCAGCGCTCTTAAGTCCCAAATCTGGATCCATACCAGCCCCCAATCCTTTGGTTGTCATTTTACCAATATGTATTTTATTTAAAGCAATAGAGCTGTGCAAAGCTTGAGCATCAGTATTGACTGCAATAAAATCTACGCCTCTGATTTTGGAGGCTACCATACGATTGACAGCTGAACCACCAGAACCACCGACACCAATTACTTTGATATTAGCAAAAGTTTCAACTGGAGGCATCACTTCTTTGATATTCTTTTTTATCATTATTTTTATAATTTAAGTAAATATAATTTATGCAGATGGCCATAAAGATTTGAACCATCTTTTCATCTTATCAGTACTATGACCAATAGCAGATATGTTATTTAAAAAACCACCGCTTTTTTCCATATTTTTGTCTGCCCAAAGTACCAAGCCTAGAGCTGTAGTATATTCTGTATCATTTAATTTATCAATAGGAAAATTACTATCTACTGGCATACCCAAAAACACTGGTAATTCTAAAATCTCTTTGGCCAAATCAACTATCATTGGCATCTTAGCTCCTCCACCAGTCAGGACAATACCTCCCGGCAATTTGCCCGAGCGATCAATAATCTTGAGCTCATCTTTGATGAGTGAAAATATTTCATCCATCCTAGCTTCAGATATATCAGCAATATCTTTTTTGAAAACATAAGATCCTTTTTTTTCTTCTTCACTATATTTGTGAAGATCAACTTCATCTCTTTTGGAAATACCATCTCCCATAGCTTGTCCATGATCTATTTTGACAGCTTCAGCTACCTCGACAGAAGTCTTGAGTCCAATAGCTAAATCATTGGTAATGTGTCCAGCTCCAACTGGCAATACTGCTGTGTGTAATATATTGCCTTCTTCAAAAACAGCCAAAGATGTAGTAGCTGCTCCAATATTGACCACCGCTACTCCCAATTCTTTTTGTTTGGGAGTAAGCACTGCTTCAGCAGTAGCCAAAATTGAAAATACAATAAACTCAATGTCAACTCCCGTCCGATAAATTACTTTGGTTATATTTTTTACCTGAGAAGACATAGCCATAACTACTTGAGTCTCTACTTCCAAACGGACACCACTCATACCTTGTGGCTCTTTGATATTTTTTTGATCATCCAAGTTGTAGCTAATTGGCAAAACATGCAGTATTTCATAATTGGGCATTGTAGTAGTACTTTCAGCTACTTCCAAAGCTCTCTCAACATCAGAATCTTCTACTTGTTCGTTGGCTTTGGCTACAGCTACCACTCCTTTACTACTCACTGTTTTGATATGTGCTCCAGAAATACCAACTACCATCTTATCAATACGTAAGCCTGTCATGCGTTCACATTTTTCTATTGTTTCAGAAATAGAAGAAACTGCATCTTCAATAGAATTGATGCTACCACGAATGATACCTTCTGATGGAGTATCAGCTGCACCAATGATTTTAAGGCGACCATCGGGCATTTTTTGCCCCATGACTACCCTAATAGCGTTGGTACCAATATCTAGGCCAGTGATTATGTCTTTACTGTTAACCATTTTATATCTTATGAGTATTAATTATAACTAAATTATCAATATTTGCCAAATAATTACCACAAAAATACAATAAAACCAATAGCCGCTGCAAAAAGTGATACCAAAAGTACCATAGCGGCCAATAAATCCTTTACTTCTTTGGCAAAATTGTGAGTACGAGGAGCCAACATATCTACTAATCTTTCAATAGCTGAATTAAAAATCTCCAAAGACATCACCAAGGCAATCAACATAAGCACTACTACCCAATAAATCTTTTCAATACCCTGATACCAAGCATAAACAATCACCAAAATAGCAATCAAAGTATGTAAACGAAAACTTTTTTCAGTAGCAAAAACTGTTTTAAGTCCCCTAAAAGCAAATTTGAAATTTCGATAATACTGCCAATCCATAATTATTTGTTTAATTGTGCCAATATTTTTTGCTCGGCATTTTGTTGTTTTTTTTCTTCTGTAATACTTTTTTCATGATCATAACCTAGAAGATGCAAAATACCATGAATAGTCAAAAGTTGTAATTCGGCTTTATATGTATGGCTTTTTTCTTTCGCCTGGCGGCGAGCCTGAGATGGGCAAATCAATACCTCTCCCAAAACATAAGCACTATCCATATTGAAAGATAAAACATCCGTTATTTTATTTTTCTTTCTATAAACTCTGTTCAACTCTTTTATTTGTTGGTCGCTGACCAAAGCAATTGAAATCTGTTTTTTTAATTTAAATTTTTTTTTAAAAATATTTTCCAAATTAACTAGCCAAGAAAAATCAGCTACTTCACCTGCTTTGTTTAAATTTAATAAATTATTCGTCATTAAATATCTTGTATTGATGCTTCTGTCCACTCAAGACTATTGAGCAACATTTCAAAAGTATTGGTAAAATTTACTCCTCCAAAAGAATCTGTATTGTGAGAAATTATAAAAATAAAATTATCTTTTAAGGTCAATACTATTTTACCATCAATAGACCTATAAGCCTCTTGACCAGCTAAACTATAATTTTGATAAATACTTAATGGTCCTAAAACATCAGCCTTGTCAGTTAAAATTTGTTCTAATGATTTATTGTCAGCATTGACACTAGCATCAATAGAAAAAGCCTCTCCGGTTTCAGAGTTTGCTAAAATAATAATCTGACCGAGTCCCTCTCCGACTGGATTTATCAACCAAGCAGAAGGTCTGAGTAAGCTATAATTATAAGAACCATTTTTAAATCTGGTCACCACACCTGATGCTTCCAAACCCTGAGCTGGCACCAATGGATTATAGAGACTAATTATCTCTTGACCATCTCTATAACCATCTTTATCTGTATCTTCTAGCTCTGGATTTGTGCCAAAAATTAGTTCTTCTTCGTAGCTAAGCCCATCATTGTCTATGTCCAAAGATGCTTGTATATTTGGATTTTCATTGCTGTTTGCATTGGTATTGTCATCTTCATTGGTATTGGTATTGGCATTGGTATTGGTATTTTCGTTGATATTTATATTGGTGTTGTCAGCTTCATTGGTATTGGTGTTGGTGTTGGTATTTTCGTTGATATTTGTATTGGCATTATCAGCTTCATTGGTATTGGTGTTGGTATTTACAACTGGAACATTTTTATTAGTAAAATAAATAATTCCAGCTATGACTACAACAATAATCAAAACTAAAACAATGGCTATTAAAATAATCTTTCGGCCATTTTTTCCTTTACTGTGACTAAGATGACCAGTTTGTTGAGCCATTTCAACAAATTTACTAGGCATAGGATGCACATTGATAACTTCTTTTTTAAGACTGCCCTTGCTATCAAAGACTATCCCTGCCTTAGGTTCTTCTTTGCCAACTTCTTGTTCATTTAACATAAACTTATAAACTTTCGTTAGTATTTAGATTGTCTTGACTTAAATCAGTCTCCAATTTACCACTGCCCAAGGGATCATAAGCATTTATAACTTCTTCACCATCCGTATAGCCATCACCATCTGTATCGGGATCATTGGGATCGGTATGATAAATAATTATTTCCTCGTGATCACTAAGACCATCATTGTCACTATCATCGGCCAAAGGATCGGTATGATATATTTCTACTTCATCTTGATCAAAAACACCATCATTGTCACTATCGGCTTCCAATGGATTTGTACCATAGATTTTTTCTAATCCATTGTTCAAACCGTCAAAATCTTCATCTAAATCATCATCGCTGATAACTGGTGTGTCCATTTCTGCATTTATATTATTGTTTGTATTATCGTTGGTGTTGGTATTTTGATTTGTATTTATGTTGGCATTGGTATTTTCATTGGAATCTACTACTGTATTATTGTTTCTCAAAAAGAAATAATAAATACCTCCACCTACAACAGCCAAAAGAAAAATGACCAAAATAGCTATCAATATTTTCCTCATAATACCTGATGACCTACTATCTGTAACCATCATTGAGTCAACCGTTGAGGTGATTTGTGATGAAGTTGTATTGGGAATATCCACACTACTAAGAGCACTAGTTTGGGAAACCGGCTTTATCTTACCAGATTGAATAGCACTAGGCTTTATTGAAGCCATAATAGTATTATTGGTAGCTACTGGATCTACATCACCAAACATATCTGAAATACCAGTTGCTTTCGACATTGAAGTTGGTGTTTGTGCCTTGTTGTTTGGTATAGTACTTTGTTTTAAATCATCAAACATAATTATTTATTTAATAGCTATTTTTAACATACAAATTACCAAGCAACTGGAGGAATATAAATACAGGTGGCACTAGCATTACATGATATACCTGGCCCTGGACAACAAGGCAAAGCTGCACAAGATGAACCAACTGCAGAGCAAGGATTAATAGTCAATACTAGAATACGCGTATCTGTACCAGATATATTGCTAGCTGAAATTGTAATATTATAAGTACCAACTCCAGATGTTGGTTTACCAGAAATAAGACCACTGGCTGTATTAATGAATAATCCAGCTGGTAAACCTGTAGCATTGAAGCTACTTGGACTATTGGTAGCTTGAATAATATAGGAAAAATTACTGCCGTTTAAAATACTATAATTAAGAAGACTAGTAATCACCGGTGGCGGTGGATTGATGGATAAAGATAGGGTCTCTATATCTGTACCTCCAGCGTTGGTAGCACTAATATCAATCGGATAAGAACCTGGACCCACAGTAGGTGTTCCAGAAATAAGACCAGTACCTGTATTGATTGTTAGGCCAGCTGGAAGACTGCTAGCTCCAAAGCTTACTGGGTTGTTGCTGGCTACTATTGTATAGCTAAAAGGATTGCCCTGTAATATACTAGTAGCTAAAGCACTGGTAATCACTGGTGGGGCTGGAGGTGGAGGTGGTATTGGTACCCACGCTGAATCCATCTTACAATCCATATGGCCATCTGGCTCATCACCAGCTGGACCTCCGCCAGCACCATCACAAATCGTAGAATTTATAACTTGCACAGTTTGAGCAGCCCAATTATTAGTAGTATTTGTAAATGAACCACCTGTAGCATCAGCCATAAGTGCGCCTACTGTATTAAGACCACCACCTAATAATACAGGACTAATATAAACTGGGTTTGATGGATTGATAGTAGCAGCTTTGACTGCTTCAGCTAAAATATCATAAACACCATCTAAGGTAACATAATCTTCATTGGTATTATAAGGATTTCCACAAACAGCAGGCTCATCACTAACTGGTACTACTATCCTGTGATAGCCGTCTAGCCAATTATAATCTTCAATTACTCTCTTCATCACATAGCCCCAGTTTTCGGTAGCATCAAAAGCTGCACAAAATTCATTGACCATATCACCAGCTCGTATTTCTACATGACCATTGATATCATTGGTAGCATCATCATAGGGACTGATATATCTTACTCTTGGATCAATGGTAATATTGTTTACTGGGTCTTCTACCAAACCTCCACTAGTGGCTAAACAATTGGTATATAATTCATCAAAGACAATGTCGTAATTGACAGTAGCATTAAATGTACCGTCTCCAAGTGGAGGTGGCTGTTTTTCTAGCCAGAAAAATTCTCGACTATTATCATCAAGTGTGGCTGTAAGCTCAGCTCCTCCATTATACATATCTCCATCTCCTAGTGGCATAATAGTAATCCTATAATCTACATCCGGATACGCTGCCAAAGTATTGACTACTGTAGCTGTAGCTTCGCAAAGATTATCAGCGGCAGTACTCAATGATCCAGAAGTATCAAATATATAAACAATATCTATATCTTTATCTACTAGATAAGCTGGATCATAACCGTTGTCACATTGCTCATAGGGAGTAAATATACCCCCATGACTTGTACATTGAAATTCCGTACAATTAATGGAACTGGTACAATTTGTACCGTCTGGTTCACAATTTGAACAAGCCGTAGTACAATTTCCGTCTACTATGCCATTGCCACAATAGCCACCATAGTTGACACAGCCACTACAAACATATTGATTCATTTCACTGGAAAATTTATTTATGTTGCTTCCTCTTGGCCATGGCCAATTACTAGTATCTTCTGGATTTCCCCAGTCGCAAGCTTCATAATAATTTACATTTTTAATGCCATCACCACAATAACCACCACCAACCGCACTACTATTACAATCATTGGCACAAGCATAAGTGTTGCCTGCATTGGACTGAGCTGGTATTGGTCTACCTGGATAATCTGTCCCATCACAAATTTCGTATGATAGATTAGTTACTGGGTCTTTTTTTGTATCAGCTTTATTGTCACCACAGTAGCCCCCAGTAGTACCCACACAATCTACATCACACAAATATTGATTGTTGGCACTAGTACCAAGACACTCGCCAACTGGACAACTTTGAAATATACCATCCCAAGGAGAGCCTGGATCACACTCTTCTCCATAATCTGAAAATAAAACACCGTCTTGAATATTACCGTCACCACAATAACCACCTAGAGTAGGTGTGCAAGCTCCATACGCAAGAGTATTTAAAGCTGTATATGTGCCAGAATCTCGACAGGCATATTGATGAAATTCATCAGAAAACAATGGCTCAGGAGTGCTATAAGCTCCATTGTAATCACACAATTCTTGATATTGATATTGAGTAATACCGTCTCCACAAAAAGCATTGTTCATAGTACAAGATGAAGTGCAGCCATAACTACTACTTGCGCCAGAATTCACTGGTAAAACTGAGACATAATTTGCATAATCACAAGCTTCATAAGCCTGTCCAGAAATTGGATTTATTTCAGTAGCTACTATTCCGTCTCCACAAATACCAGCATAAGGCTCTCCGACAGTACAAGTGTGCTGACAACTATTACTACAACCAATAGCTCCACCCTCTGTACAGTCCCAACCTGCATTTCCATCTGGAGTAGCACTTGGATCACACTGTTCTGTACCTTGTGACCAGATGCCATCACCACACAAAGCAGCTGGATAAGTACCAGCACTATCATTACATATAACCTGACAATTATCACAAGATAAATCAGCTGGATTACCATCTACACAAACATAACCAATAGCCGGCACAGAGCCATCACAACTTTCATAATATGCTTGTCGTGTACCATCTCCACAATAGCCACCACATTGTTTAGCTACTAAAGCTGGTTGTGGCCTATACCATGTACATTCTATCAAATCACCGGCTGAATTGATTGCTCCTGGAGGATTACAACCAACGGTTTGTTCGTTCCACCATTCTGTACCCGCACCCGGAGGTACGATTGGGAAAGGTCCATTGACTGCCTGAATACCTGGCGGTTCTTGAGAACAAGCAAATTTATGAAATTGACTATCACATTCTTCAGCCACTATCCATTTTTCTCCTGCCAAATTACAATCTCCTTGATTATCATAAATTTGATTAGTACAATAATTGGTATTTATCATACCATTACCACAATATGGACTAGCTGATGCTCCCGGAGCATCAACCGGAATAAAGTTACAATATGGATCGTTGATATCTAAATCTAAATAAGCATTGACCGAAGGAATTAAATTATTAATAAAGTTGGTAGTGATGGGATTTTGCATATCATATTCAAAATTGGCTCCAAGATAATAACCTTGTCCAATAACTTCTATATTATACATATAGACCAAAGAGTTGGCTGGACAAATAAATTGCAAAGTCTGCTCATTCCAACAGGTATTTGGATCGTAGCTACCACTAGCAGCTACTTCTGACTCACAACCATTAAACAAATTAATAGGATCATCGGCCAAAGGAACACTCAAGGTGTTTCTCAAAGTTTCTTGCCAAGAAGGCCAACGACTATTTGAAGCTCCATCAAGATATGAACCAGCATTTAATGGTGGGAAGTAAGACACACAAGCTGCCCCACTTGGACAATCAGTGTCAGCCTCACATGAAATCAAACTATTGTTAACACAAGCTTTGTGATTGGCTCCATAGTTTAATATTGCTTTATTGATACTGACCAAATCTCCCAAACGCTTTACATCTCTACGCATCTTGAGTAGTGAAGAATCGCAAGTATCACCTTGCCAAGTAGCTGGAGCTACACAATCTGCTTGAGTGCTAAAAGCTGGATTGGTACAAAAACTTGGACAATCAAAATCATTACTACAACTCAAATTTGCTTGTAGCCTACAAGTATTGGTTGCTGGCGTATTGACATTTATATTTAATTTAAAATTGTCTACTAGCTGATTATAAATATCCAAAGTCGTGGCATTAGCACCAATATTGTGGGCAATAATATAGATATTGGTATAGATACTTCCACCTTCCATATTGGCAGATGCAACATAGATAGACGCTCCAACTTGTAAGGCTTCATAGCCATCTACCTGTATCAAAGATCCAGCATCAACAGGATTTGGAGCATCTTCATTGTACCAATCAAGTACAGAAAGATGTTTTGGATTGCTCATCACTCTAACTGAAATAATATCTGGTCTTATCAATGCTTGACTATGAGTTTTGCTAATCTTAAACAATGAAACAAATTTTTTGATACGGGATCCTATACTATTATCTTCTTCGTTGTCATTGTAAGCCAAAGATCCAAGATAAGGACTAGGACTATTTAAAGCAATCGGATAATCAATAAAGCTGATATATTCTCTAATGACATTTGGGTTTGGTGAAATATTTATCTGTGGAATATTCATAACTGGCAAAGGCGTCTCACCCAAAATACCATAAGCCTGACAATAATAAGTAGAAAAATTCATATCTGGATCTGGAGCATCATTTGGATTCCAAGGATAAGTAGCCAAACTTGGCCATGGGCTTTGGCAAGTAGCTACCTCTGCTGTATTACTATCAAATACAACATTGGCTGGATCTACGTTAGGAAAAGCTTGAACAGTCATATTGGTAATACCATTGTCACCGGCTGTAGCCAAAACAGATGAAGAATTTATAGGTAGCTCTGGACTCACTATAGAGCTATCAACAGATGCCCAAGTATAAGTATTTAAAGCACTGGATAATATGTTTTTCTGAATATCATAAGCAATGGCTTGATATGTATGTTGATTACCATTGACAGCACTAGTATCTCCATCACAATTGTTATCTTTACAAGTAAACAAATCATTTTGTGGAATTACCTCTACACTATGAAGAGGACAAGCATTTGGTCCTGTATGAAAAAATGCGCCTGCATATGTTGGTGGATAAGAACTTAAAGGTACTAGATCTTGTATTGGTACTCCGCCTTCAGCTACTACGGCATCAATATCATCTACACCAAAAAAATAAATAGAATTTATATCCAACACATTATTTGGTTCAAATAAGGCAGTTAAAATTTGTGGGTTTAGTGGATCTAAAGATACAAACCTTAGAGAAAAATCTACAGTAGTACTAGTAACCCAATTATTAAAAACTGCATGATCAATCAAACTATTTCTATCTAAATCTCCATTGCTAGTATCAAATTCAAAATAGGGCAAAATATTGACGCACATATTAACCAGATCCTTTGGAAAAGCCTCAATCAAATCAACCGTTGGTATCAAAGGAGCTCCAATTGAAATATTGATATCTCCAGAGGAATTGAAAATAGCTCCCTGATCATTAACCTGTGCATTAACAGTAATCACGTCTCCATTCATTATTGGAGGATTACCAGCTGTAGTGAAAATTGGACTTTGAATATTAGCATTATTAAATCCTCCCAAATTTGGTGGAGGTAAAGGTAAATATGTCCAATTATAAGTACAAGTGGCACAATACACTGGTAGATTGCCACAAGAAACGGTATTGGCTTCAGTTTGTACAATATAAGGAACGCCTTGATTAGCTCCGGCTATAGTAGAGTTTGGCATTACGCTTACACTAACAATCTGACAATCTGCTTCTCCGACTGTAAATTCCCATGGCGGAGTAACACCTAAGACACTGCCATCTATATTTTCTATCGTTGGACTAAGCTCTACCCGATAGGTATGTCCCAAAACAAAAGGATCATGTTCAATAATCAAAGTAGTATCAGTGGCCAAAGTAAGTCCACTAGTAACTGGTATAAGATTGAGAGGATCAGTAATATCAGTAATAATACTACCACCCAAAGTAGCTCCATTTATTGTGGTATTAAAGCTGACTCCCACTTGTGAATTATCACAAGCACCATCACAAACTGGCCAATAATCCACTATACTCAAAGGATCTGGTGGCGTAATATTGAGATCTATAGTCAAAGTACCATCATCGACTGGTAGTGGATTACCATCATCAAAAGCATCTAAAGTTATATTATAATCCCCGTTTGTTGCAGTAGCTAATGTATTAAAAGGAGTGCTTTGTGTAGCTGCGCTACCAAATGTTCCTATGCCAGGTACATCATGCCAACTATATGTACAACTTGCACAAGTCACTGGTGCATTACCACAAATATCACCAGTAGCTTGAGCAAAATAAGGTACTATATCAAGAGCTCCAGCTATAGCGTTTTGTGGTTGAACCACTATGCCACTAGCCAAACAATCGGCTTGACTGACTGTAAATGTCCAAGAAAATCCTCCAGCTATATTATCATTGTCTTCATTCCTTACTTGATCATTTATTTCTACTCTATAAGTATGATCTAATTGAAAATCTACATGCTGCAGAGTCACCAAAGTTTCGGTATCTAGAGTAACACCTATTGTCTCATCAGCACCTCCATCTGTTTCATCAAAAATCCTAAAATTGGTAGTATTGACAGTAGCTGGTAAAATAACTGAATTAAATAAAATCTGTACTTCTGAATTGGCACAAGCTCCATTACAGTTTGGCCAATAATTGTCTACAGCTAGCTCTGTAATACCTGGACCATCAATACTGATAGTCAAAGGTGTACTACCTGAAGCTGAACCAAGACTAGGTACTAAAGCTGTACCATCGATATTTAAATTTACATTGGTATTGCCATTGATAAGTGGCGTAGCCAAAACTGTGTTGGCACCAGTAGCAATAGTGGCTATACCAGGATTATCAGTACTCCAATTCCAATTACAACTTTCACATTGGATTGCTTGTGTTCCACAAGAACCAGTTTCAGCTGTGGCATAACCTTGGTAAGAAATATTATTTAAAGAATAGGCTGTATAATTGTCTGGCAAAATATCTACTCCTGTAATCATACAATTTTGATCGCTTACACCAAAATTCCAAGTATAGTCAGTGCCCAAAGGATAACCATGGACATTGGTAATACTTCCATCAATAATAACTTTATAATTTTCATTTGGCACCAAGTTGTGTAACAAATTCACACGATAGGTACCGTCAGCCAATATTGAAGTAGCTAGATTGTTGGTATAGCTTGTACCAGTATCCCAGCCACTACAACTAGCATCAAGACATCTGTAGATAGCAAAGTCAGCAATATTTAAGGGTGCTGTTAAGACTGTATTAAAATCTACCCAAACTGCTACATTGAGGCATGAATCACTACAAGTTGGTTGACTATCTTCTACTCTAAGCAGTGGAGCAAGTATCACTGGATAGGATTCACCACTTACTCCATAATTTGTATTTTCCGCAATCAAGGTAACATGATTGTTTGGTATAGCTAAATTTTCCGTAGAGTCTGTGCCACCGGTTAATACTGTTACTCCTTTATTTACACTCATGTTGATAAGCGGAGCTATGCTAGCATAATTGCCGGCTGGCAATGGATCTACCACTTGCCAATTCCAATCGTAAGTGCCACCACAAATATTACAATTATTTGCCAAAGGAGAGGCATTGAAATTTTTGTTTTTACCTGGATAGACATTGGCCTGTGGACTTTGTGGTGTGACAGCTACTCCAGTCACTTCACAAAGTAAAGCAGCATCCCTAGTCTTGAAAGTCCATTCATCAAGCACTGGATCAGGAATCCAGCTATCAGCGCCTATCTCTGCATTAAAAGTACCCAGCTCTACTTCATACCAAGTATCACCAAGTAAATCTACATTGGGATTAAAACTAAAACCTTCTCTATCGGTATTATGATTTATAATATCAATAACACCAGCTACATCTCCAGCATAAGCTGTACAAGTATCATCAGTACATTGATGTAATCTTATATTGATATTGTTAAAATCAGCATCTTCAACATTACGAGTAAATAAGGCTGAGATATTGGCATCTACAAAAGCATCCAAAGAAGCCGGATTTTCTGGAAAGCCTGTTGCTGGATTGGTCCATTCGTGTTGATCTGGCCATGGAGTTGGAGACTGTAAACCACTAACACAACTATAGTTGTATACCAGACCAAAAGGCTCGGCCTGCGTACTTACTTCCCAAGAATATAAAGCTGAGTTCAAAACAATTTCACAGATAGCTGCACAATAATTACCCACTGTACCAGTACAACATTGTTCGCCAACACCACACTGTGAAGCATTGGCACAAGCGCCAACTTCAAAAGCTATGCCATTGCTATTATTGCCCGCTGAATCAGTCACTACTACTGGACCAGTACTAGCCCCCAGAGGTACATCAGCATTCAAAACCTGATTGGCATTCCAAACATCATAAGTTGTGGGGACACTATTATAAAAAGTAACATCCCCTGCTACAGAACCCAAATTTTCACCAAAAATTCTTATAGGTTCACCGATTGGACCATTGTCTGGAACAAGAGCACAGATCTGTGGTCCTAATGGATTATTATTAATTGTGAAATCAAAATCATTACTTAGTGCCAAGTCACCATTTCTTTCTACTCTGATGGGATATTGATTGCCAATAACCCAAGGACCAGCTGGTACTTTGATTATAATATGATCATCAAACCAATAATCTCCACATTGAGTTGGAAAATCAAAGCCGCCTGATACTTCATCACCAACTACCAAGGGATTTGGATCAAACAATACTCTACCTACGTTGTTTCCAAAATTTGATCCCCTAACAGTCACATAAGAATCTACTGGACCATTATCTGGAGACAACTCGGTAATAACAGGATTTCCACCACTGATAGCCAAAGCTGAAAAAGGGAAAGGATTGCTACTATTGCCAGACAAAAGTGACTGCATAGTAACATTTAAATTTCCAACTACATTTGGTACTTGAGATGTCACACTATTTGGAGGAGTTACATTGGTGATATAGCTGGCTACTGTATCAAAATAAGCGTTGTCGCCATTGGCAAAATTGAGACCCTCTATGCCAAGCATATCCCCATAGCTGCCTTCTACAGCATCTAAAGAGCAAATACCTGGACGAGTTTTCAAAGCGTCTCTAGTAAAACCTGAATAGGCATCTTCACTAGTTTCTCCACCATAAACCAGTGCTTTAGTAACATCTATATCTAAAAGCTCATCAAGCCCTGGCGGTACACCTATTATGATATATTTATCTGTCCATACATCAGGAGTACACGCTGCATTTAAAGTAGATGGCCAAATGCCCTCTACACCATTGAAAGTTACCGAACCACGATCAGCAACATTGGGGTTAGCTAGATCAGCATCTGCACCAAAATTGTAACCAAAAATAGTAATCAATGTATTGCCTGCACCATCGTCTGGAGATATTGATTGAATCACTGGAGCATTTGCTCCTGGAATTATCACTGCACCATTACAGATATCTACTGAAACACAAGAATTACTACTAAGGGCACAACAATTAGAAGGACAGTCGGCATTTACTCCACAAGTTACATTAAAAAATTCTTGATCTGTATTACCAGCCACACTTACTATCACATTGCTAGCCAAAGCTTCGGCTGGTATTTCTGCATTTATTTCTAAATCTGACCAATTAATTACATTCAAATTAATAGAAGTTTCTGCTCCTGCTATCCAAGCATTCATAGATACTGTGTCTTGGATATCAGTAAAACCATTACCTAAAATTTTAACTATAGTAGGTGGTGGTGTTTGTAAAACTGTACTTGCTTCATTGTCTGGAACTAAACAATCTATATTGACTGAAGAAATGCCTTCAGTTACAGTAAAATCAAAATGAAGTAGCTCTATACTTTCATTATCCAAATCATTAAATAAAACAACTGGATAATTTCCTGGCACTAAAGCATCTGGTATTTTTACTTTTACTTTTCTATCGCTCCACATTTGAGTGCCAGCACACTCTACTATTTCAGCTGCTATTCCACCTATCTCTACTCTACCTGGCCCTGGAACTCCTATACCTGTAGTTCCATCTCCATCGGTATCAAAATGCCAACCAGAAATAGTCAATCCACTACCCACTGGCCCAGTAGTTCTACTAAGTGCGCAGACCAATGGAGCATCAAGGTCAGCTGGTTCATTGCAAATTGCTGGTCCTCCTGGCCCAGGACCAGGTCCACCACCCGGACCAGTTGGCCCAGTTGTTTCATATAATCTACTTAGTATAAATCTAGAAATAGCATAGGCTGACACGATAATAACCAAACCAATTACTGCACTAATAATCAACAGTTTGGCTCTTTCTATTTTTTCAGCATTGCCACGAGAAGTCATCCACAAAAAGCCTGCATATAAAATAAGCAAAGTAGCTAGTATGCCCAAAAAACCCAAAAAGATATTGACAATCCCGGCAATTGTTTCTTGAATGGGTTTACTTCCCAAAGAAACTCCAGCATCACCCAAATCATTGATACCAAAGGCTTCTTGAGCCAAAGCTTTGTTGGCAAATACAATTGCCAGACTAAAGTTGCTGATTAATAAATACAATACTTTTTTCATTGTTATATTTTATTTGTTGAAAATAAATTTTATATCTTAAAGACCTTCACAGTGTTCTCCTGTTAAACAATCAGCTGTAAAATCTTGATTGGAAACACAAGAAAAGTCTATCGAATCATCACAAATAGCTGGGAACCAACAATTTTGCCTCAAATCTTTGATACCAGATGTCAAAATAGGTACATAATATGAAGATGGATCAAGTCTATCGTGTCGAATACTCACGATATTACCGTTTAATAGTCGTGTCCAATAATTTACTGGCACTATACCTGTCAAATCAACATTGTTTGAATTGACTGAGCTCGCCATTATAGCTTTGCTAAAGGTCACTTCAATTGGATCTACCAAATTGATATCATTTGGAGAGTCCATGTGAGCTATAGTTGGTGCTGTAAGATCAATCTCGTCATTGGTTGCAAAAACCCAAGTATAATTTCCTCCGGCACTACCATCATTATCACCATCCAATACATTGTCTGCCATATCAGCTATAAAATCAGACACAAAGCCATCAAAGTCGGCTGGAGAAGTACCATCACTAGCTGGAAGACAATAAACGTCTCCTCCACAAGAATTTACTCCACACAAATCAGTAGTAATCAATTCTACTGTTCTGTATTGATTGGCAATTTTATATTCACCAGATACTAATGGTGTTAGTGGAGTATCATTATTGGTAACTCTAATATTTGTAAATCCAGGCGTAACACCTGTAGCCAAAGCTGGATTTATTGGTTCTGAAAAATTGATTTGGACTACACTGTTTCTAGGATTGTCTATGGAGGCATCGACAGGCACTACTGATAGTACAGTTGGTGGTGTAAAATCAAATTCTGTACCCGTAGTAAAAATCCAATAATAAGAATTGGAATATGGAAAAGCGACCGAATTATTTTGAGTTAACAAGTCTCCGAGTTCCATACGATATTTTACATCCGCTGTATTACTACCCAAATCATTGACTGGATTAAATTGAAAGGTTCTAAAACCAATAGCTGGATCAATGCTGTAAGAAACTATCAACTCATTTTCAGTGATAGCTGTGTTATTGCCTTGCTCCCATAATTTTATAAAGTTTGGATTAGCTGCACAATCTACACCATTACAACTTGTATCAACAACGATTCGTGAGACATCCATCGGTTCTTTAAAAGTAAGATAAATATTGGTATTTCTAGGTACATCAACAGCATAACGAATTGGATAATGACTATCTAAGGCTCCAGCTCCCAGACCTGCTCCAACGACAAAGCCTCCACCTCCGTTATTATTGTTACCATTGCCAAATATACCATCAAAACCTTTGCTTAAGATAAACCTAGCAATAGCATAGGAAGACAAGACAATCGCCAAACCAATCACTCCATTTATGATAATACGTTTGGCTTTGTCCACTTTTTCAGCATTACCACGAGAAGTCATCCATATAAACCCACCATACAGTATAATCAAGGTGGCCAATATTCCCAAAAATCCTAAAAATATATTGACTACACTGGCAATGGTTTCTTTTAGGTCTCGGGTGCCCAGATTGACTCCTGAATTTGCAAAGTCATTGATACCAAAAGCATCTGTTGCCTGTGCAAAGGCCAGTTCAGGCAACAAAAAAATAACTGCCAAAAATATAATAAACAGAACAGTTATTTTTTTATTAGTTAGCATGGGGATTTTAGTTAATTATAAATTATAAATTTAGTTTTTGTTTGACTTTCTCCTGAATTATCTTACCATCTGCCTGACCATTGGTTCTAAGCATTACTTCTTTCATTACCAAACCAAAGTTATCATGACCATCGGATATGACATCATCTACTATTTTATTTATAGCTTCTTCACTAAGCATAGCCGGCATATATTTTTCTAATATTTTAGCCTCTGCTTCTTCTGTAGCCAACAAATCATCACGACCAGCTGATCTGAAAGATTCCATAGAATCTTGTCTTTTTTTAAGTTCTTTTTTGATAACAAAAAAAACATCCTCATCTTTTAGAGAGTCTGTTCTTTTTTCTATTGCCAAATTCTTCAAAGCACTACGAAGCATCCTCAAAGTGGATACTTCTGTTTGTTTTTTAGCTTTAAAAGCTTCTATATAATCTTTTTCTATATTTTTTTCTAAAGACATTTATAAATATCTAATAAAAAAATAAACCTATCTTCTTTTTGACTTTTTTGATTCAAATTCATCAATTTTGCCAATTTTTTTCAAATAATCAAAGCGAGCTGTAATATTTTTACGACGCAAGGCAGTTTCTCTTTCTGCTTGTTTGCTCTTTGCTTTACTAAAAAATCTAATTTTTTTAGCTTGTAATATTTTCCCACTTTGTATTGTTTTTCTGGTAAATCTACGAATCAAACTTTCAAATGATTCTCCATCTTTACGCTTAACTTCTAGCATACGAACACCTCCGTTTCTTATTAATTAAAATCTGATTATAAGTGTCAAAAGAATAACAGCAAAAAGCAATTATTCTCATAATTATAATGACAGATTTTTAATCAAAAGTCAACAAAAAAATAAGCCCCCCTGTGGGGATTATTTTTTAAGCTTCAAACTTTTGGCAATGTGCTTATCAAGTCTTTTTCGTATTTCCGATTTTATTTTTTTATAATCCACAATTTCTTGGACCCCACTCTCCATATCTCGAATAAGTATGGTATCGTCAGATATTTCTTTTTGCCCCATAATCAATGTATACTTAGCGTTTTTTTTGTCAGCAAATTCTAGTTGATCTTTCAATCCTTTTTTGGACATATTTTCTGTTACTGAAAATCCAGCAGCTCGTAACTCCTCAAAAAGTCGCATAGCTTTTTTACGAGCCTCTATACCAAGTTGAGCAATATACATATCAACCTCTTTGCCTTTGTCCAATTCTACTTTAGCTTCTTGCATTTTGATTATTACTCTCTCGACGCCAATAGCAAAACCAATTGCTGGTGTAGGTCTACCTCCCAAAGTATCTACCAAGTCATCATAACGACCACCACCACCCAAAGCATTGAGCTTGCCATCTTTGGAAGAACACTCAAAAATTTCCCAAGCTGTCTTAGTATAATAATCCAAACCCCTAACTATTTTTGGATTAAGACTATATTTGATATCCAATTCATCCAAATATTCAAGTACAGCCATAAAATGTTCCTTGCCAGCCTCTGATAAATGATCTACCATCTGTGGTACATCTTCGGACAATTCTTGACATTTGGGATTTTTACAATCAAGCAAACGTAAAGCATTTTTATTTAATCTAAAATTACAATCTTTACAAAGAAATTTTTTCTTGTCTTGATAATATTTTTTAAGCACTTTTATATATTCTGCTCTAGAAGTACTATCACCAACACTATTTACTTGAATTTCAATATCCAAGCCCAATTCTTTTAAAATATGATAAGAAATAGCAATGAGTTGGGCATCAATTACTGGATCATCATCACCAATAGCTTCAAAACCAAATTGCCAAAACTGCCTATAACGACCAGCTTGTGGATTGTCATGACGAAATTGAGGGCCAATATAAAAAAGCTTTACTGGCTGTGGCAAATTGACCATACCATGTTCTATATAAGATCTGACTACAGAGGCTGTATTTTCTGGACGCAAAGATAGCTTGTCGCCACCTTGGCTAACAAAAGAATACATTTCTTTATTTACTACATCAGTATCTTCTCCGACTGTTCGTTTAAACAAGCTAGTAAACTCTACTATTGGCGTATCAATCCGAGAAAATCCATAATTTTTGGCAAAATTAGCTACTTTTTCTCTAATGATATTCCAATAAAGCTGTTCGTCAGGCAAAATATCTTTCATGCCTTTTACCAATTGAATTTTAATTTTTTTCTTTTTTGCCATAATTATTGCTCATTAAGATTTGTATACTCTGGTAAATTAAAAGTATTTATCCTGTCTATAGGCCAACCTCTAATCCACACTCGACCAATAATATAGTCTTTGTGTACAGGGCCTATCACTCTAGAATCAAGACTATTGGTTCTATTGTCCCCCATTGCAAAATATTCATTATCACCCAAAGTAATAGGCTCATGACTATCAGTTGCCAAATTTTCTATATAAGGCTCCTCAAGTATCTCTTCGTCAATAAACACTTGACCATCTTTGATGGCTACAGTCTCTCCAGGTAAAGCAATGACTCTCTTGATAAAATAAGACTTAGTATCTTTTGGATTTTTAAAAATAATTACCTCTCCTCTTTGTACTTCATTAAAACGATATGATATTTCATCAATAATCAAATACTCATTTTGATAAAAAGTTGGCTCCATAGATGCACCCTCTACATAAAATGGTTGCACCAAAAATAATCTAATTGGCAAGATAATAGCCAAAGAAATCAAAACTACTTTTACTATCTCAAAAACCAAAATACCCAATTTTTTGAGCCAAGAAAAAATCAAACCATCTTCATTGTCTTCTGAAAAATTACTCATGTCCATATCATTTTCTTTTGGCAACAAATTTTCCTGTTCTATATTTTTATCTTCTTTCATAAAAAATGTAAAAAATTATATAATTGATATGCTCATTATACACAATGCCAAAATTAAAATCAACTATACAAAAGCCTATAAATTATAGGCTAAAATAACATTTGGCTGGTTGACTAATGAGCGTTTTATTAGTATAATTGATATACCCTAAAAGTATAAAAAATGGATTTTAAGAAACGAAAAATAAACCTTTTAGATGAAAATTTGCAAAATGATTTTGATAAACCAACTACCATAAAAACAGAAGACACTTTATCCAAAATCACGCATCAAACAGACTCTAAAGAACAAACTAATAATTATTCTACTAAAAACCGAGGAAAGAAAAAACTTCCCTTGTTTTTTATAACCTTGATAATAATTTTTCTAGCTCTGGCCAATATTTTATCAGCTGGCAATAATGGATTTTTGTCTGGTGTAAAAAATTCTTACCTAGTCAGACAAATTACTCATATTATATCTAGTAAAGAAAAATATTTAAAAGGCGAAAAAGAAGATAGAATAAATTTTGTTTTACTTGGTATGGGTGGTGTTGGTCACAATGGACCATTTCTTACCGATACTATCATGATAGCTAGTTTCAAACCTAGCACCAAAGAAGCGGCTATATTCTCTTTGCCTCGTGATATGATAGTACCTATTGATGATTATAATTATCGCAAAATAAACTCTATTTATACTATTGGTCAAAACAACGGTATTGGTGGTGGCGAATTGATGAAACAAATAATCAGCAAAACCTTTGATATTCCTATCCATTATTTTGCCGCTGTGGATTTCAATGGCTTTGTCGAAATGATAGATGCTGTAGATGGTGTAGAAATAAATGTAGAAAGATCATTTGTAGATAATCAATTTCCAACCTATGATGAAAAATGGCAGTCGGTATCCTTTGAAGCTGGCGACCAAAACATGGATGGCATCACTGCTCTCCGTTATGCTAGAAGTCGTCACGGAAACAATGGCGAGGGCTCTGACTTTGCTCGCATCAAAAGACAACAAAAAATAATATTGGCTGCTAAAGAAAAATTGACTTCTTTTAATACTTTGATAAACCCAGCCAAAATTACTAGTTTGTTTTCATTGTTCAACAAATACACTGCCACTGATGTTGAGCCTTGGGAGGCTGTAAAATTGATTCATATCAGCAAAGAACTAAATACTCAAAAAATTGTAACTCAATCTATTGATGACCGAGAGGGTGGGTATTTAAAGTCCGGTATAGCTGGAGATGGTGCCTACATTCTACAACCAGTAACTGGAAACTACGAACAAATAAATTTATTAATTCAAAACGTTTTTGATTTGCAAGAAGCTAGTCAAGAAAAAGCCAAGATTGTAGTACAAAACGGTACCATTTTACCTGGTCTAGCCTTAAAGGCAGTTAATTATTTGAACCAAATAGGGTATACTATAATAAGATATGGTAACGCCGATAATCAAGACAAGATCAGTACTATAATATACGATTATACTAATAACAATCCAAAAACTAAAAAATCCTTAGAAAATATATTTAATACCAAGACAAAAGACAGTATTCCTTTGGATTATAGTTCTGCTGTTATAGCAAATAATTGGGGAATAAAAAATGCCAACGGTGATTTAGAAGAAATAGATTTCTTAATCATCTTAGGACAAGACCAAATAATAGATGAAACAGTAGAAATAGTTCCTACCTTTAACATTTCACAACTAGCTAGCTCAACAGCTAGCAGCAGTGAAGAAGAAATACAATAATAATATGGCCAGTTTATATAAAATAGCTATAATCGGAAGAGTAAATGTAGGCAAATCTACATTGTTTAATCGTTTGATCTCAGAACAAAAAGCCATCACCTCCCATGTAGCTGGAACAACACGAGATAGAAACTATGCCACTTGTTCTTGGAAAGACATGGATTTTTCTTTGATTGATACCGGTGGTCTAGAAAGACAATCAAATGATGATATAGACGAACAAATAATAGATCAAGCTCAAATGGCTATAGCAGAGGCTGATTTACTACTTTTTGTAGTAGATATTAAAACCGGTATCATGCCAGCTGATCTTGAATTGGTCAAAAAATTTCGCAAAATAGCCAAGCCTATTATACTAGTAGCCAACAAAACAGACAACAATAAACTACGCCAATATTTACCAGATTTTTACAAATTAAACTTGGACAAACCATGGCCAGTTTCAGCTATCAACGGTGTTGGTACTGGTGACTTGTTGGATGAAATAGTGAGCAGTCTTAAAAAACTAAAAAAGAAAAAAAGAGCCAAAGAAATATTGGCTAATGAAAAAATTATTAAAGTTGCTATAATCGGCAAACCAAACGTAGGTAAATCTTCTATCATCAATGCCATATTGGGTGAACAAAGAGTTATAGTATCAGCTATTGCTCATACTACTAGAGACTCACAAGATATAGAATTTGTCTATGAAGGTCAAAAAATTATTTTTGTTGATACAGCTGGCATAAGACGTCGTTCCAAAAAATCAGCTGATTCTTTTGAAAAACAATCAGTTGATCAAAGTATCCAAACTATTAAAAATGTTGATATAGCGATACTAGTAACTGATGTAAATACCAAACTAAGCTGGCAAGATAAACATATCATAGAAGAGGCTAGCGAAGCTGGCGTAGGATTTGTCATCTTGGCTAATAAATGGGACCTAATACCTGAAAAAACCACCGATACTGTCAAAGATTTTGAAATGTACTACAAAAGATTTTTTCCCTTTATAAACTGGGTACCTTTGATTTTTTGTTCTGCTACAAAAAAAATACGTATTAAAAAAATATTAGATACTATTGTGTCTATATACAATGAAAAAAATAAAGTGATTACTGAAAATGCTTTAGACAAATTGCTCAAATCTATAATCAAAAGACACAAACCATCTCGTGGTAAAGGTACAAAACATCCATATATTTATAGTCTCAAACAACTACGTACCAATCCGCCAATTTTTGCTATCAAAATTGATTTTAAAGCTTATTTGCATAGCTCATATCTTAGATTTATAGAAAATAATCTTCGTTATAAATTTGGTTTTGAAGGTACTCCTATTCGTATTCGAGTACTAAAAAGTCAAAACGCTAAAGATAAATAAAAATAAAACTATGAAACTTATTATTGGACTTGGGAACCCAGACAAAGAATATGAGTGCACACGTCACAATTTTGGTTACTTGGTTTTGGATTCTTTGGCTACTAAAAAATCCATCACTTGGACACAACACAAAACTAGCAATAGCTTGATAGCTGGCTGGCAAGGTAAAAAAGAAAAAATTGTCTTGGCCAAACCACTTACCTATATGAACAACTCTGGTAAAGCAGTAAAGGCTTTAAAACAATTTTATAAAACTCCGACTAATAAAATATTTGTTGTCTATGATGATATAGATTTGCCTTATGGTAAAATACGTATATCAAAAAATCGCAGTGCTGGTGGACACAAAGGCATAGATTCAATTATAGCTCATCTCAAATCAAAAGATTTCAAAAGAATACGTTTGGGTATTGGTCCACAACTTGGCAAGGCTGAAGAATTTGTCTTAAAAAAATTCTCCAATGATGAAAAAAAACAACTCAATGAAATATTGGATACATCACACTTAATACTAGAAGAAATGTTGGAAAAAGGTTTTGATGCAACTGCCAATAAATATAATTAAAAATACCAGTCTTTTAGACTGGTATTTTAAAAATTATTCTATAAACTCTTAAGCCAATTAAAGATAGTACGCACTCCAAAACCAACTCCTCCAACTGGAGTATAAGAATTCATTTCTTTCTCGGCATAAGCTGGACCAGCTATATCAATATGAGACCAAGCAACTCCTTCTTCTATAAAATAATTTAAAAACAAAGCCGCCATAATAGCTCCAGCACCTTTTTCATTGGAGATATTTTTTATGTCCGCTACTTTTGATTGGTTCATATTCGTGTATTCTGGGGCCAATGGCAATTGCCACATTGCTTCGCCAGAATCTTTGGCATGCTTTAATATATCTTTGCTCATCTTGTCATTGTTGGCAAAAAATCCAGCATATTGACCTCCTAAAGCAACAATGACTGCTCCAGTAAGTGTGGCCATATCTACTATCTTTTTTATACCTTGCTTTTGAGCATAAGCTAATGCATCAGCCAAAGTAACTCTGCCTTCAGCGTCAGTATGGGCTATTTCAATACTTTTTCCAGCCATATTTCTCACAACATCCCCCGGCTTAACAGCGTCACCAGAAGACATATTTTCACAGGCTGCTATGATACCATGCACCTCTATTTTAAGATTGCTAGCTGCTAATATTTTGAATATACCAAGTACATTGGCTGCTCCCGCCATATCTATTTTCATATTATGCATATTGTCCCAAGGCTTGACATTGAGACCTCCACTATCAAAAGTAATTCCTTTACCTACCACTGCTACTCTATCTTTGATTTTGCCACTAGGCTTATAAATTAAATGAATAAACTTTGGTTCTGCCTGTGCTCCTTTGGCAATAGCTAAAAAGGCATTCATTTTTAAAGCTGCTATTTGATCACGATCCAAAATTTTAACTGAAATATCTTTACTTGACTTGGCAATACTACTGGCCGTATCAGCCAAAAACTGTGGTGTCATAGTACCAGCTGGTTCATTTACCAAATCACGGGCCAAAATTGTGCCTTCTGCCAACAATTTGCCTTGTTCCCAAAATTTAGCAAATTTTACTTTTTGAATTACTGGTAAATAAACAAACAATTCTTTGATGTCTACCTTAATAGCTTCTTTATCTTCTTTTTTGTATTTATCAAAACTATAATTAGCCAAATACAAACCTTCGGCCAGTGACTGAGCTAACATAGCAATATCACTAGTACCTTTTAAGAAAGGTTTGGTCATTAGACCAATTTTGGTAGTTTTATATTTTTTTAGATAGCTAACTATATAACCAGCATTTTGTCTTATGTCTTCTCTAGATAATTTTTTAACCTGCCCTGTACCAACAAAAACAATCACCTGTTTATCGTCGTGAATGACAAACAACTGTCCTTTATTGGCAGTAAAATTTTCTTTTTTGATGCGACTTATAACAAGTTTTTCATCTTCATAAGCAAAAGATTTTATCAATCTAACAATAGCCTCGTCATTTTTTAGAACAGGTACAAACAATACCTCTTCCTCTTGATTGGCTTCATTTCGAAATATTAACTCCATATATTTTATATAATAAATATTTATTATAGCTAATTTAACACAAGAAATAAGCCTTGGCAAGCTTAAAAAGCAATTTTAAAAGCCAGCTATACTAGCTGGCTTTTAAACATAAAATTTAATTATTGATACTTACTTTGATACTAGGTCCCATTGAAGATGAGAGATATAAAGCTTTAATATAATTACCCTTAACTCCTGTTGGTTTAGATTTTTTCAAAGAATCTAGAAAAACTTCAAAATTTTTGGCCAACTTATCTTGATCAAATGATACTTTACCAATGGTCAAATGAATATTGGAGCTGGTATCATTTTTATATGATACTTTGCCTTTTTTAAGTTCACCAATCATTTTGACCAAATCTGGACCAATGGTATCAGTCTTTGGATTTGGCATCAAACCTTTTTGACCAAGTACCTTGGCAATAACTGCCAACTTTGGCATCATCTCTGGAACAGTAACAGCAATATCAAAATCTGTTTTTGAGGTCTTTTTTATTTCAGCAATCAACTCTTCAGAACCAACCAAATCAGCTCCGGCGTCTTTGGCTTCTTTGACTCTATTTTCTGGTACAAAAGCGGCTACTTTAACGGTTTTACCCGTACCATGTGGAAGTACTACAGAAGCTCGAACAATTTGATCGCCCTTTTTTGGATCAATGCCCAGTTTGACATGTACTTCTACAGAAGCATCAAATTTTACTACGCTGGTTTCTTTAACTAGTTGAAGAGCCTCGGCCAATTTATATACTTTATCACTTTCTATTTTAGCTTTAGCTTCTTTTAATCTTTTACTTATTTTTGCCATACTTATTATTTATTGGGAGGTGCAAACGCTCTAGCGACTAACTAGAGCTCCCTCTTTTTTTATTCGGTTCTAACACCCATTTGACGAGCAGAACCAGCAATTATCTTTTTGGCTTTTTCAATATCCTTGGTGTTTAAATCTGGCATTTTAGCCTCAGCTATTTCTGTAAGTTGTGCATCAGTAAGAGTAGCAATTTTTTGTTGCAATGGATTACCAGAACCTTTTTTTATATTTAACTTTTTCTTGATCATATCAGATGCTGGAGCAGTCTTGAGTATAAAAGAAAAAGTTCTATCTTCATAAATTGATAGCTCGACAGGTACTACTTCACCCATGCGATCTTTTGTAGCTGCATTAAATTGAGTACAAAAAGCTTGAATATCCAAACCATGTGGTCCAAGCGCAGTTCCAACTGGAGGAGCTGGAGTAGCTTGAGCAGCCTGGAGTTGTAGTTTAACAATTTGTTTTACTATTTTTGCCATACTTGTTTATTACTTAGGAGGTGCAAACGCTCTAGTGACTAACCAAAGCTCCCTCAAAAAATTATTTATGTTTTTTTAATTTGTAAAAAATCTAATTCTACTGGAGTTTCACGACCAAACATAGCTACTAATACCTTGGCCTTACCACGAGCTTCATCAACTTCTGAAATTTTACCTTCATATTCTTTAAAGGGTCCATCAGTAATCTTGACTGTCTCACCAACTTCAATATCAACTTTAAATTCTGGATCTTCATCACCCATTCTTTGCATCAAAGCTTTTATTTCTGATTCAGAAACTGGAGTAGGAGTAGTACCACTACCAACAAAGCCAGTTACATTTGGTGTATTTCTTACTACATACCAAGAAGCGTCAGTCACTACCATAGATACCAAAACATAGCCTGGAAAAATCTTTTCCTTGACTGTCTTTCTTTTTCCATTTTTTATCTTAATTTTGGTTTCAGTAGGAATAAGAACATCAAAAATTTTGTCTTCCATGTCCATGGATTCTATACGTTGTTTCAAATTACGACAAACATTTTCTTCATAACCAGAATAAGTATGTAATACATACCACCTTCGACCCTGTTGTGCGGTTTGTTTTGGCATATGTTTATAATTTATTAAAATTATTTAATAACTCGCTCAACTAAAAAACTAAGACCCAAATCAATTATTCCTAAAAAGGCAGCTATAAACACGGAAACAACAATAACTACTACCGTATGTTTAATAGTAATTTCTTTTGATGGCCAAACTACCTTTGATAGTTCTTCTTTGGCTCCTTTGAAATAGTTTAATATTTTGTTCATATCTTCAAAATAAAAGTTTTTTAAAACAGCCCTTCTAGCTGTTTATTGCGCGATTACTATAGCATAAAAAAAATATTTTGGCAAGGGTTAAGCAAAAAAGCCCTAAATATAGAGCTTTTTGCATAAAATATCTCAAATTTATTATATATCTAAGTTCTTTACAGATTTAGCATGAGTTTGAATAAACTTCTTACGAGGAGCAACCTCGGCTCCCATCAATACCTCAAAAACTTGATCGGCACGAGCTGCTTCTTCAACAGTTATTTGTTTCATAAGTCTGGTAGCTGGATCCATAGTAGTTTCCCAAAGCTGAGATGGATTCATTTCTCCCAAACCTTTATAGCGTTGCATGTTTACTTTGGTAGAAACTTTTTTGTCCTTGACTTCTTCACCCTCATCGGTCTCTTCTACTTCTTCTGGAACTAAATCTTCTTCTGAAATACCATATTTTTTCTTCAGTGCTTCTAGCGCCTCTTCATTGTAAACATAGTTTATATCCTTGCCTTTTTGTACACGATATAGAGGAGGTTGAGCAACATAAACATGTCCACTTCTTACTAAATCTATAAAATAACGATAAAATAAAGTAAGCAATAATGTACGAATATGAGCGCCATCAACATCGGCATCAGTCATAATAACTATCCTATCATATCTTAAATTTTCTATATTAAATTGTTCACCAATATTGGTACCTAGAGCTATGATCAATGATTTTACTTCGTTGTTGACTAGCATCTTATCAAGTCGAGCTCTTTCAACATTAAGAATTTTACCTCTGAGCGGCAAGATAGCTTGAAATCTTCTATCTCTTCCTTGTTTAGCAGATCCTCCAGCAGAGTCACCCTCAACTATATAAAGCTCACACTCTTTTGGATTACGACTAGAACAATCAGATAATTTACCAGGCAAAGTAAGTCCTTCCAAGGCACCCTTACGAAGTACGGTTTCCCGAGCATTACGAGCAGCTAAACGAGCCTGAGCCGACAAAAGACATTTGCCAAGTATTTCTTTGGCATCTCTGGGATGCTCTTCCAAAAATATATCTAAAGCTTCGGCAAAAACTGATTCTACAGCTGGACGTACTTCGACATTACCAAGTTTGGCTTTGGTCTGACCTTCAAACTGTGGATCTGGAAGTTTTACACTGACAATAGCAGTCAAACCCTCTCTGACATCTTCGGCAGTAAGGTTTTGGTCTTTTTCTTTCAAAAAATTGTTTTTGCGAGCATATTTGTTTAGTACTCTAGTCAAGGCTGATCTAAAACCTACTAAATGACTACCCCCTTCTGGATTAGAAATATTGTTGGCAAAGGCATATACATTTTCTCTAAAATCTGAAGTATATTGAAAAGACACCTCTACAACTACATCATCTTTTTCTTTGTGAACATAAAATACCTCCTCTTGTTTTATTTCATGACCATTGTTGAGATGTCGTATATAAGAAGCAATACCTCCTTCAAAATAAAATTTGTGTGATTTTTTATTTTTTGGATCACGCTCATCATAACAATTTAGCTTTATGCCTTTGGTAAGATAAGCTTGCTGACGAATATGATCTACTATAGTTTTCCAATCAAACTCCGTGACTGTAAAAATACTGGCATCAGGCTGCCAAATTTGTGTAGTCCCAGTGCCTGTGGCTTTGCCAACAGCTTTTACTTTGGTGGTTGGTTTGCCAATTTTGTATTCTTGAGCCCAAAGCTTACCATCACGCTTTACCTCTGTACGCATCCAAATAGATAAAGCATTTACTACCGATACACCCACACCATGAAGTCCTCCTGATACTTTGTAACCACCATCACCAAATTTACCACCAGCATGCAGAGTGGTCATGACAGTTTCTAGAGCGGACTTTTTGGAAACCTTGTGCATTTCTACTGGAATACCACGACCATTGTCTGATACAGATACCTTTCCATCTGGAAGTAAAGTAACAGAGACTATATCAGCATAGCCAGCCATAGCTTCATCAATACCATTGTCAACTGCCTCCCAAATCAAATGATGAAGACCTGTCGAAGCAGTATTTCCAATATACATTCCCGGTCTTTTTCTGACTGGTGACAAACCCTCTAATACTGTGATTTGAGCAGCACCATATTCACTCTTTTTAGCAGAATCCTTTTTGACTGTTTTATCTACTTTTTGGGACATATTTTAAGACTTATTTAATATAAATTTATGTACTTATTTTAGCATAAAATCAAGTAAAAAACAACCTGTTTTAATGGTTGTTTTTATTTATATTTATCAGCTAATATTAGCGTAAAATGGCAGCAAATTTTTTCTCTAAAATAGCCATAATATCATCCTTTAATTTATCAACATCTTCCGCTAATAATGTCCTATCATTGGACCTAAACTCTAGATGATAAGCAATTGATTTTTTACCGTCACTTATACCTTTGCCCACAAAAACATCAAATGGCTCTACACTACGAATAAGTGGTGAAATTTTTATTATTTCAGCCTCCAAATCAAGCCATGGTAAGTTTTTATCAACTATTATGGACATATCCCTAAAAACAGCCGGAAACTTGGCTAAGGGAGTATATTTTTTAACTTTGTTGATATATTTTAAAAGCAAAGTAAAGTCCAATTGCCAAAAAGCTACATTTATTTTATTGTCCCCACTATCAAATAGCTCTTCTTTAAGTAAACCAAATTGTCCCAACACAATGTCTTTGTATTTTATATCATAAACTATAGAAGCATATTCAAGGTCTGATTTTGTAAAATCTACTTCTACATTGACATGCTCCATCAAGGATTCAAGTATACCTTTGACTGACAAAAATAATTCTTCTTTACTTTTTTTACTTACTTCAACACCGGCCAAATACTTATCTTGTTTTGGTAAAAATTTATTTTTATTATTATCTATATGATAAATACCTTTATTACCCTTATCAAAAACACGCTCCAATTCATATATTCTAAACTCATCAAACCAACGCATATTCTCTTCTGCTCTGGCCAATAAATTTGGCAATAAAGAAATATTTAAATAAGCCTGTTCAGGACTAAGAGCATTTTTTACTTTAATATGTTTGTTTAATTCTAAACCTAATTTTTTGGCCCAAACTTGATTGGTAAATGGATAGTTATAAAGCTCATAATATTTTTGAGACAAGCTAAGCCATCTCCTTATATCTTTGGCTGCCAAATGACTCAAATTGATACTAGGACTATCAATACTCACCTTTGGTAATTCAAATTTTATATTGTCATAACCATAAATTCTAGCCACTTCTTCTACTATATCTTCTGGTATAGAAATATCTTTGGTAGCTCTAAAACTAGGCACACCAATAGTAAAAGTTTTGGATTTGTACTTTAAATCAAATTGTAATCTATGCAAAATATCTTTAATTTCTGCCGTCGGAATAGTAATACCAAAACGATTGTTTATCAAATTTTCTGAGACCTCCAAACTAATCGGCTTAAATGGATTATTATCAATATCTACCAAATTACTAGCCACATAAGCTTCTGGACAAAGCTGTAGTATTAACTCAGTAGCTCTTTTGATGGCTATTTTTGCTATTACTGGATCAAGAGATTTTTCAAAACGAGCTGAGCTTTCTGTGCGTTGACCAAGAGCAGAGGCAGTCCGTCTGATACTAGCTGCTTTAAAATTGGCCGACTCAAGTATGATATCTGTGGTATCTATACCAATTTCACTATTTTGACCCCCCATGATACCAGCTAAAGCAATGTATTTTTTGTTATCACAAATCATCAAAGCATTGGCTGGTAATTTTCTATTTACTCCGTCTAAAGTAATAAATTTTTCTCCTTTGTTGGCTGGTTTCACTATAATATGATTTTCTTCAATGTGTTTAGCGTCATATGCGTGCATTGGTTGACCCAATTCATACATTACATAGTTGGTGACATCAACTATATTATTGATAGGTCTGATACCCACGGCCTCCAATCTTTTTTTGAGCCACCAAGGAGAAGCTGCTATTTTTATATTTTTGATAGCCAAAGCAAGATAACGAAAACAATTTTCCTTGTCTTCTACATTTACTTTGAGTTTTATTTCATTGTTAGTTTTTAATTCAAAATCTGGATAATCTTTTAATTTTAATCTATAAATAGCTGCTAGTTCACGTGCCAAGCCATATTGGCCCCAAAGATCTCCACGATGATTAATAGACTTATTATCAATATCTAGTATAGTATCATTGAGCTCCAAAGCTTCAGCTAAGCCTTGTCCTATTTTTAATTTTAAACTTGATAAATCCAAAATTTCTTTATCTGATTTTTGAGGAAAAAGATTTTCCAGACCTATTTCTTCTGAAGCGGCAATCATACCACTAGATTCTACACCTCTTATTTTTGTTTTGGCCATCATCACCAAATCACCCTCACCATGCCATTTGACACGTGAGCCTACTTTGGCTACTGCTACTAACATTCCTTTACTAAGATTGGTGCCTCCACAGACAATCTGCTCTACACTGTCTAGAATGTCAACCTGACAAACTTGTAGTCTGTCAGCATCTGGATGTTTGGCTAGCTCATCAATCCGACCAACTACTATATCTTTGAGATTTGCTCCTTTATCAATTACCTCTTCTACTTCAACAATGGCCATAGTAAAATCCAAAGCTAGTTGTTTGGCTGTTAAATCTTTTGGTAGCTTAATCCAATCTTTTACCCAATTAAGTGATAAATACATATTAAAATTGTTTTAAAAATCTTAAATCGCCCGACTCTAGCAGTCTAATATCATCAATCTTGTAACGCATCATAACTAGTCTTGTAAAGCCCAGTCCAAAAGCAAAACCAGAATATTCTTTGGGATCAAGTCCACCAGCACGAATCACTTCTGGATGAACTAAGCCACAAGGCATCAGCTCCAACCAACCAGATTGTTTGCAAACAGAGCAACCCTGACCATCACAAATAAGACATTTGATATCTAGTTCAAAGCCTGGCTCCACAAAAGGAAAAAATCCCGGACGCAGTCTGACATCTACTTCGGTATTAAAAAAAGCAGATAAAAATGATTTCATCACAGCAATCAAATTACCAATATTTATATCTTTGTCTACCATGAGCCCTTCTAGTTGATAAAAAGTATGATCATGGCTAGCATCTGTAGCTTCATTTCTAAAAACACGCCCAGGAAAAATACCTCTAAATGGCGCCCCGTGCTTTTCCAGCATACGCACCTGAAGATTGGAAGTCTGAGATCTGAGTAATAATCCTTGCTCCAACCAAAAAGTATCCTGAGTTTCTCTAGCTGGATGATCTTGAGGAGTATTTAAAGCTGTAAAATTGTAATAATCTGACTCTACTTGTGGACCATCATAAACTCCAAAACCCATTTGAGCAAAAATATTTTCTATTTCATATTGCACAATAGTAGAAGGATGAAGATGTCCTAGCTCTTCTCTAATGCCAGGCATAGACGGATCAAAATCTATATCAGCAGATTGTTTACTTTTGATTATTTGCTCTGTCTGGTTAAAAATATCTGACAATTCATTTTTAATCTCATTGGCCAACTTACCAATTTTTGGTTTTTCAGAAATAGCCAAATCTTTGACATCTTTAAGTACAGTAGTCAACTCTCCTTTTCGTCCCAAATATTTTGTTTTTAAATCTGTCAAAATTTTAGAATCTTTGGCTCCTTCTATTTCTTTCAAAAACTTTTCTTTCAGTTCTTTTAGTTTCTTTTCCATATAATAATTAATTATTTATTTGCTTTTCTTCATCGTTTTGACGAAACACCAATATCACAAACTCTATCACTGTGGCTAGTATAACAAGTAAAGTCATATTCCACCAAGTAAGCACTCTGCCAGCTTGAAGCATTAAGGCTAATATCAGAACTGCTGAAAAGATAATCGCCTGACGAAAAGATTCGATAGCCAAGAGCCTTGGTCTAGCCTTTTTTCTAAAAAAAATACTACGAGATAAAAAGCCCAACAAAGATAAGGTCCCTAAAATACTTAGAAACAATGTACTATAAAACATACTAAATATAAGCCAAGAACCGTCTGTGGGATCAAAACTCCTAATAATGATAAAAAAACCAAACCACGCTAATACAGTGGCTAGCAACATTATTATGTTATATGTTTTTATATTCATCAGTATAAATAATACTAAAAAAGGGCCGAAAAATCAACAGCTCCCAACCATAAATAAAACACTATTAATAATAAATTATTTTGCGAATATTCTGTACTAGATGTGACTTTGCGAAGCAACGGAACAGTCAGTGCAGAATATGAGCAATTTATATAATACTATTTAGCTCAAAAAATTTAAATTTTCTACTATATTATCTCCTAATTTATCATTGAGCTTAACTATAAAGCTTTTTTTATTCTTAAGCAATTTTGCTAATAAATTATCATCTAAAGCGGCAATTGTTAAAATATTATTTTTAAAATAAACAGCACTCATTTTATCTTTGGCCGTTTCAGATAAAATATCCAACAAAACTCTATTGGCTGATTGAAGTATTAAAGACTCTTGAATTTGTCCTTTAATGCCTTTTTGATTTACTACTTTATCAGCCAAATCTTTAAAACTATTCCAAGGCATATTTATTTATTTAATTTAGCATAAGGACAAATAGATCTAAAATCACAAGTATTACACACGTGACCTGGCGTAGGCGTGAAATCATGACTAATGATATTGTCTATAGTCTTTTTTATCCAGTCTTTGACCTTATCAATTTCTTTGGCTGTTCCAACAAATGACACTGGCTGATTATTGGTCAAATAAAAGAAAGTAAGAGCTTTGACTGATTGTTTGAATACTTCTTTAGCAGCAATCTGATAAATCAATAATTGTTTTTTGTCTTCAAAGGTAAGTTTATCTTTTGGCTGACCAGTTTTGTAATCAATAATTTCCCACCCATTCTTGTCAGCATCCACTCGATCAAAAATTCCTCTAATACTATAATCATTTACTTTGATAGTAAAGCCTTTTTCCAAAAATAACGGCACTGAAAAATTGTTTTTATATTTTTTGTAATAATCTTTGATAATTCTTATGCCATCTTGATGATATTTTTTCTTTTGTTCTTCACTCTCATACCAATCATCAATCCATGATTCTTCATAATATTTTAATAATTCTTTTTCACTTACTTGTTTTATTTTCTTATCTTTAGAAAACAAATCTCCTTGTCCCAATTCTGAATTATTCATTATCTGTTGATAAAATTTTTGAAAAGTAGCGTGCATGGTTTTACCAAAACTAAAATGAGCATTACCTTTGGTGGGTACTTTGGCTATAAAGGTATAAAAATACTGCCAAGGACATGATTCATAAGCTTTTAATTGAGAAAATGAAAATGTCTTAGGAATTGGATAGATTGTTTTGGTAAGCTTGGTATTTATTTTTTCTGGTTCTTTAATGGTAGTGACTATATCCTTGATAAACAAATCAATCTCTTCTATAAATCGAGATGGCTTTTTGGAAGTAAGGCCTCCATAATTTTTGGCAAAAGTGAGATATACCTGTTCTTTGGCTCTGGTAAGAGCCACATACAACAAACGACGCTCTTCTTGAAGGTGAGCATCCCCACTAGGCAAATCCTCTTTTATAAACTGCGCCGGTATTTCTATGGGATCACGACGCTCGGTAGAAGGAAATCTAAGATGAACCAAATTGGTAATAAATACATATTTAAATTCCAATCCTTTGGAACCATGAACCGTCATCACCTTGACTACATCGGGACCAGCTTCGCTATCCAATTGCATAGCGCCCATCTCGCCAGATTGCATTTCCATATCCAAGACTTCCAAAAAATTGTGTACACTGGTATTTTCAATAGACTCTTCCTCCCAAGTTCTGACTTTTCTAAAAAATTGATTGAGAAAATGAAGCTGATCGGTATTGTATTGATTTTGTTCTATGGTCAACATATTGAGATAGCCACTATCTTCCAACCAAGTATATATTATTTGTGAGACTGGTTGCTCTTTGGCTAGCTCTGTATGCTTGTTTATATCAGAAATTACTTTATCTATAATTTTTTGATCTTCTATAGGCAAAGATACATGCTGTCTATTATTTTTGCTAGCATAATACAAACTCCAAGATTTTTTACGAGCTAGATGATTAAGATTGATAATACTTTCAATCTTTAATCCGGTGACTGCTAAAGATAAAATTCTAAACAATGCTGTTGATTCATGATAATTATCTAATAATTTAAGATAAGCTATGATGTCTTGGACTATGTCTTGAGCATAAAGACCACGAGAAGCCATAAATTGATGAGGAATGCCCAATTTTCTCATCATTGATACAAAGCCCTGTGCTTGATCATTGGCTCTGACAAGTATAGCAAAATCAGACCACTTTATTTCTTTGTCCTTTTTTTTGACATCAACTATCTTGGCTAGTATTCCGTCTATCTCAGCATTTTTATCGATAAAAGAAAGCACATCAACCGAACCCTTATTTGTAATATGACTTTTTAATTTTTTATTAAGGGGCGTCTTCTTTTTTTTGTACTGATATTCTAGTCTATCAGGATCATTTTGCTGTATAAAATTATAGGCAACATCCAATATCTTTTGACCAGATCTATAATTATCATTTAAAAAAATTTCTGTTAATTTTTTATATTCTTTTTTAAAATTTAAAATATTGGAAACTGCCGCTCCTCTAAACTTGTAAATAGCCTGATCATCATCTCCTACTACCATCAAATTGTTTTTTGGTGCAGCCAATATTTTGATAAGCTCATATTGAGCCCAGTTGGTATCTTGAAACTCATCAACCAAAATATACTTAAACTGCTGTCTAAATTTTTTAAGTACTTGTGGACGTTTTTTGAAAAGCTCCAATGTATAGTTTATAAGATCACCAAAGTCCAGTGCGTTATTGTCTAAAAGTAACTGCTGATAAATATGATAAGCATTGGCCACTTCTCTAACTCTAGCTATTTCTGTTTTTACTTCTTCTCGATCACCAGTCTGATCAGTGTCTAAATGCAAATTTTCAGCATATTTTAAATACTCAGATGGATAAACTACTTCATCTTTGAGTCTAGAAAAATGAGTGAGCAGTGCATGTATAAATCTACTAGGACTGCCAAGTGGTGAATAATAATCTAAATTAAATTTATCTAAATTTTCTCTAACCAACATCCAAGCAGCTGTAGCATCAAGTAACTTAAAATCATTGGACAAACCAATCTCCAGAGCATAGTCTTTTAATATTTTTTCAGCAAATCCATGAAAAGTGTGTATCCACAAATCACTATAACCCAAAGGAAGCAACCTATCTACGCGCTCTATCATTTCTCCAGCTGCTTTTTCAGTAAAGGTCACAGCCAATATTTCTTCTGGTTTGGCATACTTATTTTCTATCAAATAGGCAATACGCTGAGTAATGACCGTGGTCTTGCCAGTACCGGCTCCAGCAATCAAAATAGCCGGTCCCTCGTTATGAGTAACCGCCTGTTTTTGATCTTTATTTAGCTGTTTTAAATCAATTGCCATATGTATAATAGTAACTGATAACTATAATTTTGGCAAAAAGAATAAGGAGCCCGGTGTTGGGACCCCTTATCAAAGGAAGTGTGTAGCTTTATGCGGCTACACCGAGAGCGAATACGGCAGAATTGCCAACTGCGACACTGCAAATGGCCACAGCCAGAACCTCTTTGCCAAAAATTCTGGCGACTGTGGCTTCAGAAACCACCGTGGAAGAAGCCAGACGGCATCTTCCATTGATAGTTCCTGTGACAGCTTCGGCCATGATTGTCTCTTCGTCTGTACCGACAAAGTACAAATCCTGTCTATCAGGATTTACCTGTTTGACTCGCATGAAAATCATTTTTTCTTTCCTCCATGAAATAGTTTAACACTACATAGCGTAGTGTGTTGTCCGAAATGGCTTTACTGTAAGCCAAAACAATTTCTATTCTGGGGAACTGATCCTCCAAAAATGTTTTGGCTCTAGCGAGCTCTGCTTTGAAAGTTTCTTCGTCTTGCAAGCCTCCGTAGCCTGCACAATCCCAGTGCATCAAAACCACTAGTCTTTTGACACCATGGTGCTTGATGGAAACTTTCTCAAAAAGTTCCAAAAAACGATTGCGGAAAGAGACACAGTCAAACACATCTTTTTGGCTGCCAGGCCAAGAGTAAGTGTCAAAAGTTGACACTTCTCCCAAGCTATTTAAAAAGCAACTCATAAAGAGATGGTCTGACTCACAAACCCTAAAATCCACGCAGCGAAGCACTGCGGTAAAACACTGACTCTCTTCCATGAGAGAGTTCGAGACATCAAATGTAAGCAATGTTTTCTCCTTATTATTTTGCTTATCTAAAAAGAACATGAAAAAGTATTCTACCATATATAAGCCAAAAAGTCAATATAATAAAAAAACTCCCCTACTTGGAGAGCCTTTAAATTTTATAATCTTTTACTCAACAACAATATATTCCAAGCCTTGTGGGCCACTTTTACTATAGGCAATTATAATTTCTAAATCATTGGGTAATTCTTTGACCAACATATCTCTGACAATAGTCATATCTTTGATATAAGCCGATGCCTGTTCATCATCTGAAGCAAACTTCTTTGAGCCACCATAGGCTCCGCAATCCCAATGCCAAAGAAGTAATAATTTTTTGACACTGTGTAGTCCGATAGATACTGAAACTAGCTTATCAACAAAATCTGTTTTAAAACCATTGTTTTTTAACACATCTTTAGCTGATCCCGGCCAAGAGTATAAATCAAAATCTTTGAATCCCAAACCTTTTTCAATAAACTCTTGATCTGATTCTCTAAATCTAAAATCAACGCACTTTATAACCGCCAGGGGACATTCATGTTTGTCTAAATTGTCATTTGGTACTGTAAAATTCATATAATTATTTATTATTAATTCCAGTTCTTATACCACTTTTTTTATATTTTCTAGATACTTTAAGTCTAGCCAATTCTTTTTCTATCTTAGCACTAAACATAGCAAAGGCTTCTGTATCAGCGATTTTAGTTTTGAGAATCTCTTCTGCATTTTTCCTCGCCTGTTCAGCTCGCTCTTCATCAATATCTTCAGCTCGCTCAGCAGTGTCAGCTAATATTACAATTTGCTCAGGTAATATTTCTACAAAACCTCCTGATATAGCCATGAGGTGCTCTTCTCCCTTGACGGTTTTGACAACTATTTCACCAGCTGTTAACTGAGAAACCAAAGGTATATGATTTGGCAAAATAGTAATCTCTCCCATTAGTGTAGAAATGGAAACTTGCAATACTTTTTCTTCAAAAAGTATTTTCTCAGGAGTTACTATTTTTAATTTCAAATCTTTCATAAATAAAAATCTATTTTACCTCATCAATTGTACCTTTCATATAAAAAGCTTGTTCTGGTTTATCATCATGTTTACCTTCCAGTATTTCTTTAAAGCCTCTGACAGTATCTTTGAGTGATACATATTGACCAGGAGTTCCAGTAAATGTCTCAGCCACAAAGAAAGGTTGTGATAAAAACTTTTGTACTTTACGAGCACGTCCCACAGTAAGTTTATCTTCTTCTGATAATTCATCCATACCAAGAATAGCAATAATATCTTGTAAATCTTTATAACGTTGTAATACTTGTTGTACTTGACGAGCTACATCATAGTGTTCTTGACCAACTACTTCTGGATCCAAAATCACAGAGCTTGAATCAAGTGGGTCGACAGCTGGATAAATAGCTAGCTCAGCCAAAGCACGAGAAAGTACTACTGTAGAATCTAAGTGACCAAAAGTAGTAGCTGGAGCTGGATCAGTCAAATCATCAGCAGGAACATAGACAGCTTGAACTGAAGTAATAGAACCTTTTTTGGTAGAAGTAATACGTTCTTGAAGCTCTCCCATTTCTGTAGCTAGAGTTGGCTGATAACCAACGGCAGAAGGCATACGACCAAGAAGTGCTGATACTTCAGAACCTGCTTGGGTAAAACGGAAAATATTATCAATAAATAATAATACATCTTTTCCTTCTTGATCACGAAAATGTTCAGCCATAGTAAGAGCTGTCAAAGCTACTCTTTGACGTGCTCCAGGTGGCTCATTCATTTGACCAAAAACCAAAGTAGTATTTTTCAAAACTCCAGAACCTTTCATTTCATGATACAAATCATTGCCTTCACGAGTTCTTTCTCCTACACCAGCAAAGACTGAAAGTCCTTCATGCTCAGCAGCAATATTTCTAATAAGCTCTTGAATAACCACTGTCTTACCTACACCAGCACCACCAAAAAGCCCTACTTTACCACCTCTAGTAAAGGGGCAAATAAGATCAATAACTTTGATACCAGTTTCAAATACTTCCGTTTGAGTAGATTGTTCAGTAAAAATAGGGGCAGATCTATGAATTGGTAACTTAGAACTTACTTTTATTTCAGCTTGACCATCAATCACCTGTCCAAGAACTCCAAACATACGTCCGAGAGTTTCACGACCAACTGGTACAGAAATTGAAGCACCTGTATTTATTACCTCTACTCCTCTAGCCAAACCGTCAGTAGTTCCCATAGCTACAGCTCGTACCATGTTGTCGCCCATATGTTTTTGTACTTCCAAAACCAAAGTACCTTCGCCAAGCTTTATTTCCAAAGCATTGTTAATCTCTGGCAAGTTTTTGGCAAAGTAAACATCAACTACTGGTCCGATAATTTGTTTTACTATTCCTTTGTTTTCCATATTATTATCTTAAATTCAAAATATTAATTTATATATTATTGTAAAGCAGCAGATCCAGCAGCAATCTCAGCGATCTCGCTGGTAATACTGGCCTGTCTAGCCTGATTATAAGCCAATGTCAGTTCGTCTATCATCTCGCCAGCCGCATCAGTAGCATTGCGCATAGCAAACATGCGAGCACTGTGCTCAGAGGCTTCTGATTCTAATACCGCTTGATAAATTTGTACTTCTACCAATCTTGGTAAAAATGCATCAAGTATATCTCTTCTGCCTGGCTCAAAAACAAATTCTCCAAAATTATCAACGGCTATCTTTTCAATCTTGTCTTTATCGTGAGTTATATGTCCCAATCTTTCATCTATCTCTGGTACTATTGGTAGTAGTTGTTTGACATGAGGTACTTGTTTTAAAGCTGACATAAAATCAGTATAAGCTACAAATACTTTATCATATTTTTTGGTTACAAAATCTTTGGTGATCATATGAGCTATCGGTCTGATATCTTCTGAAGAGGCAGTAATATCTTCTTTATGAAAATCAGCTACTAAATTGACTTTGCGTCTTCTTATCTCATCTCTACCTTTGCTACCACAACTTATAATATCTGTACTGACAACATCGGGATGATGAAGCTTGATAGATTCAATTACTTTGTTTACTAAAGTTGCATTAAAACTACCACAAAGACCACGATTGGTAGAAATAAGTATTACAGCCACTTTTTTAATATTGCTTGGTTCTCTAAAAAATAAATGATCACTAGTGTCTAGTTTTTTTACCAAATGTAACACTGTGTCCCAAGCCAAATCAGAATAAGAACGAGTAGCTAATACTTTGGTTACCGCTTTTCTCATTTTGGCAGCTGACACCAATTCCATAGCTTTGGTAATTTTTTTGGTGTTCTTTACCGATTTTATTCTTCTTTGTATATCTCTACTAGCCTGAGGCATATATTTATATAAGGCTTATCTAAATTATTTTTTATCTTCCCCTACTTTTACTTCTAGCTCTACCAAATCATTGATAATATTTTTTAATTTTTGTTCATCTTTTTCAACTAGCTCACCAGTCTTCTCAATATTATCCAAAATATCTTTTCCTTCTGACTCCATTTTAGAAAACAACTTTTGTTCAAAAGCAGCCAAGCTAGTAACTGGTACTTTATCTAAATGACCATTGGCAGCAGCATAGATAATAGCTATTTGTTTGCCTTGTGATATTGGATTAAATTGACCTTGTTTTAAAATCTCAGTCACACGAGCACCACGATCAAGTTGTTGTCTGGTAGCATCATCTAGATCACTACCAAATTGAGCAAAAGCTTCTAGCTCTCTATATTGAGCTAAGTCTAGCTTCAATTTTCCAGCTACTTTTTTCATAGCTTTTTTCTGAGCAGCAGAACCAACACGAGATACTGAAAGCCCAGTAGATAGAGCTGGTCTAATACCTTTGTAAAATAAGTCCGTTTCCAAGAAAATCTGACCATCTGTAATAGAAATTACATTGGTTGGAATATAAGCTGAGATATCTCCAGCTTGAGTTTCAATAATAGGTAGAGCTGTGAGAGATCCTCCTCCCAACTCTTCACTCATTTTGGCAGCACGCTCAAGTAATCTTGAGTGTACATAGAAAACATCACCTGGATAAGCCTCACGTCCAGGAGGTCTCTTTAGCAGAAGAGATATCTGACGATAAGCTACCGCATGTTTTGACAAATCATCATAAACTACCAATACATCTTTGCCTTTGTCCATAAAATATTCACCCATAGAACATCCAGCATAAGGTGCAATATAAGACAAAGCCGCTGACTGAGATGCACCAGCCGATACCACAGTGGTATATTCCATTGCTCCAGACTCTTCTAATTTGGCAACAATTCTAGCAACTTTTGATTCTTTTTGACCAATAGCAATATAAATACAAATTACATCTTTGCCTGCTTGGTTGATAATAGCATCAATAGCTAAGGCAGTTTTACCAGTTTGACGATCACCAATGATAAGTTCACGTTGACCTTTGCCAATCGGAATAATAGCATCTATTACTTTGATACCGGTTTCCAGTGGTTGAAATACTGATTGACGAGTAATAACACCCGGAGCAATTTTTTCTACTGGATAAAATTGGTTTGACTTTATTTCACCTTTGCCATCAATAGGTTGTCCTAGTGGATTTACCACACGACCAACTACAGCTTCGCCAACTGGTACTTCCAAAATACGCTTGGTTCTCTTTACTTTATCTCCTTCTCTCAAGCTAGTATATTCTCCCAAAATAATAGCACCAATAGAAAATTCTTCTAAATTTAAAACCACGCCGTAGACTTTTTCTCCAACTTTATTTTCAAATTCAAGCATCTCAGAAGATTTTACATCAGAAAGTCCAGATACTTTGGCAATACCATCGCCCACTTCGATGATTTCACCAATAGCTTCTTCTTTGACGTCGGATTGAAAGTCTTCTAATTGCTTTTGCAAACTTTTTACTAAATGATCGTAAGACATATTATTAATTACTTAATTGTTTTGCTAAATTATTTAACTGATGTCTGATAGACATATCGATAATTTTATCCTTATATTTTACTACTGCTCCTCCAATAATACTCTCGTCTGTTTCTGTCTTAGCTACTACTTCTTGCTTGATTTTTCTTTTTACTATATCAACAATATTTTTAATTTCTGTTTTGTCTAATTCCAATGAAGAAGTAATATAAGCTTTGACAATACCTTCTTTTAAAAAATGTATATTTTCTAACTCTACTAAAATAGCTGGAATCATGGCTACCAAATGGTGCTGAGATAAGTAAGCTGAAAAATTGCCAATAACTTTATCCAGTTCTTTACCTTTTTTATCCTTACTTGCTTCATATAAAGCAGAAGCTAAAATTTTTACATCATTTTTTTTCATTATTTCAAATCTTTTAATACCTTATCAATATATTTTTTGTCCAAATCTTTGGAAATGCCTTTTGATAAAATCTTTTCTAAAGATTTTACTACCATGTCAGACACTTCGCTCTTTATCTCAGTAATCATAGCATCTTTTTCGCCAGCAATTTGCTCTTTGGCTTTGGCAATCAACTTGCTTATTTCATCTTTGGTTTTAGCTAGATTTTCTTGCTTATTTTTTTCTGCTTGTTTTTTGGCATCGTCCAAAAGACCGGCTGCTATATTTTTGGTTTCAATCAATTTTTCTTTAACTTCTCGCTCTACTTGTTCCAATCTTTCTCCAGAAGCTTTAGCGTCTGATAAACCTTTGGATATTTCATCACTTCGTTTTTGCATAGTCTGAGTAAGAGGCTTTAATGCAAACCACCACAAAATGACTACTACAATAGCAAAATTTACAAACTGTGCAGTTAGTAATTTCCAATCTACTCCAAATAGTTCTAAAATTTCCATATTTATTATACTTAATCTCTCTATTTAATTTAATTACTCAATTACGCTCTAAACATTTTAGAGCGCTCAAAGCAATCAAAATTACTTAATACTAAAAGCAATAATCAATGCATAAATAGCAATAGCTTCAGCAAAAGCTGATACCAAAAGCATTGGAACCAAAATCTTAGCAGTTGCTTCTGGATTACGTCCAATAGATTCCATAGCTTTGGCACCAATTTTACCAATAGCTAGAGCTGGTGCAACACCACCTACTGCGATAGCAATGGCCTTAGCCATTAAAGTTAAATCTAGTCCTTCCATAATTATTTTTCCTTTCTGATAATTGCCGGTCGATCTTATTTTTATTTTTTTTACGTCGCCTTTAATTATCTATTTATTAATTATATGACTTATGTCATTCTGAATTTATTTCAAAATCTCATCTATTGAGATTCTGAATCAAGTTCAAGATAACGCGAGAGTTAATGCTCATGTTCAGCAGAGGCAATGGTGAAATACACCAATGTCAATATTGAAAAAATAAGAGCCTGTATAATACCAACTATTAATTCCAAAAACATAAATGGCAAAGGTAGTCCATAAGCAACCATAGCTGAAAGAGAAGCGAGTAATACCTCACCCGCAAACACATTACCAAATAACCTAAATGACAATGATGCAATCTTGGCTACTTCAGAAATAATTTCTACCAACCCCACAAAAAAAGTAATAGGATTAATCAAAACAATAGTAGGCTCTTTTCTAATCTTTCTTGGAATTTCTATCAAAGCTTGCAGGTTGATAAATTTATTAAACCAAGACCAACCACCAACTACTATAATACCAAAAATATTGGCTGCTACAACTCCAAACAATCCTAAGGCTAGTGTAGTATTTAAATCAGCCGTAGCTCCTCGTAACAATGCTGTACCGTTGTATGTTATGGAACCAAGTCCTGGAAAAAGTCCCAACCAATTGTTTATTAATACAAATATAAATACAGAAAAAATAATAGGAAATATTCTTTCACTTTTAGATCGATTATCGGTCACCATATCCATCATATTATAAGCACCTTCAATAACTGTCTCTATGAAACTTTGAAACCTTGATGGTATTTTAGAATTTTTTATTCTAATGACAATAGCTAAAATAATAATCAAAAAAACTGCTACCCAAGATGTAAGCAGAGAATTGGTAATATTAAAATTACCTATACTAAATAAATTTTCGGCAAAAAGAGTATGCTCGTGTTCTTCGTGTTCGCCAGTAACCTCAACTTCTTCTTCTAAAGAGTTGTTTATATTATCTAAAACTTCTTGATTATTACTTGTCTCTTGACTCATTTTTGTCTTGTTTCTTTAAAGCATCTTCTTGTTCAATTTTTTTCATGTATTTTACTCCCGTTTTACCAATTCCGACCGAAGAAACAATAAAAGCTAAGGCTGTAATACTGATAAAATACAATGGTTCTGTACCCTGCTTATCGTCTAACCATCTGCCCAAAAATAAAGCACCTATAACTGGAAAAGCAATCCAACCACTAGCCTCAACAAACATCGTCATAGCTAGTCTCATTAGATCATTTTTGTCCTTGTTTTTGTTATCTTTTTCAACCGATGGCATAAATTTATAATAAACAAAAGCGGCTACATTATATATGTAAACCGCCAAAAAGTCAATAGTTTTTTCGCCCTTACTCTAACCTGGGTTTTTCAACATCTTCTAGCTCAAACTCCCCTGATTTACCACTAATTTTCAACACATCCTTATCAATTTTATTGAATTCTTTATTAGAAATATTATAAGTATTAGCTACAGTAGAGAGCTGGTTACCAAGTTTTTTGTGATACTCACCATAAGCCAATAGATGCTTTTGTAACATCTCAACATTTTTACGAATTTCTTTGGCTGATTCTTCTATTTGTAAAGCTTTGAGACCTTGCAATACTGTCTGCAAATAAGCGGCAAAAGTAGTAGGAGAAACTATAATAACTTTCTTTTCATTAAAAGCATAATCAATTAAAGATCGCGTATTTACTTTGACTGCCCCTACTTCATTAATGAGTAAGTCATAATATATTCCCTCCGCTGGGATAAACATAAAAGCAAAATCAAGCGTATCTTCACTAGGACGAATATATTTAGAAGTTTCATCAATTCTTTTTTTCAAATCATTTTTGAATTCTTTTTCTAGCGTCTCTTTTTTGCTTTTGTCTTGTTCATCAATAATACGACGATAGTTTTCCAAAGAAAACTTAGCATCAACTGGTAATACTTTATCTTTAATCTTAACAACAGCATCAACTGCTTCACCATTTTTAAAATGATACTGCATCTCATATGATTGAGGAGGTAATATATTTGCTAATATCATTTCCAAACTTGCTTCACCAAGATTGCCTCTGGTCTTGGCATTGGTCAAAACTTTTTCCAAATTTTGTAACTGATCAGTAAAACTAACTACTTGTTTATTTGTTTCTTCCAATTTTAAAAGTTTTTCAGTGACATCTTTGGAAATACGACTTGTTTCCATAAACTGATCTTGGAGCATCTTGGAAGAATGTCTAGTAGTATTGTCAATTTTTTCTCCTAACTGTTTAGTCAAATCATTTAATTGCTGTTGCAACATCAACATAGCCTTATCTTCTTTTACTTCCTGAGGCTTGTTATTCCTAAAAAGCAAAAAAATCACTACTGCCATGAGTGCTAAGACTAAAATTGAAATTAATAATGAAAATGTTTCCATATATTTATATTATATTTTATCTATTATATCTCCCAAATCATCAAGCTCTATATCTGTAGTTTGACCAGCTATCTGACTAGCCAAAAAATTGTCTCCTGATTCAATAATTGACTCTACTATTTGCTGTTTATCAATGTCTTTAAACTTCTCTAGATTATCTGCCAATAATTTAGCTTGTCCAGCTTTGATAAGTTCCAGAGCTACTTGCTGATGAATAGCAGATTTTACTTCGTCCAGTATTCCAAAATCTCCCTGCTCCATATTAAAAATATAATTTATAACAATATTTTCTGGAGTTAATTTAGAAAATTTAAAATCTTTATCATCATCTAACATTTTTTTATTTATTATTGCGAGAGTTATGATTTAGATGCGACTTTGCTTTAGCAACGGAGCAGATAATTCATAACACGAGCAATATAATATTATTATGTCTATAAATATTTATTTTAATCCAAATAACTTAATAGCATTGTTGCCAGTAATCTCTATTATTTCCTCTACACTTTTGTTTTTTATTTCGGCAATTTTTTCTGCCACATGCTTTACATATATTGGCTCATTGCGCTTGCCTCTATTTGGCACTGGTGACAAATACGGTGCATCGGTTTCTATCAACATTTTATCTTCTGGTATCCACTTAACAATTTCTTCCAATACTCCTGTTTTATCAAAAGTCACTATTCCTGTAAAACCTATATATAGCCCCAAAGCAACAAAAGCTTTGGCTTCTTCTAAATTTCCTCCATAACAATGTATCACGCCTCTGGTAAATCCTTCATCTTTGAGGACTCGATAAATATCTTGATAAGCAGTTTTATCTTCCTTACCATTTCTGCCATGGACTACTAAAGCTAGCTTATTTTCTTTAGCCAATTTGATATGGTTACGAAAAACTGTTTCTTGTTTGGCTTTTATTTCGGCAATATCTTTGGCACCTTTTTCTAAAGATTGCCAAAGATGAAAATAATCAAAACCAGTTTCTCCCATAGCTACTACTCTGCCCTTGGCACTATGTATCAAGTCTTGAAAATGCTCAACATTAAACTCTTCGTCATAGACATGCACAGGATGAAGACCAATGGCGCTAAAAAAACTAGGCTCAGCCAAAGCCAAATTGACAGCTTTGAGACTAGTATCATAAGCTGCGCCGATATTTATGACGCGCATATTGGCTTGACAAGAGCGACCTATCACTGCTGACAGGTCATCTTTGTATGCTTCAAAGTTTAGATGGGCATGACTATCAATTAACATTTTCAAAAATTGATTTTAAACCTTTAATAGCCTCTGGTATAAATGGTTTGACTATAAAGGCAATTTTTAGAGCCGTATCAGCTATCTGTGAATGCAATATATTGCCTGATATAGCCTCACTAATTGGTAATAGTGACATAATATAGACTATCGCTGAAACAGCCAAAGCTCCAGTCACAATACCGACAACAGCTCCTAAAAGTTTGTTTATTAAATTGATAAAAGGAATAATATGAAAAACTTTATTGATAATAGAAACAATAATGCTGACTACAATATTGATAGCCAAAAATATCGCTAAAAATCCAAGGATAATTGCTAAATACTCATTGCTAAAATTGATAAGCTCCATTATCCAAGCGCCAGCTTGTTGCATATAATGAGCGCCTGCCCAAATCCCAAAAATAGTTCCAAAAAACCCTCCAATAGCTCCCACCAAGCCAGCTCTAAATCCTTTCCAAGTGAAAATGAATAAAATGACTATTAAGAAAATATCAAACCAATTCATAATTATTTTTATATTAATTTATATATATAATACACCAATATTTATATTCTAGGAAATAATGGCTTAGCTGGCTTTTGAACTTTTTTGGCAGTGATTATATCCAATATCTCTTTAGACTTTTTTGGCATAAAAGGCTTAAGAGCTAAAGCAATATTATACAAATCCAAACTAAGCTCTTGAAGTATTTTTTCTAATTTATCTTTATTGGTATCAGCTTTGGCTAGTTCCCAAGGCCTGGATTGATCTATCAAAGTATTATCTTTGGCTATGACTTGCCAAATAGTAAGCAAAGCTTCTCTGAAATGAAGTTGTTTTAATTCTTCCTTGCCCAAAGACATATCTTTAAACTCAATATTTATTTTACCAGCCATATATTGTTCTACCATATTGGTAACACGATTTACCAAATTACCCAAGCCATTTACCAAATCAGCATTATATTTTACTGAAAAATCATCTACCTTAATATCTGATTCTTGTCCAAAAGAAAATTGAGATAATATCAAATATTTACTTACTTCCGCACCATACTTGTCTGCCAATTCATTGGGACTGATGACATTGCCCAAAGTTTTACTCATCTTCTTACCATTGATAGTAAAAAAACCATGAATATACAATTTGGGTAAAGGCAAACCAAGAGCCATGAGTATGGCTGGCCAATAAAGAGCATGAAACTTCAATATATCTAAAGCCAAAAACTGAGCATCAGCTGGCCAAAACTTTTTAAAATATTTTCCCTGCGGATAGTTAAGAGCTGTAATATAATTGCTCAAAGCGTCTATCCACACATATGTTTTTTGATCACTATCCCATGGTAAATCTATACCCCATGGCACAGCTTTTTTGGATCGTGAAATAGAAAAATCTGGTACATGTTGTTTGTCTATTAAACCTAGCACTTCTTTTTTTCTAGACTCTGGATAGATATACAACTCGCCTGACTCAATGGCAGTTTTTATCTTTGGTAAAAAATCCGACAATTTGAAAAACCAATTTTTTTCTTTTAGCTTATCTGGCACTCTATTATGGTCTGGACACTTACCGTCTACTAGTTCACTTTCTAAAATAAATTTTTCACAACCCACACAATACAGCCCCTGATAATCTCCTTGATAGAGTACTCCTTTATCTTTTAAAGTATTTAAAATATCGCCAACAATCTTTACATGTTCTTTATCAGTAGTACGAATAAATTGATCATAATCAATTTCCATAGCTGACCAAGCATCTTTAAATTTTTGTGATACTTTATCTGTAAAGGCCTGTGGTTCTAGACCTTCTTTTTGAGCAGCTTCGGCAATTTTGGCACCATGCTCATCAGTACCAGTCAAAAAAAATACATTTTTATCTCCAATTTGTTGACGCCAAAAACGAGCCAAAACATCAGCTACTATGGTAGTATAAGCATGGCCAATGTGTGGCTTGTCATTGACATAATATATAGGTGTGGTGATATAAAACTTTTTCATTATTTTTAATTAATCAATCAAATCTAATCTCATACAAATATCATGCTCTGTTAATCCTAATTTGCTATAAAAAGGAATAAATTCTTTTTTACAATCTAAAATAACTTTGTAACAACCACTGTCTCTGGCAATCTTAATAGCCTCTGTAAGTAAAGCTTTGGATAAGCCTTGCCCTTCAAATCCTTGGCGAGTAACCACATCTTCTATATGTCCAGCTGAAAGACCTCCATGAAAAAACTTTGGTTCTACTATCAGCTTGACTGTTGAAACAATCTGTCCCTTGTTTTCCTCTTCTTCTGATACAGCCACTAAAAAATAAATTCCATTGCCACTAGCTCGTTCAAAAATTTCTTGTCTTGCTTTAATAGCTAAGTTACTGATATCACTAAGATGAGATAATGTTTCTAAAAAGCCACTGCCATCTTGTAAATCTTCGGTTTTTAGTTGTCTTATAGCAAAATTCATTATTTGGTAATAATTACACTCTTAGCTACCACACCATACACCTTATCAAGTTTTTTGGTCAAATCATTTATTTCTTTGGTTGTACCCTCAACTATTATGGTAATGATGCCTGTGCAATTTTTTACACATGTTCTGGCAGGATTGACTCCCATTCTAGCCATAATCAAATTTCCATGTTCAGTCAATATTTCTTGAACCTCAACTGCATAACTATGTCTATCTTTCATCAAAATACTAATAGTGCCCAATTGTTTCGTAAGTGACATAAATATTTATTTTAAATTATTATATTTATCAAAGCCCTTCTGTATCATTCTCTCTAGACATTGTTTACGATTATTACAAATTCACCTTTTTGTTGGTTTTTATCATTATTTAATTTTGCTAAAATCTCTTTAGCAGTACCACGATAGACAGTTTCAAACTTTTTGGTTAATTCTCTACCGATTATTAATTGTTTATTACAATCAGCTAGTTGATCCAGAGTTTTTAGTACACGATGAACTGATTCAAAAAATATTACTGGTCTTTTACTGGCTTTTATCTCTGTCATCAAGGTCTGTCTACCTTTTTTGTGTGGCAAAAATCCCAAAAATAAAAATTTGTCCATCGCTATACCAGCGATAGATATCATAGCCGTCAAAGCTGAAGCACCAGGCACAGCTACAATCTCTATATCAGGAAAATTGGTCAATACCAATTCTATAAGCTTGCCACCTGGATCGGAAATACCTGGACTGCCAGCATCAGTAATCAAAGCGACATTTTTATTGCTAGCAAAATACTTGGCCAACTTATCAAAATCTTTATCACTACTATGCTGATGCCAAGATATAAGCTGAGTGTTTATTTTATAATGACTAAAAAGTTTTTTGCTGACCCGAGTATCTTCGGCCAATACAATATCTACGTTCTTTAAAACTTCTAAAGCACGCAATGTGATGTCTTCTAAGTTTCCAATTGGAGTAGCAACAATATATAACATTTATTTAGATAATTTATTATCGTTCTTTTTTTTATCGCCTATCAAACTTTCGACATAAACAGCGATTGCCAAAGCTACTGGCACAGCCAGTAATGCTCCTACTACACCACCCAATCGAGCACCAACCATGATAGCAACAAGCACTACTAGTGGATTGAGACCGGTAGTTTTACCCATGATTTTTGGCACTATCAAATTGTTTTCTAGTTGTTGAATTACCAGATACATAATAGCTACCCAAAAAGCTTTACTAGGGCTGTAGGCTAAGGCAAAAAATACACCAGGGATAGCTGCAATCCAAGGACCAATAAATGGCACAATTTCAAATAAGCCTGCTATCAATGCCAATAACAAGGCATACTTTATTCCCAAAAACATCAAACCAAGATAAACCATGATAAAAATGACTAGTGACAACAACAATTGTCCTCGAAGCCAATAGCCCATACGATGTTGCATATCAACAATCAATTTTGAAATATAAGGACGATGCCTAATTGGGGTGATAGAAGAAATAAAACGCTTAACGCCATCTTCTTCTACGGTCAGATAAAAAGTAATAACCAAAACCATAAAAAAACTAATCATACCACCAAAAATAGAAGACAAAATATTAAATATTCCAGTAGTAGCTTGCCCTAGACTTTTGGTAATATCAGTAAAACTAGCACTAATAGCCTCTTTATTAAACAAATGATTAAGATCTATGGTACCTCCTAAGTTTTGATTAATTTTGTTATAAAAATCTGGAAAAGCTCTAGACATATCTACAATTTGTGTAGCCAAAGGCCCAGATAAAAGATATATAGACCAAGCTACCAAAGATAAACTTATAATATAAACTCCAATGATACTAATAGCTCTTGGCATCTTAAATCTATGTAGCCAATCAACCAAAGGATCAAAAGCAGCTGCTAATATCACTGCTACAAATAGCAGAGCCAAAACATCTTTTATCAAAAACATAAAACCCAAGAATAATAATATAGTTATTATTCTTAAGATTGTTTCTGTGGTAATTGAAATAGATTGATTAGACATAATATTTTTATTTTAAAATTTAATTTTTGTGAGATAATATATTAATAAACTTATTTTTGTCTTTAAATGGCCCAATAATAACCAAATTTGATTTTGCCCAGTCAACAATTTTGTTGGCCAAAAAATTGACCTGCTTCAAACTAAGTTTATCCAATTCTTTGAGTTTTTCCTCCAAATCTTTTATCGGTTTGCCGATTGCCTCCTGTGAGATTAAAAAATTTAGATGAGAACTAGAATTTTCCATATTAAGAATCATGTGTCCTTTGATATTTTCTTTGGCTTGATATAACTCAGCCATACTAATTCCATCATGAGCAATCTTATCTAACTCCTCTTTAATAGCAGTAAGAGCTTCATAAATCTTTAACTTGTTAAGACCGGCGTGTACTGTAAATGCACTCACTCCTTCATAACCACTGACTTCCGCTCTGATAAAATAACAAAGACCTTTTCTTTCTCTAATATTTAAAAACATTCTTGAGCTCATAGTACCACCTACTATATTGGCTAAGAGTTGATTAAAAATAAAATCCTTATCATTGATAGAAGACGTACGGAAACCAAGCATCAATTGTACTTGTTCTAGTTCACGATTTACAATCCTGATAGCTGGTTTAACTTGTTTTATCACAGCTAATTTTTTATTTTTGACACGTACCTGACGCTTGGTGATAGGAAAAAGTTTGTCTATCAACTTGAGGGCTTGCTTTTCATTGAAGTTGCCAGCCAAACCAATGATAGCGTTGCCATGATAATAATATTTTTGATGATAAGTATAAAGAGTATTTCTAGAAATTGTTTGAATATTTATACGAGGACCAGCAATAGACTTACCAAGATCTGTACCATCGAACAACAAAGCTTCGAAGACTTCTTCAATATACATCATAGGATTGTCTTCATACATATTTATTTCTTCAACAATCACACCTCGTTCTCTATCTATTTCTGCTTTATCAAATTTAGAATTATGGAGCATATCAGAAAGCATATCTATAGCCATAGTCATATGACTATTATTTACAGTAATATAATAACCAGTATATTCTTTGCCTGTGAAAGCATTGTATTGCGCTCCTACACCATCGAGCTCTTTGGCAATATCAGCTGTAGCTGGTCGTCTCTTGGTACCCTTAAACATCAAGTGTTCAACAAAATGAGACACTCCATTGTTTTTGTTATTTTCTTGACGACTACCTACTTTATATAACACTTCAAAGGTAATAGCTTTGGTATCTTGCTTGGGAGCTAAGATGATGACACTGCCATCACGACGAACAATTCTTTTATACATATATTAAAAACGCTTTTATATTTACTTAAATTTATCTTGAAAATAAACCCCTAGCTCAGAAATATTTACATAATCTTGTTTCATAGTATCCCTGTCTCTGACTGTGACTATATTATTTTCTAAAGTTTCAAAATCAACTGTTACACAATATGGTGTACCTATTTCATCTTGACGACGATAACGCTTACCAATAGAGCCAGTCTCGTCATAAGCAATACGATATTTACCAACCAATATATCATAAACCTCATTGGTCTTGTTGACCAATTCATCTTTTTTGGAAAGAGGAAGTATTGCAATTTTGATTGGCGCCAATCTTTTATCTAATTTCAAAACAACTTCAGCTTCTTTGTTGCTCTCAGTAGTAGTGCTGCGTCCTCCTTCTATCTCTGTATAGGCTTCCATTAAAAAGGCTAAAATAGCTCTATCTACGCCACCTGATGTTTCTATTATGTTTGGAATATATTCTTTGGCCTCTGCATCTTTAAGTGCTAGTTTTTGTTTGCTAAATTTTTGATGCTGACTAAGGTCCCAATCACCCCTGTGATGAATACCTTCTAACTCTTTGAAAGTTTCGTTGGCAGAAAAAGCAAAGTTGTATTCAATATCTAGGGCTCGCTTGGCATAGTGAGCCAATTCATCTTTCTCGTGCTCTCTAAATCTTAAATTGTCCGGACTAATACCCAAATCTTTATACCATTCCATACGCAATTGTTGCCATTTGGCAAAAACTTCTTTAGTTTTGTCAGGATGAACAAAATATTGCATTTCCATTTGCTCAAATTCACGCATCCGAAAAGTAAAATTACCAGGAGTAATCTCATTTCTAAAAGCTTTGCCAATTTGAGCAATACCAAATGGCATCTTCATACGCATAGAATTGATCACATTGAGAAAATTGACATAAATACCTTGAGCAGTTTCTGGACGAAGATAAATCTGATTGGCACTATCTTCTAGTGGTCCCATAAAAGTCTTAAACATCAAGTTGAATTGTCTGACTTCGGTAAGATCGCCTCCACAATCGGGACATTTTATATCACCCATCGCCGGACCCTTGTCTTTACCAAAGTGTGGTTTGATACCTTTTTTCTCGAGCAAGTGATCAGCACGCCAGCGTGCTTTACATTTCATACAATCTACCAATGGATCAGAAAAACCATCTAAGTGCCCTGAGGCTTTCCATATAGCTGGGTGCATCAAGATAGCTGAATCTAGACCCACTACATCACGTCTAGCCAACATAAAATCAAACCAAGCTTGCTTGAGATTATTTTTGAGCTCAGTACCTAATGGACCGTAGTCATAGATGGAATTTAGACCACCATATATTTCAGAAGAAGGGAAAATAAAGCCTTTGGTTTTGGCTAGATTTACTACCTTATCAAACTTGCGCAATTCTTTCATATAAAGATAATTTTTTAATACTTTAATATCAAAATTATACCTAAAAATACATTAATTATCAAGGTTGACTAAATGAGTAATTTATTACATAACTAGATAAAAAATAAGACCAGTTGTAATCAAACAAGTCTTATTATTTTTAAAACTCTATAATCTATAAAATTAATATCCTGTTGGTTTGCGAACAGAAATTTGACCACCTACATCATAGACTACTACATCTCTTCTGCCTAGTTTACCATTTAATAAAAAGTCAGCCAAAGCATTATCCACTTGATCTTGGATAACACGTCTTAGTGGCCTAGCACCAAAAACCGGATCAAACCCAGCTTGAGCCAGTTCACGTTGAGCAGCTTCAGTCACTTCAAAAATAATGCCTTTTTCTTCCAACCTCTTTTTAACTTTGTTTAGCATGAAGCCAGCAATCTTGAATATCTCTTCTTGAGTAAGTGGACGAAAAACTACAGTACCATCAAAACGATTGATAAATTCTGGTCTAAAAATATCTCGTATTTCTTCTTTGATTAATTGATCTTTAAATTCATCAACCGTGCGTCCAGCATTGATTTGATCTTGAATAAAAGATGTACCAGCATTGGAAGTAGCTACTATAATCAAATTGGTAAAATCTACTGTACGACCTAGTGCATCGGTAAGTCGTCCATCTTCCATCACTTGTAAAAATATATTCAAAATATCTGGATTGGCTTTTTCAATTTCATCTAAGAGTAGCAATGCAAATGGCTGATGTCTGACAGCTTCAGTAAGTAAGCCTGGTGTACCAGACTCAGGAGAACCAATCAGTCTAGGTAGGGATGTTTGGTTTTGATATTCACTCATATCCAAACGAATCATATTTTTTTCATCACCAAAATATTTTTCAGCCACTGTCTTAGCTAGCTCTGTTTTACCCACACCAGTTGGACCTAAGAAAAGTAAATTGACAATTGGTCTTTTCTTGTCACGTAGTTCGGCTCTAGAGCGCCTCAAAGCTGAAGCAACAAGACTAACCGCTTCATCTTGACCGACAATACGCTCATGAAGCTCTGCTTCCATATTTATAAGCTTGGTAGATTCTTGACTAGTCACAGCTGACAAAGGAATACTAGTCTTATGACTTACAAGGGCTTCTATGTCTTCTTTTTTAACTAGCTTATCTTTTTGACCACGTTTGGAAACTATAATACCAGCCTCATCCATAAGATCTATAGCCTTGCTAGGCAAAGCTTTGTCGGTAATATATCTATTTGATAATTCATAAATAGTATCAAGAGCATCATAAGTAAAATATACCTGATGTTTACCTTCTACCATACCAACATGTGCTTCCATCATCTGAATAGTCTGATTTTTATCTGGCTCTTTAATATTTATTTTTTTAAGTGCTTGTCCCAAGCCAGTACCTTCTATATATTGTACATATTCTTTGCTATTGGCTGTAGCAATGACAATCACATTTCTCTTGCGTATTTCTCCAGCCAATATCTCCGCCAAAGATACACCTTCTGTACCTTCAGATGATATACCAACCAACTGATGAATATCTTCAATATATAATATTATATTTCCAGAAGCAGCTGTTTCTTGCAAAAGAGCCAAAAATCTTTCTTCTAATCTGCCGGTGCCTTCTGCACCGGAAACAAGCATTGGAGCAGATATCGCTACCAATCTTTTATCTTGAAAAAGCTCTGGCAGTTCTTCGGCCATCATACTATTGGCAATACCTTCTACTATATTACCTTTACCTATCCCTGGTGGACCAACCAATACCACCGAAGCAATACTACTTTCAACTGTTGATATAATTTCTGCTATTTCTTTTTCTCTAGCGACCGACAAACCTAGTACCCCTGCCTTGGCCATAAGTGTCAAATCTTGAGAAAAACTATTTAAGATTGGTGTGGCAATAGCCGTGTATGATCTATTCATTCCACCTTTTGGTTTAAAGATAGACCTAGATCTAAGCCTCTTATATCTATCTACCAAATCTTTATTTATCTTCACCCAAGAAATTACATTTTCTATTTTTTGTTCATCAATATCCATATCATAAAACATGTTGCGTATTTGTTGGCTAGATGTTACAACACCATAAAACAAATCTACCTCCGCAATATATTCACCATGTCTTTTATTCATATGCCAATAAGCATTGAGCATAGCATTTTTGGCATTTTCATCTAAATCCAATTCTTTATCTTGAGAAACAACTAGTTTAGATATATTTTCATCTATACTTTTTTTGATATTATCTGCTCCAATTCCTAGTCTAGCCAAAACCAAACGAATATCTCTATCATTTAATAATATAAAAAGCAAATGCCAAGCACTGATAGGAAATATTTGTTTGTATTTACCAAAAAGCCAAGCCTTATCAATCATCTTTGAAGCTTCTTGCCCTAGATGATCAGCAATATTATGTTTGACATTTATATCTTGATTGGCTAGCATTTTTTCTTTGTCGGTTTTCTTGATACCAGGTATAACCAAACGATAATACAAAAACATATCAGCCAAAATCAAAATACCTAAATAAAGATTTTCACTTCTGATTGTAGAAATAAAATACCACAAATTTCTAGGCTCAAATTCTACAACATTTAATATTTTGTAAACTAGATATAAAGTAATAAATACACTTGCTAATAAAAATATATTTATAATAATATCAACTGTTTTCTTAAGTTCTCTGACAAAAATATGAGCATAATTTGTACTGCGCGTAAAATACAAAAAATTATTATTGGTAAAATAATATTCTCTATACCCAAAACAAGTAGCACAACTTGCACCGTTGAGTTTGCCTGTACCTCCACAAGCCTGACAATTTTCAAACTTTAGGCCTTCCATAAAGTATTAAAATTATTATAAATCATCCAAGCTACTACGACTGGTAAAAATATCCAAAAAATAATTAGCAATAAATAAATAATCACTAAAATTAAAAAGACTATTGAGCGAGCAAAAGTCAAAATCAATCTAAAGAAAAAACTAATAATGCGTCCTTCTCTATCATATTGACCAAACATTGGCTTAAAAAGACTTTTAAACATCAAGCCTACCGCCAAATTGCGATTGGTGTCTTTGATAGTATTAAAAACATAAAGCACTGTTCTTATGAGTCCTTGGCTATACCACCAAATAGGGAAATATAAAATTTCACCTATCAAATCAATAAGTAATATCTTTATGGCTTGTACTATTACATTTTGTGTCATCAAATACATTATAACATATTTAGGCAATTTTTATAAACAAAAAAACCGCCCTGAAAAAAACTCAGACGGTTTTATAAAAAATAAATTTTTATTGACTAATTATACTAATCAATTGGTGGTGGCAACTCATCACATGCAACACCAATTGATTGTTCCACATTACAAGTAACATTACACCAACTTGTTCCACCTACATCACTATTTGTATACCACACACTATCAAGCTGACAATCATTTGTCCAAGTATTATAATCACAAAGCTCAGTTATAGCAGTAGTCACCTCAGCTGTACAATCACTATTACAATAAGTGCCTGGCGTATTCAATTCAGCTGGGTTTGAAGTACCACAACCCTCAGTCAACGCATCACTATCATCACAAACTTCGTTGTCTTCTATTATGCCATTTCCACAAACAGCTGGTACTTTGGCTCTAGCTGTATATTCAATACTCGTGCCATCATAGCTACTGCAAGCTCCAAATAGCATTTGATCACCATTTCTAGCAATATAATAACCAGTGTCGGTACTATCGGTTTTTTCTGGATCAACTGGCAAAGATCCTCCTAAATAAGCCCCCAAGAAATCTGCGTCATCAATCACCAAACAATCTCTGCTTTGTCCATCACAAGTAAGTGATGAGGCTGTTGAACAAAGTACATATTTTTGGGCTGTATCAATATAAGTAGCTCCAGCTATACTAGCTGGTAAAGAATTATTATCTATTTGATAAAGCCCGACTGCCTCAGCAATAGCTGTGACATCTTCCCATCTTTTGGTATCTTTGGCTTTACCATTTCTAGATGTTACATCTAGACTAAACAACACCATAGCTGACAAAACCAAAAAAATAGAAATGGAAATAATCAATTGCACCAAAGTAAAGCCTTTATTATAATCTACTACTTTCATATTTGATATTATATCATGTTTAATATATTTATTAAATACTACAATTTGCCAGTTTTGATAGCTTGCCTAATCTTTTTCATCATATCCAAATAAAATGCCAAATTATTCAAAGTGGCCAATCTAAGAGCCAATGGCTCTTGAGTCTTAAACAAATGATGTAGATACGCCTTGGAATAATTTTTTAAATTTGTATTATTTATGGATTTTGTATCTTTGGCAAATTTGGCATTGAAAATATTGATTGTTTTATAAAAATTCTTTTTTGTCACATCTGGCTTACCATTCCAAATATAAAGCTTGCCGTGACGAGCTTCACGAGTTGGTATTACACAATCAAACATATCTATACCTCGCCTGACTGCCTCTACAATATTTTCTGGATAACCCACTCCCATCAGATACCTAGCCTTATTTTCCGGTAGCTCATCTACTGTATAATCCAAAACTTTATACATAGTACTAGCTGGTTCTCCAACTGCTAAACCACCTATGCCGTAGCCATCAAAATTCATTGCTACCAGTTCTTTGACACTGTGTATACGCAAATCTTTAAAATCAGCGCCTTGAACAATGGCAAACAAAAGCTGTTTTTTTATTTTGCTAGATTTTTTGTTTAATCTATTTTTATATTCTATAGCAATACGTGCCCACTTACTGGTCCTTTCTACAGCCTCTTGTGCTTTGGCCTTGGTGGTTGGCAAACCTACACATTCATCTAGTACCATCATAATATCACTGCCTAGTGCAACTTGGATATCAATAACACACTTTGGATTTAATATATGCCGACTGCCATCAATATGCGATTGAAATTCAATATTATTGCCTTTTATTTTTCTAAACTTGGCCAAAGAAAACACTTGATAGCCCCCACTGTCGGTGAGTATTGGCAAATCATTGTGCATAAACTCATGAAGACCCCCAAATTTTTTGATGACTGCTACACCTGGTTTTAATAAATTGTGATAAGTATTGGAAAGTATAATTTCAGCTCCCAAATCTTTGACATCTTTAATTTCCAATGACTTGATAGCAGCTTTAGTAGCAATGGGCATAAAAAAAGGAGTACTGATTTCTCCATGAGAAGTCTTAAGTACTCCCAATCTTGCTTGAGATTTTTTGGATTTTTGCTTTAACTTAAACATAGTTATTCTACTATACCTATTGGACTACTACTGTCTGAGATTACATCGGCTGTCTTAATGGCCTTGGATCTGACTATTACATCTTCTATACCACTAGCATTTACTGTTGTCGTATTGAGTATATTTGTAGCTTGACCGAGATCTTCTTTGGTGGGAGTAAGTCTAAGAGTAAAAGAAGCTGTGGTTGGTAAAATAATATTTGAAAAACTATTTATGTTCCAAGTAAGGCTCCTGTCTTCCAAATCAAATTCTAAATCACCATCTTGAATATCTATTTCTGAAATAAAATCTACTTGTGGTGGTAAAGTGGTAGAGACACTTACATTGTCAAAAACACCAGTGGCTTGAGGAAGTGACCAAATCACCAAATACTCAGTGGCTTCTCCAACACGAGGTGGCAACAGTCCAGAGCCTACTCGTCTACCTCCCAAATCCCAATACACTCCATTGTTAAAATTGATACTCTCTCCAATGGTAATGGCTATCGGAGAAGAAACTTGTTTCCAATCTCCTAAACCTTCTATATTTATTTCAATAATATTTTCTACCATACGATCAGCAATAGGCTCTTTTACTACAGCTACTTGCCAAGTAAAGATTCTAGTTTCTCCAGCTGGCCAATTACCCAAGGCCTCATTTTCTGTTTTGGTCCAAGTGATTTTGTTGTCTGCATAATTACCAATAGTTTCCAAACTATCCCAATCCAAAGCTACACTATCAATCAAGGCTGAAACACCTACATCCACTACATCCCCTTGGCTATTGTTGGTTACTTCCAATTGATATCTAAGTGTATCTCCCCAATTTACAGCTTGTGGAGAGGACTGACCATTGATTTGAAAATTCATATCAAATTTTGGATTGATGACTATCATTGGTTTTTCTATTCTGGCCAGTCTTCTAAAATTACCATCAACCATATTTCCAATTTCTACTACCAATAGTTGATCCGTCTTGGAATCTACTGTAAAAAATCCATTTATCAACATGGTTTTTAATTCTTCTTCAGCTAAATTTAATTTGAAATAATCTCCTTCTATTATAAAATCTGAGTTTAATTCTGTATTTTCTTCCTCTGTTACTTCTACATCTTCAGCACTTGATTCATCAATTACGGGGGCTATTTCAAAATCGTCAGGATACAATATATCAATATACAAATTTTCCAAATTGGCTGCTGTCAGGTTTTTAAAATTTACTTTGATTTCTTGCTGGCTAGCTACCAATGTTTTGTCCAGTGCTTCAACACTCAATTCTAATTTGGCATCAGATATTTTTGTATCTATATTAGCTTTGGCTTTAAAATCTGAATGAAAATTGACTGGTTGATAAGCTAGCGTAAAGGCAGCTGATAAATTTTCATCTTTTTGACCAACCAATTGTCCAGTAATTTCTAAATCTACTGTTTGACCAGGTGCTATATCTTCCAACAACCAAGTAGTAGCGTTTTGATCTATCGGCTCAATACTAGCGCCATCAAAATAAAATCCATTTGGCCAACGTACAGAAAGCTCTAAACCTTGTAGCGCTACTGTATCTATATTTTTGTAACTCACTTTATAAGTAGCTTGATCACCAGAGATTATCTCACTTGGTCCATCAACGACTAGCTCTATACTATTGTTGATTGTTTCTTGGCTCTGTTGAGCCCAAAACCAAAAGCCAGCTACTGTAGCTGCAAAAAGTAAAAATAAAAACCACAAAAAAGATCCTTTGCCTTTGGGTGCTTTTTTAAATGTTTGATATTCTTTGGGTACATTATTACTCCTATTACTAATAGAAGGAGCTTGGTATGATTGCTTTCTAATTGGTGCTCTTTTTGCTGAGTCCATATTTCTTTTTGTTATTTTAGCCATAGATAAATAGTTTTAAAGATTTAGAAGGTTGCTCAAATATTGATTGATAATATATTTTTGAAATTTTTAGCCACTCTTTATTGAGATTGCTATCAATAGATAGATTTATTAATTGTGGCCAATCTGCTTTGATAATAAATTGTAAAAAATCAAATAGCTCGCCGCTGATTGGTATAGCTTTGCTATGATCATGCTCCATATACATTATACCATCATTTGAAGAATTTTTACCTAGTTGAAAATGTGGTTGCCAACCAGCGACAGATAAATATTTCCAAAGAAAAGCTCTGACCAACATCATTTTTTTATTCATACCAATACCTTGATGATTTAAAATGATAAAAATATGTTCCAGCAAAGAAAATTCTACAAACTTTTGTCCCATTGATTTGTCACTGAGAAACAACTCAACCACCGAAGAGGCTAGGGACATACTTTTTAAATCTGCTCTTAAATTAGCATAATTTTCCAATATAACTGCGCCAGCCATATGATCCATCTTACCACGACCGATCATTACTTTTACTTTATTAAAGGGCATCAAGTGTCCAGCCAATTTGCTTCGTGAGCGTGCTGCACTGCGAAGCACTACAGATATCACGCCTTCTTGAGGAGTAAAAAGATCGTAGATTCTATCAGCCTCTACAAAAGGTCTAGATCTCAGTACAAATGCTTCGGTCTTAAAAGCCATCTTACAATTTTAATCCTAAAATAATTTCTTCGCTGCTTATTTTTAATTCTTTATTTATCTTCGGGTCTTCATCTGTTTCTAGCAAATCTCCAGCTGAAGTACCACTTACCAGTTCATCTTTATATTTAGCTATTACTGATTTTAAATAATCTGACTTAGTATTGTATGTCTCTACTGGACTGTCGCTAGGCATGAGACCAGCATCTTTTCTCATAGCATTGATAGCTCTGATAAGCTCTCTGACTACACCTTTGTCTTTCAAATCATCTGTTAAATTGGTATCTAAAGATAAAGTTTTTTCTTCATCAAAAATCCAATTATCAGAAATATTTATTTTTTTTACTATTTCTACTTTCTCTACATTTAATTCATCCTGTAAAATTTCCAGATAATTTTTATCTACTGGCTTAGTAATTTGTAAATTGGCCAAAGGTTGTCTAACTTTTATGCCAGATTTAGCTCTCAAAGCATGAGCACGTTCAGCAAGTTGTTTTATAGCATCCATGCTTTCCAAAACTTTTTTATCAATCAATTTTTTATCAACTTGTGGCCAATGAGCTAAGTGCACAGATTCTATATCTGTATTATTTAAAGCTTGCCAAATACTTTCAGCCATGAAAGGTATAAAAGGAGCTATTAATTTTGATAGTTTTGTTAATACATAATAAAGTACGTTGACTGCCTCTTGACGAGTTTGTTCATTTTTAAATTTATCTCGACTCCTTCTAATATACCAAGTTGATAATTCTTGTACGAAATCTAAAATTGCTCTAGTTGATTTTACCGTATTATAATTATCCATTTCTTTAGTAACATAGTCATTTAAAATATTTATCTTACTAAGTACCCATGAATCCATGGGATCAGAATTATCTAGTTTATCACTTAATAATGCTTGATCATGATACAAAAGATAAAAATTTAATACATTGCCAAGCGTATTGATAAGTCTATTATATGTTTGTCTTACCTCATCTTCGCTAAAATTTAAATTTTCAGCCTGCATAACTACCGAGCTCATTAGATAAAATCTTAAACTATCTACTCCATAACTATCTATAACTTTCCATGGATCGGGAAAATTACGTTTGGATTTGGACATTTTGACACCATACTCATTCAAGATTGTCCCTGTGGTTACAACATTTTCAAAACTAATATCATCAAATAGTAAAGTAGACATGGCATGCATGTAGTAAAACCAAGTTCTAGTCTGAGCAATGTATTCTGCTATATATTGTCCGGGAAATCTTTTTTCAAAAATTTCTCTGTTTTCAAAAGGATAATGAAATTCGGCAAAAGGCATAGAGGATGATTCTACCCAACAATCAATTACCTCAGGAACTCTGTTCATAACACCACCACATTCACACTTAAGCTGTACTTTATCGATAAAATGTTTGTGTAAATCCATATCTTCAACCTTGTCTGACTGATAAACGTCCGAAAAATTTGAAGCCTTAGATTTTAATTCTTCTACACTACCAATACAAACTACTTTATCACAATTATCTGCTGTACATTTCCAAAACGGTAAAGCACTAGCCCAATAACGATTGCGTGAAATATTCCAATCGGGTGCGCTTTCTATATTATTCAAAAAACGGCCATATTTTAAATGTTCAGGAAACCAATTTATTTTTTCGTTTAATTTTACCAAACGATTTTTTATTTTTTGGATATCAATAAACCAAGCATCTATAGCATTATAAAATAATGCATTCTCACAACGCCAGCAATGAGGATAAGCATGAGTATAATCTTCCTCTTTAAACAATAAATCACGTTTTTTTAAATCTTCTATTATTTTTGGCTCTGATTCTTTAAATTTAAGGCTTCTGATAAACTGTGGGACTTCGTTATTAAAAATTCCTTTACTATCTAAAAGCGGCACCATCGGCAAATCAATCTTTAACCCCAAATTAAAGTCATCTTCACCATAGATAACAGCCGTATGTACTATACCAGTTCCTTCTTCGATCGTGACAAAATCAGCTTCGGCAATATAATGAGATTTTTTGCCACTATTTTTTACAGCTGGTATTTCATATAAGGGTTCGTATTCTAAACCAACCAAATTTTTACCCTTATTAACAGAAGTGGGCTCAATCAAAACATTATATTTACTTCCTTCATCTAAAAAATTATTAGCTAATTTTTCGGCCACCCAATATTTTTCCTTTTTTTCAGAATCAACTAACTTAATATAGTCTATATCTGAATTAACCGCCAAAGCCACATTACCAGGCAAAGTCCAAGGAGTAGTAGTCCAAGCCAAAACATAAGTATTATCATCTATGGTTTGACCATTAATTTTCTGTCCTACTTTTAATTTGAATTTTACAATAACGGTAGTGTCGGTAACATCTTTATAACTATTATCCATGGCCACTTCAAATTTAGATACTGGAGTTTCACAACGAGGACAATACAAAAGAACTTTTTTACCCTCATAGATATATCCCTTATCCCAAATTTTCTTAAGGGCCCACCAAACTGACTCCATATAAGTAGAATCCATGGTTTTATAAGAATTATCAAACTCAATCCAGCGCCCAATACGATGGACCATGTCTTTCCACTGTTCTGTATATCTTAAAACTTCACTACTACAAGTTTCGTTAAATTTATCTACTCCATATTCCTCAATCTGCTTTTTGCCAGAGATATTTAATTTCTGCTCCACTAAATTTTCAATAGGTAATCCGTGACAATCCCATCCCCATCTTCTTCTGACACGATAACCTTTCATAGTCCAATAACGAGGCACTACATCCTTTATAACTGACGATAAAATATGTCCATAATGTGGCAAACCAGTAGCAAAAGGCGGCCCATCATAAAAAACATAATCCCCATGAAGAGTTTCTCTATCTACAGATTTTTGAAAAATTTCCTGCTTATCCCAAAAATCCAATATTTCTTTTTCTTTTGCCTTAAAATCTACCATATTTTAATTTTAATCTAGTGAGCTAATAGAGTTGTTATTTTAACCGAAAACACCAATTTTGACAACATTACTAGAAAAACAAAGAATACAGAGTTTGCCAAAAACTTTTCTTGTGTTTTTTGCAACATTTGGCTCGATATACCTTGACTTGTTTACTAGTTGGCGTACTAAATACTTTGTCCAATCTTTTTTTCATTTTTATTTTATTAATAAATATATATAAACTCTTAGGCCTTTAAGCATGAAAAAAGGCCTAAGAGGTTTATAACAACTTCTTGATTTCCTCTATGGTGTATCGTTTTTTGTTTTGGAGTTCGGCTATTTTTTTTAATACCTGCATTGCTTTACTAGGATCATAAAGACGATAGCCACCTTGTGAGCGTCTAGCTTCTTTGAGTAATCCTTCGCGAGTATAAAAATTTATAGTGGACGGCAAAACAGAAAACAGCTTGGCTAGTTCTCCAATTTTGATAAATCCACTATCTTTAATCCTCTTTTCCATAAAGGTAGCTATATTATAAAGCATAAAGTAAGAAGTGTAAAGTAATCCTAATTACTATATGGTTGTATCAAGACTTGATCGCAGGTTGGTATAACCTACAAGCTTAGATTATAAACAAAAAAACCACTCTTGCGAGTGGTTTTGACTTACGCGTAAAATTATTGAGCTTGATTTAGTCTATTGATTTCTATGAGTATTTGAGAATCTGCGCCAATATCTTCCGTGGCCACCAATTTGCTTCTGTTTATTTGTATAGCTCCTTCTGGACGAGTCAATTCTTGACCTCTTTTGATAAGTACTGGGACTTCTATAACTTGCGCTTCAGCTCCCTCTTCTTCGGCTGAAATGGTTTGTTGTTCCATTTGTATATAATAAACTTCATCTAAATAAATATTTAAAGCGTCTTCTTTGACTATCTTGGCATAGTATGTCTGACCATTTTCTAGATAAATAGCTTTAAACTTGTTATCTTTTTCAAAGCTAGATACTCTGGACATAAACAACCAAAGAGCTGCCAACAAAAAGATAATGATAATAAGTGTCAAAGCGAGCCAAGATTTACTTCGGCTGTTTTTTGGTTTATGAGACACAAATTGCTCAAATTCCATCAAAGTATCTGCTTCTTTTTCTGTGGCTTCGCTAGTACTTTTCCTAACTTTAGTCGTAGGATTTATTTTTTTTATAGGCATAAGGTAAAATTATTATTTATTTTTAATACTTAAATAATAACAATTAATTTTTAGAAAGTAAAGTGGGTCAATTTTACAAAATCTAAAACATATATTATCATAATGGTCAGCTGAACAAGACAATCTATGAGCCCCCTGTTAAATATTAATTTATAAACAGGATGAAAAGCGATTTTGAAAATAATTATTATTTATTTCTATTTTCTAAAATTCAAGGTCTAGGCTCTAAAAATATATTAAAATTATTGGAAAAATTTCCTAGTCCCAAAGAATTGTACAAAATACTTCTAGCCAATCCTAAAATACTAGGAGACAAACTAAATCATATTCTCCAAGATAAAAACTTTTTATCTCAAACAAAAGAATATTTTAGGAACTTGGATGAAAAGTATATTAGCATACTAGACTCAGCTTATCCTCAAAATTTGAAAAATATTTATGATCCACCTCTATTTTTGTTCTACCAAGGCAATGTTGATCTTTTAAAAAGTCCAAATCTAGTCACTATTGTAGGCTCACGCACTACCACTGACTATCATCGTCATGTTTTGAAAAATATATTTAAAGATTTGTGTGATACACCACTAGTGATTGTCAGTGGTTTGGCTGTCGGGATAGACACTTTTAGTCATCGTCTAGCTCTAGACCACAATCTAGCTACTATAGCTGTACTAGGATCTGGCTTAAATAAATATGTATTGTATCCTCATGAAAATATAAAACTGGCTCAAGAAATAATAGCTAAAGGAGGATTGCTTATTTCCGAGCAAAGCTCTAATACCAAAACACAGCTCTATCATTTTCCCAAAAGAAATAGAATATTAGCCGGACTATCCAAAGCAACTGTAGTCATATCAGGGGCTCAAAAATCTGGTACACTGATAACTGCGCAGGTGGCTATAGATGAAGGACGCGAGGTATTGGCACTACCTGGCAATATCAATCTAAGATTGAGTCAGGGTCCAAACAAACTGATAAAACAAGGAGCTGCAATTATTGACTGCGCTGAAGATATTTTCAAAATATACAACCTAAACAAAGACTTAAAAATATCTAAAACATTATTTAAAAATAAATACCATGCTAAAATATACTCTACACTACAGACAGAACCTATGAAGCTAGTTGAACTGACCAATTTATTGGGCGTATCCATAGCTGATACAAGCTCCCTAATCTCCGAAATGGAAATAAGGGGTCTGATAAAACTTAACAATTTAAATCAACTAGAAATAATATGAAAAATATATTTAATATAGAACAAGACAACAAAATATTGCTACTGCAAATACTTTTTGTCACCTCCATGATATTAGCTAATATAGTTGGAGTAAAAATTGTAAACATAGGTCCGGTAGCAACTTCTGTGGGTATTTGGCTAGTGCCAATATCTTTTTTAATCACTGACATCCTAGCTGAAGTAAAAGGTAAAAAATTTGTAAATAATCTTATCTGGTCTACAGTTATTGCTTTGATATTTAGTTATTTATTTATACAACTAAGTATTATGGCTACTCCAGCTGATCGCTTTGCCCAAACCAATCCAGCCTTTGTCACTATTTTTAACAATAGCTCTCGTATTTTCTTGGCCTCTATCATTGCTTTTATTTTGAGTCAATTTCATGATATCTGGGCCTTTGAATATTGGAAGAAAAAAACCAATGGCAAAATGCTTTGGCTCAGAAATAATCTTTCTACTATGGTCAGCCAATTTATTGATACGGTACTATTTATGTTTATAGCTTTTTATCATATCTCTCCAAAATTTGATGCTGGCTTTATCTGGCAATTGATAATACCTTATTACATTTTAAAAATAATTTTGGCCCTAGCTGATACTCCACTGGTATATTTAGGAGTCAAGTGGCTAGCTCTTAAACCTAAAATAGAACCTACTAATGAAGAAAAATAAAATGTTTGAAACATACCAAAAAGATATAGAGTTTTTGGAAGGTATAGCCAATATTCCTAAAACTACTTATATGCTTGGCCCTAGTGATAAACAAATTTTTATAACTCGTATAAAAAGATTTTTGAATTTACTAAATAATCCTCAAGACAATCTCAAATTTATCCATATTGCTGGTACTAGTGGTAAGGGCTCTACTGTAAAACTGTTAGAATCTTTGCTAGCCAATGCCCATTTAAAAACTGGCTCTTTTACCTCTCCCTTTGCTAGTACCAGTATTGAACGCATAAGTATTAATAATAAATTAATATCTCCTCATGACTTACATAATATTTTGGAATACCAAATAAAGCCAACGCTAGATAAGTATGTTTTAAAATTTTCTGACTCCATATCATATTTTGAAGTGTGGCTGATAATAGCTCTACTATATTTCAAAGAACAAAAATGTGATTGGGTGGTACTAGAAGCTGGACTCGGTGGTCTTCATGATGCCACCAATGTCATAGCCAATCCAAAAATAACAGCTATTACCAATATTGGTTTAGACCATACTCATATTTTGGGTAAAACAAAAACATTGATAGCCAAAAATAAAGCTGGCATTATAAAAAAGAATAGTTTGTTTTTGACCACAGAGCGTAATAAAAAATTATTACAAATATTTAAAACTACTTGTAAAAATAAACAAGCTTGGTTTATCAAAAATCAAAATCTAGCAGTCAACTATGATACCAATAATTATTTTTCTACTGCCAGACAAAAAGATAATCTAAACTTGGTATTAAATATTTTGGATATTTTAAAAATAAAACCTCGCAATACTCAAAAAGTCATTTCCAATTTTGGGCTTATTTGTCGGCAAGAAACAATCTCCAAAAAACCCTTCGTGATACTAGATGGAGCTCATAATAATGATAAACTAGACAATCTAATAGCTTTTGTAAAACAACAGCAATATAAAAAATTACACCTTATATTGGCTTTTGCTGAAAATAAAGATTATAGAGCTCCCCTCAAAAAATTGCTAAAACTTAGTGACTATCTATATATTACCAGATTTACTATCAATGTCAGAAAATCGGCTGAGCTAAAAAAACTATATAAAACTAGCCAAAAACTCCGTCCCAAACTAAGTATTTCTGTATTCAATGATCCTCATCAAGCTCTAGATTCTGCCCTAAAATTAGTCAATCACCGCAAAGCGGGATCCCGTTCGCGGGAAAAAGATGATTTGATTGTAGTGACTGGATCTTTCTTTTTGGCCGGTGAACTGAGGAAAAAATGGATATCCGAAGAATACATCTTAAAAAACCTCAAACTTGACAATAAATAACTTTTCTTTTATAGTCCAAACTATTGTAAAAATTAAAACTACATTTTATGTCCAAATTAGTAATAGTTGAGTCTCCTACCAAAGCAAAAACCATCAAAGGTTTCCTCGGCAAAGAATATGTCGTGGAGTCTTCTTTTGGACATGTCCGAGATTTACCAAAAAGTAAACTAGGAGTTGATACAGAAAGTAATTTTGAACCAACCTATACTGTACCTCTTAAAGCCAAAAAACAAGTCACTAAACTAAAAAAATTGGCCAAAGATGCTGAGATGGTCTATTTTGCAACTGATGAAGATCGTGAAGGAGAGGCTATTTCTTGGCATCTCCAACAACTATTAAATGTAGATAAAGCCAAACAAAAAAGAATTGCTTTTCATGAAATCACTAAGACAGCTATAATGGAAGCACTTGATAATCCTAGAAATTTGGATATCAATCTTTTTCATGCTCAACAAGCTCGTAGAATATTGGATAGACTAGTCGGCTATAAACTATCCCCACTCTTATGGAAAAAAGTCACTCGTGGGCTATCTGCTGGACGCGTACAATCTGTAGCTGTCAGATTGATAGTAGAGCGTGAAGAAGAACGCCGAAAATTTAAGACTGAAGAATATTGGACGGTTGAGGGACAGGCTAGTAAAGATAATTCTCCAAAATTTGATATCTCTTTGCACAAAGAAAAAGATAATGTACTCAAAAAATTTGATATTGATGAAGCAAAAGCCAAGCAAGCTCTAGAAGATATAAAAGCCAGCAAGCTAGTAGTAAGTGAGGTAAATGCTACCGAGCACAAAAAAGCTCCTCTAGCTCCATTTACTACTTCCACTCTTCAACAAGATGCTAACCGTCGTTTTGGCTATAGCGCCAAACAAACCATGATGCTAGCTCAACAGCTATATGAAGGTATCAAACTTGGCTCAAAAGGTAGTCACGGTTTGATTACCTATATGAGAACTGACTCTCTAAATCTGTCTGATAGTTTTGTAAAAGCTACAGAAAATTATATAAATGAAAAACTGGGCAAAGAATATATGCAAACTGGTGGTCGTGTTTTCAAAAAGAAAGCCAAGTTTACTCAAGAAGCTCACGAAGCTATCAGGCCAACTGAAGTGAGCTATGACCCTGAGTCTATCAAAACTTATCTAGATCCCAAACAATTTAAAATATATACGCTCATTTGGCAAAGAGCTGTAGCTTCTCAAATGTCTGAAGCTGTGACCGAAACTACTACTGTAGCTATTGACGCTAAAGGTACTAATTGGATTTTAAAAGCACTGGGCACTGTCACCAAATTTGCTGGTTGGAAAGCCATTTATCAAAACAACGATGATGAAAATGAGCTCCCAGCTATAGCCAAAGATGATATATTAAATTTAGACACCTTAGAGGCTATACAACACTTTACTACTCCTCCAGCCAGGTATTCAGAAGCCGGACTAGTCAAAGCTATGGAAGCACTGGGAATCGGCCGTCCATCTACTTATGCTCCTACGATTGCTACTATAATAGATAGACAATATGTCACCAAAGAAGAAAAACGTTTGGCACCAACTGAAATTGGTGAGATAGTAAACAAATTGTTGATGGAACATTTTAATGATATAGTATCTTATGACTTCACCGCTCAAATGGAAAATGACTTGGATGAAATAGCTGAAGGTAAAAAAGAATGGCAACCTATTATAAGTGCTTTTTATAAACCTTTTGAAAAAAATCTAATGGAAAAAGAAAAAGAATTAGACAAAAAAGAAATCACTGAAACTGCCACTGAAGAAGTTTGTGATAAATGTGATAGTCCAATGGTAATCAAACTTGGACGCTTTGGAAAATTTTTGGCTTGTTCAAACTATCCTGATTGTAAAAATACCAAACCAATTGGTGATGATGGTAAACCAGAAGAAAGAGAAAAAATTGACGAACCTTGTCCTACTTGTGGTAAAGATATGATAGTCAAGACTGGACGCTTTGGAAAATTTATTGCTTGTTCTGATTATCCAAAATGCAAAACTACCAAATCCAAAGATAGTGGTACCGGTGTAAAATGTGGCTTGTGTAAGGAAGGAGAAATGGTCACCAAACGTAGTAAGAGAGGAAAGATATTTTATGGTTGTAACAATTATCCAAAATGTGAACACTTGCTCTGGGGCAAACCTACTGGTGAAAAATGTCCTGATTGTAGCAAACTGCTTTATCAAGCCAATAAAACTACTATCAAATGTGAAGAGTGTGATTTCTCAAAAAAAATATAATAAAAAATTTAACCTTTTATAGCCTCCCCTTAAACAGGGGGAGGCTTTTTAAATTGCCTCTTGCTATTTTGCTAAGTAAATATTACTATAAATACTGCCTTATAAATAAATTATGAAAACCTTTGAAGATTTAAAAAAGATACTTAGTGCCAACTACTCAGCCGATGACTTGAAACTAGTTATCAAGGCTTTTCATTTTGCTTCTGAAGCTCACAAAGGCCAGAAAAGAAGAACTGGTGAGGATTATATATATCACTCTATAGCTACTGCCTACAATCTGGCTGAGATGAAAATGGATATCACTTCTATAGCCGCTGGCCTGCTTCATGATGTACCAGAAGATACTGACTTTACTTTTGAAGATCTCAAAAACAATTTTGGCAATGAAATACACTACCTAGTCAAAGGCGTTACAAAATTAGGAACATTTAAATACCGCGGTCTAGAAAGATACGCTGAAAATTTGAGAAAAATGTTTTTGGCTATGAGCCAAGACTTTAGAGTAATCATTATCAAACTAGCTGATAGAACGCACAATATGGAAACACTAGATGGTGTCAGACCAGAGAAAAGACTACGCATTGCCCAAGAAACTTTGGAGATATATGCTCCTCTAGCCAATCGTCTAGGCATGTTTCGTATCAAAAGCAAACTAGAAGACATGGCTTTTCCTTATGTCTATCCCGAAGAATATAAATGGACTATGAATCTAATAGAAGATAGATTAAAATCCGAAACAAAATATATAGAAAAAATAAAAAAATTAACCCAAAAAGAACTCATTAAAAATAATATCGATTTTAACAATATCCGTAGTCGAGTTAAAAGTATCTATAGTATTTATCAAAAATTACTACGTAAAGGAAAAGATATAAATAAAATATACGATTTGATAGCTTTAAGAATAGTTGTAGATAATATAGCAGATTGCTACAGTGCGATGGGAGTACTACATAAAAAATGGACACCTCTTAAGGGTCGCGTTAAAGACTATGTTGCTCAGCCAAAACCAAATGGTTACCGATCTCTTCATACTTCGGTTTTTACTGATTTTTCTAAAATAGTTGAAATACAAATCCGTACTGTAGAAATGGATGAAGAAGCAGAATTTGGTGTTGCTGCCCACAGTAAATATAAAGAGTTGGGAAGTTTTGGCAAAAAGAAAAACCCTCCTAAATGGTTGGAACATTTGATAGAAATCCAAAAAACTATCACTGATAATACCGAATTTGTAAAACACATAAAAAATGATTTGTTCTTAAATCAAATCTTTGTCTTTACCCCCAAAGGAGATGTAGTAGAATTACCAGAAAATTCTACACCATTGGATTTTGCTTATTATATCCATACTGATATTGGTAGTCAGTGTGTAGGCGCCAAAATAAACAATCAAATGGCGTCCCTTGATACTAGACTAAAATCTGGTGATATTGTAGAAATACTTACTAACAAAAATAGAAAAAAACCAAATTCAGACTGGTTAAACATAGTAGCCACCAACATGGCCAAACATAAAATAAAATCTCAATTAAATAAAAAATAATTATTTTTCCAATCTGTCTAAAATATTTTTGAGCTCCGAGTGAGAATGAAAATTTATTTTTACAAATCCTCGTTCTCCTCTTTTTTGAATATTTACCTTAGCACCAATATTTTTGGTAAGCTTATCTTCCCAAGAAGCCAAAACTGGATCACGTGGTTTATCTTTATCTTTTTTAACAGCAGATTTTTTTTGCATCTCATGCAAATCACTAACTGACATTTTATTTTTCAAAATCTGTTTGTAAGCTTTAACCTGCTCTTCTTTTGTTTGGTAAGAGAGAATAATCTTGGCATGAGACATTGTGATTTCCTCTTTGGCAATAGCCTCTTTTACAGCTACTGGTAATCTTAAAAGTCTTAAAAAATTGGCTACAGTTGAAACACCTTTACCAACTTGTTGGGCTATTTCTTCATTGCTCAAAGCAAACTCTTCAGCTAGTCTTTTGTAGCTATTGGCAGTTTCTATGGGATTAAGATCACGACGCTGAATATTTTCAATAATAGATAATTCTAGTTTATCTCTGTCACTTACATCTTTGATAATGACTGGCACTTCTGTCCATCCCAAAAGTTCAGCGGCCTTAAAACGTCTTTCTCCAGCTATCAATTGATAGGTGTTGCCTACCCTACAAACCACAATGGGTTGTAAAATACCATGTTGTTTTATAGACTCAGCCAATTCATCTAGCTTGTCTCTATCAAAATGTGTACGTGGTTGCCAAGGATTGGAAACTATATCGGCAATAGCCACTTGTTGAATTTGTTGATTATCAATATTTTCATCTACGACTGATGAGAGTATTGTAGCTTTTTGATTTTTATTGGGAATGAGTGATCCCAGTCCTTTTCCTAATGCTGACATAATTTTATTTTGATTTAGCTAATATTACTTCTTGAGCTAGACGTTTGTAGGCATTTGATCCCAATGAATTTGGTGCATAATCCCTAAGTGGCAAACCATGTGATGGAGATTCGGCTATTTTTATATTTCTAGGTATGACACTCTTAAAAATCCTGGCTGGAAAATAACGATACAATTCATTGAAAACATCGTTGGACAATTTATTGCGACTATCATACATAGTCATGACTGCTCCTAGTATATTTAGTTCTGGTTGAAGATGTTCTTTTATGAGATTAATGGTATTGAGCAGTTGAGATAATCCTTCCAAAGCATAATATTCGCATTGAACAGGAATAATAATTTCTCGAGAAGCTACCAGTCCATTGATGGTCAAAAGACCCAAAGATGGTGGATTGTCTATCAAAATAAAATCGTAAAGATCAGCTATTTCTTTTATTTGTTTTTCCAGTTGAAATTCTCTTTCGCTAGTCTCTACCAAATCTATAGCCGCTCCTGCCAAATCTGGTGTAGTTGGTAAAATATGAAAGTTGGCTTGGTAAGATCTGATAGCTTCACTGATATGAGTATTGGGATCAACCAATACTTCATACATACCTTTGCTTAAATTTTTGTAATCAATACCCAAACCAGACGAAGCATTGCCTTGTGGATCAATATCAATGATTAAAACTCTCTTACCAAAAGCAGCCAACCACGCCGCTAAATTTATGGACGTGGTAGTTTTTCCAACTCCTCCTTTTTGATTTACTATAGAAATTATTCTAGCCATAAAACACCTAAATCTTCTTTAATTATAGCACATAATCTACTTTTTGGTGTAAAAAAAACTACCAGCCAGCCAGCCCAAAAAATATCCTAGTATTCCACCAGCAATAATCATCTTGGGATTATTTTGTCCTAAATAAAAATTGATATAAAGAAGCATGACCAAAGCTCCGGCAGTCATACCTTTGATACGATAAGATAGTGTCCAGCTTGATTTGGCCATGTCAGCTTGAAGCTTGGCTTGATTTTTTTGATATTTAGATTCAAAATTATCCATTTTTATATAATTAGTTATTCAATTGATTTTGCCAATCAGAAATAGCTGCTTTAAATTTATCCATCTGATCTTCGGCTATTGATTCGTCAGATGGAATATCCACCGTCATGGGATTTATCTTGGTACCATTTTTGACCATTTCAAAATGAAGATGTGGCCCAGTTGAAAATCCGGTAGAACCGACATAACCAATAATCTGACCTTGAGTGACTTTTTGACCATAAGTTACAGCTATTTTACTTTGATGAGCATAGTTGGTACTAAAGACACTATTGTGTCTGATACTAGTAAGATAACCATAACCAGCTGTAGACCAACCAGCAAAGGTAACTGTACCATCTCCAACTGATTTGATAGGTGTACCAGCTGCTGCTGCATAATCAATAGCCCGATGTCCTGTAGAAACATTGAAAGCTTCAACATATCTTCTGCCAGTGGTAAAGCCAGAAGAAATATATTTAAATGATACTGGATTTTTCAAAAATATCTTTTGCACTGATTCACCACTTGGGTGATAATAGCCTTCCAAAATATCTCCATCTTCATCTAGCCCTTCTGAAAAATAATATCCTTCTATAGTTTTACCGTCATTGACAAACTTGGCTGCCAAAACTTTGCCTGGCATTTGATAGACTCCATTTCTATATCTTTCTTCATATATAAACTTGTAAGTATCGCCTACTCTAATACCCATACCAAAATCTACTGTCCAAGCAAACACATCGGCTAGCTCAATAATAGCTCTGATATCTACAGCCTGCTCAACAGCTGACTCATAAAGAGATGACTCAATGGTCCCCTCAACGGTCTTTATTTTTATTTCATAATCTATTCCTAGACGCTGAGCCACCAAATTACCCTCTCCATCATATTCTACAAAAAGCTCTTCTTCGCTGTCTATAGGATAAATAAGTTTAACAAAATCTCCGGTGACTTTATCAAAATGAAATTTTATTTCTCTGCCAGCCCTTATCTTTACCAAATCATAGACATCTTCACTGGCTGACAATATATTCATCATCAAGGTCCCTCCAATTCCTACTTCTTCAGAAATAGTAGAAAATGTCATACCTGGCTCTACGGTGACTATTTCTTCTTTATAGCTCAATTCTTCAACTATCTCGCTGGGGCCATCTAAAGCACTAGATTGGTTATGTTTAGTAAAAAAAACACGGGCAAGCACTGCTGCACCGAGCACTACAAACACTATGATAATAATATATTTTTTCATAATATACATTTTACCCGAGCAAGGTATTTTTTTCAAGTAAAATCCATATGCAAGATATAAATGAATCTGCTATACTATTATTATGCCAAATAAAAATATTGCCGCTTTTCATTCTTTTATTATATTTACAGTCACTGTATTTAGTTTTTTGGCTCTCAATAATACCCCAGCTAGCAATATATTCAAACCACTGTTGCTTGATAAAAATAATACTCAACCAGTGGAGCCAACTATAATACAAAAAAAATCATATTTACCAGAATATGTGCGCGGTATTTATTTGACAGCTTATTCAGCTGGTAGTGATAGCTATAGAGCAAATATTTTGGAAAAAATAAAAGACAGTCGTATCAATACTGTGGTGATAGATATCAAAGATTATTCTGGCTATATACTATATGATAGTCAAATACCTGAAGTCCAAAATATCAAAGCCAAAAACAATCGTATACCAGATTTGGCCAAGGTACTCAAAGAATTTCATGATTTAAATATCTATGTCATAGCTCGTCAAACTGTTTTTCAAGATCCAGCTCTAGCTGAAGGCAGACCTGATCTGGCTATCAAGACCTACAATGGAAATACTTGGTATGATAAGAGCGGGCTAGCTTGGGTGGACCCAGCTCAAGAAGAAGTATGGGACTATAATTTAAAAATAGCCAAAGAGGCTATCTCTCTAGGCTTTGATGAAATAAATTTTGACTATATGCGCTACCCTAGCGATGGTAGTATCGGAAATATTGCCTACAATATCCCAGCTGGCGAAACAAAAGTCAGTATGCTAGATAAATTTTTCAAATATCTATCCGACAATCTTAGCGATCTAGCTCCTATATCCATAGACACCTTTGGACTGGTCATGGATCATACTGATGATGACTATGATTTGGGTATTGGTCAAAGACTAGCTAGTGTTGTACAGTATTTTGATTATGTTTCTCCGATGATGTATCCTTCTCATTATCCTTTGACTTATTTGGGCTTTAGCAACTCAGCTGAACATCCTTATGATGTCATAGCTTATGGATTGGAAATCAGCTCCAGTACTTCTAGAAGTAGCCGAGCAACAATTCGACCTTGGTTGCAAGCCTTTGATATCCGAGCAGTCTATGACAAAACAAAAATAGATGCTCAAGCTCAAGCAGCTGAAGAAGCATCTACTACCAGTGGCTGGCTACTATGGAATGCTAGAAATTATTATCCGGACCATATTTTTAATTAATAATTTATATTTTTTCAAATTTAAAACTTCGGCCTGTTGAACCGAAGTTTTTGTTTTGCTCAAATATGTTTGACCAGCTGGTCTTTAGGCTCGTCGCCTAATCTTTCGTGATACCCACAAAATGGCCATACCAGAGAAAAGGGCTATTATGTACCCAAGCAGTATTCTACCCCAATAAACTTGCTCGTAGAACCAGACTTGTTCCGTTAGATAGAACTTACCTTGTTCGTAAAGCAAAACCTGTTGGTAGCGGCCAACCAGATCGCTGATCAAGCCGGCATTCACCACTACTTCGTGGTAGACTAAATACTCACTCGAAATAATGCCTGCTCGCATTAAATCGTCGGTCTCCATTGACCAGAGCCAGCCAGCGTTGTCGGCTGATATTTCTTTTGTTTCCAAAAATACTTGGCAACCCATAACCAACGGATCATAACTAATGGGTTTCGGCTGATTAGGCGACCTAAACAGGTGCCAGATCAGACTGTCAGCTGTCGCTATTTGCTGACTGCTCAGAGCAGAAGAGATTTCATGTACAGAGTCCTCAGACTCTGCCCAGACCATAGTAGCGGAAACCGCCATTAAAACCAGTACGAACAACAACGTCTTCATGATTGTCTCCTTATTGAGCTTAATTTAAAATAACTAAATATTTTGTAATCATAACACAAAAACAAAAAATTGTCAATATTTAATGACAATTATTTACTAATATTAGCCAAAATAAATTTTATTTTATTTCAATACCGACTGGCGCATGGTCTGAACCCATGACTTTGTCCAAGATATAGGCCTGAGATATTTTTTTTAATATTTTGTCTGACACACAAAAATAATCTATGCGCCAACCAACATTATTGACTCGAGCCATAGCCCGATAAGACCACCAAGAATATTGAATCTTACTAGGGTAAAGCTCACGAAAAGTATCTTTAAAGCCAGCCTTTAAAAATTTGTCCATCCAAGCTCTTTCTTCATCAGTAAATCCAGGACTGCCAACATTTTCTTTGGGACGAGCCAAATCTATTTCCTGATGAGCCACATTGTAATCTCCGGTAATAATCAGTGGTTTATCTTTTTCCAATTTTTTTAAATAAGCCAAAAGCTTGTCGCTAAAATCAAGCTTAAAATCCAATCTAGACAATTCATGATTGGCGTTGGGAAAATAAATATTTATAAGATAATATTTACCAATATCAAGTACTTGGATACGCCCCTCATCATCCCAAGGAAGGTCTGGCAAAATATCTACCTTGATACCATTTTTGACAAGTATAGCTGTGCCACTATAGCCTGGACGCTGGGCACTATTGTAAAATTCTTGATAATCTGCAAAATCAAAATCTTCTTGAGCTATCTTATCGTTTGATATTTTGATTTCTTGCAAACAAATAATATCTGGTTTTTGTCTTTTGAGAAAACCGACAAAATCTTTTCGTATGGCAGCTCTAATGCCATTTATATTCCAAGACAATATTTGCATTTGTATTTTTATTAATTCTTATGATTTTAAACATTCATTTTTTTGCCCTGTCCAGCTTTTTTCCAAAAATAAGCTATAACTATAATATATAATATATAACTTAAAAGTTCTAGCAAACTAGGATTTGCATTATAACCAAAAAGTCCTTTCAAAAAACTACCAATGTATCCATTTTCGTGCCACAAAGGATATACCCCATCTACAAAAACACTAGGATTAATATCCCATATCTGTTCAATAAATACAGGCAACACTCCCACTTCTTGTAATTCGTGCACACCATGAGCCAAAAGGCCAGCTGCAAAAAATATTAAAATAATACTAGTAATAGCAAAAAACCTTTTGATATTAATATGTAAAAAACCAAAATAAATTGCTATGCCCAAAACAACTGCCACTACTATACCTGATAAAGCTGCCCATAGATTATTTTCACCAGAAGCCAAACTAGCTGACTCTAAAAAAATAACCGTCTCAATTCCCTCTCTTAAAACAGCTACTAAAATCATAAAAAATATACTAAGAGGCCTAGCGTTGTATAAATGATTATTAATCTTATCTTTAATATTACTATTAATGTCTTTTCTTCGCATTACCCAAATTATTAAAGTAGTAATCAATATAGAACCTACTATCATGGTAATACCTTCAAATAATTCTTCTGCTGATCCAGAAAATCCTCCGACAAATCTTTGAAACAATGCTGCTCCTAAAATACTCAAAGCTATCCCAGCTAAAACTCCATACCACACCATACGATAGTAGATATATTGTCCACTACGTTTTAAAATACCAATCACAATACCCACGATCAAAGCTGCCTCTAGCGTTTCTCGCAAGGTAATTATAAAACTAGCTATCATATATATTAATCTTCCTAAATTTAATAATTATTATAATCATTATACATTTTTAAGAGATTCTTACAAGCATTAGAGCAAAAGATATTATATTTAAATAGTCTTGACTAAACATCATTTTTATTGTAAAATCATCCTTGTTTATATAAAAATATTAGCCGAAGTGGCGGAACTGGTAGACGCGCTGGACTCAAAATCCAGTGGGGGCAACCCCGTGGAGGTTCAAATCCTCTCTTCGGTACCATGGGCCCATAGCTCAGTTGGCTAGAGCGCTTCCATGGCATGGAAGAGGTCGCAGGTTCAAGTCCTGTTGGGTCCACCACACCTTGTCAGTAAAATCAAATTCCTTTATACTGTCTATACTTTACGAAATATTCGGGGTGTAGCGCAGTTGGCTAGCGCGTACGCATGGGGTGCGTGAGGTCGTCAGTTCAAGTCTGATCACCCCGACCAAAACAAAATAAATATTTTCTTTTTTCATGACGCGGGGTAGAGCAGTTGGCAGCTCGCCAGGCCCATAACCTGGAGGTCGTCGGTTCGAGTCCGACCCCCGCTACCAAACTTTATTATTACAAATTAACCCTAAGGCAGGGTAGCTCAGTTGGTTAGAGCGCAGGACTCATAAGCCTGAGGTCGGGAGTTCGATTCTCCCCCCTGCTACCAAGCTTTATTATATATATTCCGGGATAGCTCAGTGGTAGAGCAGTTGACTGTTAATCAATTGGTCGTGGGTTCGAATCCCCCTCCCGGAGCCAAAAATAAAAATCTGAACTTTTGTTCGGATTTTTATTTTTACTGCGACGTCCTGAGGAGCACTGCGCGACGTAGGGCGGAGCCAATGAAAAAATCAGTAGCCTTCTGGCTAGTGGTTTTTTGTTTAATAAATTTTATAAATCTATGCTATAATACACAAAGAATCAATAAAATATATTTAATTATTACCATAAACCATGTATCAAACCATAACCATTATTTTAGCACTACTGGCTTTATTTTATATTTTGGGCAAGTCAGCTGACCTAGCTATTTATAATTTACGTATTATCGCTGAGAAATTGGGTATTGGTATATTTTTTCTAGGATTAGTAATGGGATTTTTTACCTCCTTTCCAGAAATGGCCATTGGTATAAACGCCATCATTGATGATGTACCCAATATTTCCTTGGGAAATCTATTTGGTGGAATAATGGTTTTGTTTGGCTTAATACTAGGAATCAATATCTACCTACAAAGAAAAATCAATTCCGAACAAAATCTTTGGCAGTTTGCTAGTATCTTATTATTTTTATTTATACCGGTATTATTGGGAATCAATGGCACCCTAGGTGTTGCCGAAGGACTCACTATTATCATCGGCTATTTTGCCCTATTAATTATTTTATATCGAGGACAACACCATACAATTGACATGCCTCATTTTTCGGACAACAAAGGCCTCCTAAAAAACATCTTTCTATTTATTTTGGGAATTATCATGGTGCTCTTGGTAGCAAATTTTACAGTTGATCTCACAGCCAAAATTTTGTACCAACTTCCACTAAGTAAATTTGTGATTGGTATTGTTATTTTTGCCATTGGTACCAATTTCCCAGAAATAATTGTGACTATAAGAGCCTGGAAAAACAACGTCAAAGAATTGTCCTTGAGCAATTTACTAGGATCAGCAATGGTGAATGTGCTGTTGATTGGTGTGTTCTCGGTCACTCGTCCTTTTAGTCTGACTATTGATAAATCCTACTATATACTACTTATCGGTATGGCCCTTCTTTTGTCTTTGGTTTTTGTATTTTATAGAAGTGGTCGGAACTTAAAAAGATCCGAGGGTATTGTTTTGATAATATTTTATCTACTCTTTATAGTCTCCCAAATTGTTTTTGAAGAATAACTATAAACAATTATACGACGATAATCTCAGAGCCCAAATCAAAAAGCTAAGTTTTAAAACCTAGCTTTTTATTTTATAAATATTTCAAAATATTATGGCTGTAAAATATCTTCTGTCCGGCCGTCAATTGATATCACTACATTCTCTACTGTATCAAACTGCATCAGTGTAGCTCTGATTTGAGAAGCAATGGCCAAAACTCGACAAGAGCCACCAACCCCTTGTTCCAATTGATTATCAAAATCCACATAAGCAGTTTTATTTTCAATCTTAAGTGAATTAATACTTACTCCAGTATTAAGAGAAGTATAATATCCATTTTGTTTTTCCGTGTTGCTTGGACCAAGCAATAGACTATTCAAAGCGGCTCTAGCTATCGCCGGAGTAACAGCTACTTTTCTTTCAACAGGATAAACCAAGCTGCAATCCATAGCATTGGGATTAAATTGCTCGTTGCCCAAAAAAACTTTGACTGTCAAATCAGTGGCTAACTTTTTTACCTGATTTCCATTGTCATTGACATTATTATTGACATTTAAATTTTCATTGACTGGTTTTTTATAATAATTAAAACCAAAAACAGCCAAAACAATAATGACTGCTGACAGCAAAAAAATAAGAATATTTTTTTTCATACTTTTATTTAAAGTTTGTTATGTATTTAAAATATCACTTTGGCTAAATAATTACAAGAAGTGCCACAAAAACCTCTATTATCTGTCTTCATCTTCTTTATCATCTTTGTCATCATCCTCATTTTCATCTTCATCTTCTTCTTCGTCATTATTAATATTATCAAGTTTTTGATTTTTCAATTCAATATCCTCATTTTCATCTTCATCTTCTTCTTCTTTATCATTAGTATTACGATTATTTTTATTATTTTCGGCTGATTTATATTTTATCTTAAATTGACCATCTTCATCTTTAAAATTAATCCTAAATTCAGCTTTGTTGTTTTCTTCTTCTATTTCTACATCTACTTTCATATTGTCTGGCAATGTAGCTAGACTAGCCTGTACACTCTCTAGCAAAATATCCAAATCATCTACAGCTATTTGATTGTTTTTTTCAAACAATTCATTCCTTACTTTAATTATATATTTTAAGGCATCATGACTAGATTCTTCTATATTCCCGACATTATTCCCGACATTGGAATTTTTATTTTTGTCTTTTTCAAATTCAAAATCTTCATCAATATTTTTTTTAATTACACCTTGTATTTCACTAGCTCTTTCCTGAGAAAATTTTATTTTGAGTTTGTCTTTATTGGCTGGAGAAGCAAAAGTAATTTGTATATTTTCTACTGCTCTATCTAGAGCGTACAATTTGTCACCTGGTTTGGCTCTATCGGCTGCTTGGACAGTAGCGATAAATCCTCCAAAAATTACCAATATAGCTATAGCTATATTGAACACCACTTTTCTACTAAACAACAAACTAAAAAATGATAAATTATTTTCTTGATTTATATCATGACTAATACCTTGCCACAGAGTATCTTTTTCTGTTGATGACAAAGATTTAGTTTTTATTTTTTCTAGTTTATTGTTTATATTACTATTCATATTTTTTGATTATATCGCTGAGTTGTTTGATAGCTCGATGATGCTGTACCTTGGCTGTAGATTCTTTGATGTTCAAAAATTTTGCAATTTGAGCAAAAGTGAAATCACTAAAATAGCGTAATTCTAAAACCTGACGATATTTATCTTTGAGCCTCGGGATTATCTTTTCAAGTAGCCAATAATCCTCTGGCTGTATTTCATAATTTTCTCTGATATATTTTTCGTCAAAGACTACAGACTTATTTTTAAACCTATAATATTTACTGAGCTTACGACGAGTAATCGTAAAGACAAAACTATAAAATTCAGCATCGGTAGAATATTTAAATTTTGGCAAAGCTTTCCACAAATCAACAAATATATCTTGTAATAAGTCCAGCGTATCTTCTCTGTTGCTACAACGAGCAAATACAAATCTAAACAATTGATCTGACAAATGTTCATATAATTGTTGAAAAGAACTTTCCCTGCCCTCTATGCTCAACAATATAAGACTTTTCAAATTTTCCTCATTATGTGAATTCACTTATTTGTTTTGGCTTACATTTATTAAATACCATGCTAGCTATAAAAGGTTACAAAAATATAGCTTATTTAGCAAGTGCTATTGCTATTTATCTATAAAATAGCTAGAATATAAAATATATTAACTAATATAAATCAACTATGGGAAACTTTAATAGAGGTGGAGATAGGCACGGGGGTGGTTTTAATAGAGACCGAGGTGGAGATAGACGCGGTGGTGGTGGTTTTAATAGAGACAGAGGCGAAAGACCAACAATGCACCAAGCAGTTTGTGATGCTTGCCATAAAAGCTGTGAAGTACCTTTTAAACCTAGCGGTGATAAACCTATTTTTTGTAGTGACTGTTTTAGTAAACAAGGTGGTGGTAATAGAGGCAATGATAGACGTGGTGGAGACAGAGGTGGCGACAGAGATAGAAGACCTAGCTTTGAAGATAGAAGCTCTGGTGCCAAAAACAATGATACCAAAGATATCTTGAAGAGTTTGAAAACTCTAAACTACAAATTTGATGAGCTCTTAAAAGCTTTGAGTCCCCATGCTCCAGCTGAAGAAAAAACTGAATCAAATAAAAAAGCTAGCTCCAATAAAGTAGTAAAACAAAAAACATCCAAGAAAAAAGTAGCTAGCAAAAAAAAGAAAAAATAATATTTTAAAAAACCGTCCATTCGACTACGCTCAGGACGGTTTTTTGTTTATAAATTTTTATTTAATTAGCACTCACCTTTTATATAATCAATCACCCGACTATTACGACAAGCCTCACATGAATTTGAAAAAGTTTGTTTGATTGGTGGACAAGGCGCAGTAATACATTCTACATTGACACTAGCACAGACTGGATCATATATAAACACACAAGCATCGGCATTTCTTTGTTCTGGCAAACAGACTGTCGTATTATCAATGACAATACTATTGTCTAAAATGGTTTTAAAATACTCGCATGATTCCAAATTTATATCTGAATATACATCACATTTATCTTCAAAAACATTTATACACAATTCTTTGTCCAAATCTAATATATTATTACACAGCTGTTTATCATTTGATTTTATGGCTTCTAAAAGTAGCTCTTCATTTGTTGGCTCTTCTAATAATGAAGCCGGAGAGATAATCTTGACTTCTGAATATTTATCATCAATTACTTCTGACTTGAGTTCAATGACAAAAATATTTATACAGGAGCCGGTATAACAATGCGTATTGCTATTGCCGACATCTTTGATTGAATAGCTTATTTTTAATGGCCCGATGATTATACTATCAACACGATTTAATACTTTCTCATCAAATAAATCAAATTCTATATTTTTTACTCCAAAATTGGTGATTATATCCAGTCCTGCTCTTAAACTCGTTGGCTCTGGCGGATTTTTGCTGTTGTCAATATTGCCCACATAAAAACCTGTTTCTCTAATGGCTACAAAATTGTCATAATTGTTTTTTATCAAAAAGCCATCATAACGAGTATCAAAAGAAAATGTATGTTCCGTGGCTTTGGGTAAAATATAATCAGCCTCGTCTTTTTTAATATCAACACTGATATTGCAACTATCAATATAATTATAAGAATAGTCCTCTTGAAATTTTTCTAAAATAGCACAACCATTATTTTTCAATTTAATATTATAACCATTACTATAAATTTCGGCATCATTAAAAATTTCTAACCAAGCATCATCTATCTTCAGATAAGGAAGACCTTTTTCTTCAAATATATTATTGGGACCGTATGCACCATTTTCACCACCCAATTCATATATGGTATGGACTCTTTTTAAGACTAGCTCTGTTTTACTATCAGCTAAAATATAAGTCTGGTCTGTAGCATCCAAAACAATATCATGTTGTCCTTCATTGAGTATTATTGTTTTAGCTTCGTCTTTTGTATCAGCCTTTAATTCAATGTTAAAAATTTTGTTTATAAATTGATTGGCTCTAAAAAGCTCAGTTTCTTTCCACACAAAAACTCCCGTAATAAACAAAGCACCCAATATACCACAGACAATAGTCATACTAATTGCATCACTAAATCCTTGGTTGTTTTTAATCATAATTTTTATTTTAATTTTATATACTAAGTATAGCAAAAAACCAACAAAAAGTAACGTTTTAATAAATCCAATAATATGCTAAGCTTGCTACAGAAAATAAGATATCATAACAAAAAAATAAGGAGATAGCTATTATGAAAGAAAAATTTTCCAATCTAAGCTGGACCACACCTGGTATTTTTATTTTCGTCGTACACGTTCTAGCTATACTTGGCTTGCCATTTTATTTTTATCTCGCCCCACCTTCTGGGAGCTTGATAATGATAAGTATCTTTTGGCTCTTTGCTAGTATTCTAGGAGTCACCTCGGCTTATCATAGGTTCTATTCGCATCGGGCATACCAAATGGCCAAACTACCTGAGAGTATTTTTCTCTTTTTGGCCACTTTGACTATTCAAGGATCAGCCTTGTCTTGGAGTCATGACCACAGACTCCACCATCGCTACACCGACAAGGAAGGAGATCCTTACAATGTCAAAAAAGGTCTGCTCCATGCTCATATATTGTGGCTTTTTGAAAAACGTCCAAAGATTGACCAAAAAATCGTACCTGATTTGATGGAAAATCGCTTGGTGGTTTTTCAGAACCGCTATTTTGTAATACTCGCCGTCCTCGCTAACATCCTGGTCATTGTCACAACTAGCTGGATGCTCGGCGACTTACTAGGAGCCTTTGTCATGGTCTTTGGTGTACGCTTGTTCTTTTCGTACCACATCACGTGGTTTATCAATTCGCTAGCTCACTATTGGGGTGAGCAATCCTATTCCAGAGAGTGCTCTGCCAGAAACAATGCCATATTGGCTGGTATAACTCTGGGAGAAGGCTATCACAGCTATCACCATGCCTTTCCAGCCGACTATCGCAATGGTTGGCGCTGGTATCAATTTGATCCCAACAAATGGATCATTTGGTTGATGAGCAAAGTAGGTCTGGCCAAAGATCTAAAAAAACACAATAACCATACTATAACCAATAGATTGATTGGTTTGGATCATCAACGGCTCTTGGGGCTAATCCAAAATTTGGACAAAGCCAAGATACAGGCTGCTTTACAAAAGCACGGACTATTTCCCAACCATAATATTGAGGACCTCATAAACTCATACTATCAATCTCTAAGAACCTTGAGTAAAGAACTCTCAACAACCATCAAGGAATATAGGGCTACGCCCAAACACAATAAACCAGCCAGACAAAGTCTAGGCCAACAACTCAAAGAGCTTCGCCGAGCTTATCATGAAAAATGGCAAAAGTGGCTAGTGCTGTGTAAAGTGATTAGTACTTAATCACGCTACCAAAAAAAGTCGCTCCCCAACACTATGGAGAGCGACTTTCATTTTTTGTATTAATTATCTCTATCTTCAAAAGTTTCTTTCTTCTTGTCTTTTATTCTTTTGAAAATAAGATAGATAAGAATTATCCCGATAATACCCCAAATCAAAAATGGAATTAAATTTGACATATAATTATTCTATTTTTACAGCTGTACCATAAACTAGCATCTCTGAAGCATTTTGCATAATCATAGATGTTTGTATTCGAAGATTGATGACAGCATCAGCGCCTAGCTTGCTAGCATCGGCTATCATACGCTCCATAGCCTGTTCACGAGACTCGGCTTGGAGCTTGGTGTATTCACTGATTTCTCCTCCGACTATATTTTTGAGCCCGGCCAAAATATCTCGACCAATATTGCGAGCTCTGACTGTGCTACCTCGTGAAATACCCAAAATTTTAACTACTTTTTTGCCTGGGATAGTTTCCCCTGTTGTGATAATCATATATTTTTAATTAATTTAATATATACTTATTATAGCAAAACCAGACTATAAAATAAATGTTTTTAATAAATCAAAGTATATGCTAAGATAAATGCATAAAATAAATTTTATGCGTATAGCAGTAATCGGTGGTGGAGCAGCTGGCATGATGTGTGCCGCTACTATAGTGAAAAACAATCCAGAAATGGAAGTTTTTTTGATTGAGCGAAATGACTCACTAGGAAAAAAAGTAATCATCTCGGGTGGTGGCCGGTGCAATGTCACTACTGGCATTGAAGATATCAAAACTGTGCTAGAAAAATATCCACGAGGTAATAAATTTTTAAATTCAGCTATGTATGCTTTCCCACCTAGAGAAGTAAAAGATTGGTTTGAAAATCACGGCGTAGCTCTAAAATGCGAAGCTGATATGCGAGTCTTTCCCGTGTCCAATAATGGTCAAGATATAGTCAGAGTCTTTGAAAATATATTATCTAGTGACAAGCAAAAAATATTACTCAAACACTCTGTTACAAAAATTGAAAAAAATAAAAAACAATTTACTATTCACTTTAAAAATCACCAAGCACTCACTACTGACAAAGTCATTTTGACCTTGGGCGGTCAAGCCTACAGACACACTGGCTCTACTGGTGATGGCTACGCTCTAGCCGAAAGCCTAGGACATACTATCAGCAACTTAGCCCCTAGTCTCAGCTCACTGACCACCAAAGAAACTTGGCCTAGTGATGTATCTGGTCTGTCTTTTCTAAATGCCAAATTAAAAGCTAATACCAAAAAGAAACATGAATTTTCTGGTCCTTTTCTCTTTACTCACTGGGGTATCAGTGGACCAGCTGTCTTTGCTCTGTCATCACTGATTGCTTTTGAAAATTTTAGCGAAACTAAGCCTCTAAAAGTATCTATAGACCTATTTCCAGACTTATCTCTGGAAGACTTGAAAGAAAAATTAAAAAACTTTGCTCAAGCTGAGCCCAAAAAAATATTTAAGCATAGTATCCGCAAAGTAATACCACTATCACTAGCCACTGTCCTCCTAGCCCAACTGGCTATAGACGGTCAAAAGAAAAATGCTGAAATAAGCAAAGCAGAATTTCAAGCTGTCAGTACTTGGTTAAAAAATATACCCTTGACGATAGTAAGTCGTCGAGCTGGCGATGAGTTTGTCACTGCTGGTGGCGTGTCTTTAAAAGAGATAAACCCTAGTACTATGGAATCAAAGCTTTGTCCCAACTTGTATTTTGCTGGAGAGATACTAGATATTGATGGCTATACCGGTGGCTTCAATCTCCAAGCAGCTTGGGCGACTGGACGACTAGCTGGTGAAGCTAGTAGTAAGAGTTAGTTTTTATTATTTTTTATCATTAAATATCTTATTTCTATTGCAAATTAAATTTAATATCTTTTATATCTGACAACATTTCCAAAGTCGCGATTACAGATGGATTAGTAGTATTGATAAGTACTAATCTATTTTTGTATTTATTAAATAAATTTGCTAAAAACTCATCCCCCCATGATGGAGAAAAAGTATCAACGCCCTTAAAATCTACGACCAATTCTTCATCTTCTTTAAAATTAATTAATGATGATTGCAGTGCATTATAAGCTTCTTTACCACCATCTCTTGATGTTAAAGTAGTGCCAAATTTTTTTAATTCTATATTCATAATTTTATTTTAATTTTTAATATTCTAATATAACAAAACACCCCCTCATATATTTCTCTAGGTCTATATTTATCAAATCTGATGATTTACTTTTTAGCACAATAGCATTTTGCCCTGAATGAAACCATAAAAACATATTATTATTCTGTACTATTTTTTTGACATACTTCAATCCATTACCTCTATTCTCTGGATATCTACCGGTCACTACTTCTGTAAATGCTATTTTTAAAGCATCTTTATCATTGGCTAATTCTGGCCTAATTTTTTGTAATGTAGTGAGCACACCTCTTCCTCTATCAGCTAAAATAATTTTACGCTCTTTTAGACTATATCCAAAAAATATTCCAGGTATGTCTGGCCAATTACCAATATTATGATCAAATGAATTATTGCCAATTTCACCTACAACAGAAGTGACCAGTGAAAAAGAATCTCCAAGAACACCATCTCTCTTTAAAGTTTCTGCAAATCTAGATAAACGAGACTTAAATACAAAAGCATCTTCACAATAGAACCTAGATGGTATTTTTATAGATTCCTTTGAAAGAGACCATTTATTGGCAATTTTTAAAAGATACTTATAATTATTAGATAAAAAAATTTCTATATCATCTTCAAAATAATAACGATGTCCTTTTTCGCTATCTCTATTAGCTTTAAGTATTTTTTTATTATCCCATCTACGTAAAGTATAAGGATTGACTCCCAAAATATCAGCAGTTTCATTTATATCAAATTTGTATGGCATATTTATATAGCTTAATATTATAAAATAAGTATAACAAATTGTACATTTTTTGACAAGTTTTTAATATAATATTGTACATTTTTATGCTAAAAATACCTTATTTTTTGATATTTTTACTTTAAAATTGTACATTTTATAAAATATTTAAAATTACAAAATTGTACATTTTTATTTAAAACAATTATTGACAAAAATAGTTATTTATTATAACTTTATCCATCAACCAACGTCTGCCCAGCAGACAAAACCTGTACACTATAGGAGGTATTTCATGCCCCAAAAAACCAAGCCAGCTGCCATAGCCAATATGGAAGCTCCGGGTCAACCCTACTCAACCTGCGTGCAGGTCGGTAACCACTTCCACTTCTCCGGCACCATAGGCATCGTCGAGAACGGCCGGCTGAAGTCCAACGGCAACTTCCAGGAGCAGGTCGTCGAGGTACTGCAGAAGATGGCCGACCAGCTCATCGCTGTCGGTCTGACGCCGGACGACGTCCACTCGGCGACGGTCATGATCGTCAGCGACAACTACCCCCGGGACTACGCCTGCCTCAACGATTGCTGGAAGGTCTCCTTCGGAGTCAACACCTCCGTCGTGAGGCCCAGGCGCAAGGCCTTCGGTGTCTCCTGGCTCCCCTTCGATGCTCTGGTCGAGATCGAGTTCGACGCCGTCAAGCAGTCCGAAGGCTAGACAACTTGGCCTACAATCCAATAGTCGGATGATATACAAGTTTATTCTTGTCCCTGTCATCCGACTATTTTTATACCAAAAAACTACTCGCTAGAGTAGTTTTTATCTTCTATACCTTTAATTCAACTGCCAAATACTAAAGTTTAAAACACTAGCAAAACTAACCCATAGTAGATATGGTATTAGTAGATAAGAAGCTAGTTTATTTATCCTATAGAAACGAATGATAAGTACTAATATACTAACCCATAGTAAGACAATCACCAAAAATGCCAAAGCTGGATTTTGTAAACCAAAGAAAGCAATAGACCAGAGAGAATTTAAGACTAGATTGACTACAAACAATATAAAAGAGTTTTTGACAAAGGCTTTTTTAAGTCCTTCTTGCCAAATCAAATACAAAGCTATACCCATCAAAATATATAGTGTGGTCCAGACTGGACCAAATATCCAAGAAGGTGGATTGAAGCTTGGTTTGTTGAGATATTGATACCAAGAATCTATTCCTGTAAAAGTAAAGGCTGAACCTATAGCTCCAGCGGCTAGAGACATTAGTATAGCTGCTGATAGTTTTATTATTTTCATATTTTTAATTTAATATTTTAAATCAAACTGCTCTGTGGCTATATCACACTCATATTGACCTTCTATTTTCTGACAACATTGGCCTGATATACAATCATAACCATCTAAACAACCTTTATTACATAAATCACAACGTGATATAAGCCGACCTTCATCACAATATTGAGCACTATCATTGCACTTATTATAGGCTGTACCATCTGAACACATTGGCTGAACATACATACTTGGTAGAGTCATTGAAGATTGCCTATTCGCAAAAGGTAATTGCCATGTACCTATAGAATCATTACTTGAAAATGTATTTTTAGTAATCCTAGATAAGTCCCCAAATCTTACAAAAGAATAAAGAAATAACTCGGAGCCTTGCTTATCATCCCATAAATAAATATCTATTTCCTGACTATTTTCAAAATTTGACATTTGGCGAGGAAAGCTATTCACAACACTTCCATCACCATGAAAAGCAAAAATACGATTATTTTGCTCATATAAAATATCATTAATACCGTCTCCATCTAAATCATCAATTCGAATAGCAACCTTACTATTACCAGATGCTTCAGATTTTTGTGGCCACCCATCAATAAGAGCTCCTTGTAATGTATAGGCATATATATTTTGCTCCTCGCCATTCATTACATTTCCAAATCTTGAATCTCGAGTAAAAATTATTTCATATTGCTGATCATTATTAATATCGCCAATTGCAAATCCAGTGATAAATGTTTCATTGTTTCCCATAGTAGGTATAAGTCTTGGTATTTGAATATCGTTAATAAGCGTTCCATTTAATTCTAATATTTGTATAGAAAAGGCAAAATTAACAATTTCAAAAACATTATCGGAATCCAAATCAACCACTATTGTAGCTACTCCCGGATAACCATCTATATAATAAGGCCATTGTCCAGGACACATTGATAAAGCTGAATTTGAATATGTTAAACAATCAATTCCTTCATTTGAGGAAAATAATATTTCATTAGTGCCATCATTATTAATATCAAATATTGCTGGGGATCCCATTTGTAATAATGAATAATCTTTAGAACCAAGATTTATGCCATTACCATCCACAACTAAAATTGATTCTGCTGTTTTAATAACTATTTCATCACAGCCATCACCATTAATATCACCTAATGCGACGTTTGAAAAATTATAACTGAGTATTGTTATGCCAGGTACTTCAAATTCTCTAATTTTATTTCCACTTTTATCATAAATATATATTAAAGGAATAGATGGCCAATTTTTTTTTGTCACTACTATTGTGTCTTTATTACCATCACAAGTTACATCCCCTTGTACTACAAAAGTTGGACTATTAATTACTGCACTATCTATATCTGTACTAGTTACAAGAGAACCATTAATAGAATATATTTCAATGTTATTTGAATCATAATCTGCAACCAAAAACTCTGGATTGTTATCATCTAAAATATCAAATATACCTAATGATTCTTTAAGCCCTCCTGCGCTAAGTTCTATTGGCCAAGATTGATCAAATGCATGTTGTTTATACAAAACTATTTTATCTGTATATTCTATTCCGTCTGATGAAGTAACTCGTAATTCAACCGTATAATACCCAGCCCCTACACTGCTAACATCAAATATTCCTAATACATTGTCCGCTACTTGATTATTACTAGATTGCACAATATACGTCCAATCCGAAGGAAACATTCCTCTACCATATACTAGATCATACGATACAAATTTATCTCCGTTGGCACTACCTCTTATATTATAAGAGGTGTCGCTATTTGCTATTACTGTGCTTTGTAGTGGATCATTTATCTCTACTCTTGGTGTATTAGAATATTGCGCAAGTTGTACTGCCGCTTCTGTGTCAACCATACCTACACCTGCATAAAACCAAGATTTATATGGCTGTGCTGTAGTACGTAATATATTTTTTACATCATGTGCTGTCAGTAAAGGATTTGCCGAAAAAACTAATCCTGCGATACCAGCCACAACGGGTGTTGCGCCAGAGGTACCGCCAAAATATGCATACTGATCATTAACTGTGGTTGATAATATTTCACTTCCAGGAGCCATAAGTTCTGTTTTTGGACCAAAAACACTCCAAGGAGCTTTCCAACCAAACTGATCAGCAGCGGTAATCGCTAATACTTCTGAATAAAAAGTTGGATAAAGAGCTTCCGTTGAGATATTAGAGTTACCAGAGGCACCAAACATTAATAATCCAGCCTCATATGCGTATTGCACTGCTGCATGCAAAGCTGGATCATCTGTTGTTAAATAGCTCATACTTAAAATCCTAGCACCATTATCAACTGCGTAAACAGGTGCTGCTATTATTGATTCAGCTCCCCATTCAGAACCAATCGACATAACTTTACACTGTGGACATACTCCACTTACTCCTAATGAATTGTTTCCTTGCGCTGCTAACAAACCATGAACACCCATGCCGTGTTGAGCATACTCACTATAAACATCTCCTGAGTTTGTCGTAAAATTCCAACCATGAATATCGTCTGGATATCCATTTTCATCATCGTCATTGACTAAATCATTTAAATACCCCATATCCCCTGGTTCATTATCTAATCTATCTTCATCAATCAGGCCATCACCATCATCATCAATTCCACATACTCCAGGACAACCATCACTATTTTTATCACCAGGAGCATCATCATTAACCCACATATTATTTACTAAATCCGGATGATTAGGTTGTGTCAATTCATTAAAAGCAATAATAATATCACTGGAACCTTGTGTAGTATCCCAAGCTTCTGGAGCATTTATATCAAAACCTGATATTGCTGGCGGTACATAGTTTATTAAATCACTTTGTCCAGTATTATTAAGAAACCATTGCTTGTTATAAAATGTATCATTTGGCGTAAAAAAAGTTTGAGGTTCTACTAAACGTCCAACATATTCATAGTTATTTGTTTTTTGTAAATCCTTTATCAATTGATCTTCATCCGTGCTTAAATTTTTTATATAATAAAATTTATCAAGATCATATTTAAATCCTAATTCTTTATTTTTAAAATGAGAAAATACAGGTTTTAGCAATACAGACTCTTTATCTGTTTCGCTCAAACTAAAATTTATTTGTTTTGGAGATAAGTTTGTAAGATCTGTCATTATCACAGACTCAATAGTTTCTTTACTTACCTTATCTGCAATTTTAATTATAATTTCATCTTCTACATACTTTTTTTCAAAAACTGGATATATACTATATACATTATTGTTAACTATAGTTTGTGGCTTTGATATTACTATTTTTTTTACTGGCTCTAATACTTCACCAAATAATGAAAAAATAAAGTTGAAACCAATAAAGCTAATGGCTAATAGTCCAACACCAATAGCAATTTTTTCTTTAATAGAAACTGATGTTTTAGTTAATGTTTGAGTTTTGTACATAGTTTTAAATTAAATTTTATATCTCAACATCTTATTAGTATATTTTATAATAACATCTATATTATTCTTTTCACTAGAATGATGCCCTGAAGCTTCTATCATCTCAAAATCTGCCTTTGTCCAAGTCTCATGAAGCTTCCAAGCAGTAATAGGTGGACAAATCATATCATAACGTCCTTGGATTATAACTTTTGAAAATACTTTCTTATAAAATACCTCTATCAAATTACTTGTTTGATTTTTCTTTAGACCAGCAGAATATACTTGCCAAGCATCAGGATAAAACATCTTAGCCTTATCATTATGCAACCAATCTAATTCCCATTTACTCATAGTAAATATACCAGAGGCACTCCTTGTGGATTACCTACTTGCTCATAATAAAGAGTGTGTAATTTAGATACCTTTAGCTTAGCTGTCTTATATGGTTTTGTTATAGGACATAGTTTGTTCATATGGTTATTATATCAAAAAACTACTCACTAGAGTAGTTTTTAAGTTATCACTAATTAAAAGATATGATCTTGTCTATACTTTATCTATAGACACTATTTAAAATAATTATTAACGGCATCTTCAAACTGATTAATAAATATCTGTTTAAAATAAGAAACGTTATTTATTTCATAAAATAATATAACAGCTTTTTTATATTCCTCAACATCTACGATTCTATAAGAGAGTGGTATTGAGTTATGTGCCAATAAAATAGCATTAGAAATCATACGAGAGGTTCTTTTGTTTCCATCTTCAAAAATTTGTATATAAGAGATAAGAATTAATACCAAAAAAGCTTTTTCAAAAAAAGATTCTTTTTTATTAATGAGATCAACCATTTTTTTCATCACTTCTTTGATCTGATACTCATTATCTAGAGGCTTATACTTTGTACCAGTGACTCCAACTGCTCCGTTTCTTATATTTTTAGAAATTCCGAGTTTTTTAGTTAAAACTGAATGAATATATTCAATATCAGAAACATGTAATTTTTTAAATCTTTCTTTATTCTGAATAGCTTCATTAAAAGCATCCTTATGATTCAAAATCATTTGAGTTTCTTTATCTGTCTTGCCTTCTCCTATCACATTATTCTTAATCAAAGCTTCAGTACCTAAAAGTGAATAAGTGTTGCCTTCAATTACTGAAGATTTCCAAGAAAATTCAATCATTATTCTTTCAAATTCTTTGTTAATAAGAGTTTGACTATCATATTTTGAGAAATTGCCAATAAAATCTTTTTGTAAATTTTCTAGTTTTGTTTTTTCCTCAGCTGTAAAAATATCCTTCTCCAAGACATCTAGTATTTCAAAATTAAAACTTTCCCTTACTTCTCTTTTTAAGTATGGAATATCAAAATATTTTTTGATATTAACCTTCTCTAAAATTCCATAAACTTCAGACAAAGAATAAGTTACAAACGCTCCAGCACCGCTTTTACGCAAAAAATTCTGCTTACACAAAAAAGATAAATCTCTAGTTATTGTTTCTCTAGAATATTTATCGTCAAAAAAAATAACTAAATCTTTATTTTGAAAAGAATCATTTTTCCTAGCAAATTCTATAATTTGTTTCTGTCTTTTATTCATAAGTATACTTTATCATCATTGCGTCATTTTTTCAAGCGAATTGCGTCATTTTTAATAAAAATATATAAAAACCCCATATTTTAAGCTATTTCATTGCGTCATTTTTTCAAGCGAATTGCTGCATTTTTAATAAAAATACATAAAAACCCTATACTTTAGGCTATTTTATTGCTGCATTTTATCTATGATTATTAGTATAATTATTAATTCAACTGCCAAATACTAAAATTTAACACACTAGCAAAACTAACCCATAATAGATATGGTATCAGTAGATAAGATGCTAGTTTGTTTATCCTATAGAAACGAATGATAAGTACCAAGATAGTAATCCAGAGCAAGACAATCACCAAAAATGCCAAAGCTGGATTTTGTAAACCAAAGAAAGTAATAGACCAGAGAGAATTTAAAACTAGATTGACTATAAACAATATAAAAGAGTTTTTAACAAAGGCTTTTTTAAGTCCTTCTTGCCAAATCAAATACAAAGCTATACCCATCAAAATATATAGTGTGGTCCAGACTGGACCAAATATCCAAGAAGGTGGATTGAAGCTTGGTTTGTTGAGATATTGATACCAAGAATCTATGCCGGTAAAAGTAAAGGCTGAGCCTATAGCTCCAGCGGCTAAAGACATTAGTATAGCTGCTGATAGTTTTATTGGTTTTACTTTCATAATTTTATTTTTAAGTTTATTTTATATAAGGTGCAAGATAAGGCTCTTCTTTCTTATGCAAACGTTCAAGTAAATACCAAGGTATAGCTAAAATTAATGACACAAAGATTGGTAATGCCTGCGAAGCTGTAGCAACCGTAGCTGCAAAAAACATCCATGTAACTGGATTTCCAATTATAAGCCAGATAACCCAAGTTCTTATACGCCTTCTTGGAATCCAGGCTGGTATTTTTTGTTCTCTTACAAGCTCATAAAGTTTTTTGTTTAAGAACCACCCCTTAGCAAATTTACTGAAGTAGATAAGAGGAACTAAGAAAAAACATACAAAAGCTATAAACACAAATAAACCCCAAATATGAGCCCTGTATGAAAAAGTCAGCGTAAAGACTGTCTGTAAAATTACTAAATATCTATCTAGACGTTTATCGTATGTCCAAAGTTGTTTTATTGAATCATTGGCTGGATTGTAGGGTTTATTTTGATTTTCCATAGAGTTATTATACCAAAAAACCATCAAATAAAGAAACAACACCCGAGTGGCGTATCGGGTGTCTTTTTTAAAACCCCCGCTTTCGCGGGGGTAATACATTGCTTAGTTTTTTGATTTAAATCTATTTACTACTTCATGGTAAAAACCTTTTTAAATAAATCATGCCTTGCCTTTATAGATTTTTTGGCAAAAGGAAAACAAATTTTTACATTATAATTTCTATTTAATTTTTCTAATACCCATTTTTTATATTCTTCTAAATTTCTTTGACCAGTTACAGCAATTTGTAAGAAAAAATCATTATGATAATGAGACATGGCATCGGCACTAGCCAAAATCTTTCCTTCCAAAGTATTTGGCTTTTTACTACTACAAGAATGACTAAGGATTATATTTTTTACTTGATTAATTGTTTTATTATCATAAGCAAATTTTATCATTACTTTTTCGGCTTCCTTAGCGCCCACTTCTTGATGATTGCCTTTGATGCCTTTTATCCTCTGTAAATCATGAAGCCAAACTCCTAGCATGACTACTTCTTTGTTTGCTTTTGGTAGTCTAGCTAGTAGCCATTTGGCAAATTTTTCTACACCCAATAAGTATGTTGAGTAAAACCAATCATCTATTGGCCCTTTGGCACATTCATTTTTAATTAAATTTTTTATTTGCTGTACTTTTTTCATAAATTGAATTTAAATTTTATATATCCATTATATCAAAAATCCTTATTTATTTACATGGCCCAGGCCACCCTCCCTCGCTTCGCGATTCACCTTGTCTTTTTAAAAACCCCCGCTTTCGCGGGGGTTAATACATTACTTAGTTTTTTGATTTAAGCTTGGTTTGATTTCAGTGCTTTATTTTATAAAATTTTCTTTATTTTACTCCAGGTTGTTAAATCTTGAGTAAAAATTCTCTTTATATCATAGTCACCTTCTTTTTCTTTTTGAATTTTCTTAACTACCTTATATATTTTATTAACTAAAGCTTGTAAATTTTCGTCATTCAATTTATTTTTTGTATAGTAAAAAGATGAAAGTATATGAAAATCTGCACTACGAATTAAAGATAACTCTGTCTCCTTATCTAGACCCTTGATCTCCGTTCTCTTAATAACCTCTTTCTCTTTTTTAGCCTTTTTCAAAAAAACTCCTATTTCACAAATCCTAATCAAATCTACTGGTTTTACTTTTGATGTTTGATATATTTGTTCATAAATTGATTTATCAATATCTATTTGAAAAATTTCTGTTTTCTTATTCTTGGCTTCAGCTGGTTTTTCAAAAATTGCTGCATACAACCATTGGCCTAACTCTGGTAAAGATACATTACCACTTTTGCTTTTTCCGCTTTTTCTTTTATACTCAAAGTTTTGTTTTAAAGTATTATTTAAATAATACTCAATTAATTTTTGCTCCTTATCATTAGACCTTAATTCCCACGAATCAATTTTATTTTGAGTATTAGAAGATTGACATACTTTTAATGCTTTTTTAGAATCTAATACAAAAAAACGACACAATATACTAGCCTCCTCTAATAATTTATCATCTAGATTATCTAAATATTTTTCATACAAAGTTTCTAAAGTTTGACAACCATTTAAAACTTGTGGATTAGTTACAGCAAAACTGCCCCCCAGCACTCTAACATTTTTAATTTTTTGACAAGCTAAAGTTATTCCGTTATGAAAAAGGTGAAAATCTTTTTTATAATCTTTGATTGTAACTAGCATCCCCTTGGAAGGTTCTTTTTTACCTAAAAATCCTCTCACATTATCATGGTATAAATTATAATTTTTTAAATTAGACTCCTTAACTAACCCTTTTAATAAATATTTTATATTGACTCTTGTTATTAAAATTTTACTATGTTTATATAAGAAATAATCTTCTAAATTATTCTTATCAACATTAAAATTAAATTCTAAATCCTGCACTTGATTATTTTCATAAACATCAGAAATTATATCCTTTTGATTAATATACTTTATTTCTATATTTTCTTTCTTAATTTTTTTATTAGCGCCAGCTATAAGCCAATCTTCTGGATTATTAAAACCATTTCTGACAAAATATATTCTCACTTTTATTTTTTTAGAATCTATTATTTTTATGATTTGTTTAATTCTATTTTTTACTAAAAAAGACATCTTACTAGGAAGTGTCTCTTCTTTAAATATAAAATTTAATATTTTTTCTAAAAACGGATAGACTTCATGTTCAGAAAATGATGAATTAGTATCTTTAAAATCATAAATCTCTATCCTTCTTGGTGTTATATTAATAACATCAAAACCACATTCATCCTTACCATCAAATATAATTTCTTTTAACTTACTTTCTGTTATAGACTCAGAAATTGTTTTTCTTAATACTGATATTATAAAGGCATAAGCTTCGTTCGAACTCTTAGAAACTCTATTGTCTTTACGAATTTTTTTAGCAATATCTATTTCTTTATTTATTAGAAAACTAACTATTTCTTTACTAAGTAATTTTTCCATATTATTACTTTACTATAGTTTTTAAGCTTCCATTTTTAAGCATTTCCAAATTAATCACATAATCATTATGCTTAAAAGTCTCTTTTAAAGAATTTCTTGATGTTAACCAGCCTTTGCCGTCTGTAACCCAAATAAATGTTATATTTTGATTTTTTAAAAAATCATTTAATTTTTGATATTCACCAGCAGTTGCTTTTAATTTAGAACCTCCTCCTCCATAATAATTAACTTCCATTAAATATAGCTTTTTTTCTTCTTTATTAAATAAAGCAAAATCAAATCTTCTATTATTCTTATCAATTTCTAAATCATAATTAAACGCTTTTTTAATTTTAACCTTAGTAGCTTGCTCAATAAAAACAAAATTTTTATCTTTACAAAATATCTCTAAAAATTTTTCTACTAAATCTTCCATTAAATCTCCTGTTCTGTTTTTTCTAGCGTTAGTATCCATTCCTACTTCTATACCAAAAACATAATCAACCACATTTTTTATATTCTTATTTTTAAAAATGTCTTTTAGTCCACTTTCATTAAAAAATATTTTTAATTCTTTTGCATTTTCTTCGTTTAAGCCTTCATAAAAAATATCATATTTTTTATCATGATCTAAATTAATAATATCAGAAATAATAGACAATTCTTTTAACTTGTCTTTTCTAACTGCAATTAAAATTGGCAGTACTTCTTTTACCTCTGGATATTCCTTAATTAAATCTATAAACTCATTTTCAATATTGTCTTTGCCAATTAAAGAATTAAGTAAATTTAATTTTCTTTCTATTTTGCTAATATTTTTATTAACCTTTTCAAAATCAGTAAAATAACCCCAAGTAAAAATTGATTCCTGAAAAGTATTTATTAATTTATCAAAATCTTTTTCCATATTATTATTTTATATCTTCAAACCTCTTAATAGATAAATCTAAAAACTTCTTATCCATATCAATACCAATAAACTTTCTACCTAATGCATAAGCAGATATACCTGTTGTAGAACTACCAGCAAATGGATCTAAAATTAAATCCCCTTTATTGGTACTGGCTAGTACTATCCTATTTAATAAATCTAATGGCTTCTGAGTAGGATGCTTACCAAATTTTTTTTCTCCATTTCTAGGCGTCATAATGCCCCAAACAGACCTCATTTGTTTATCAGGTTTTTTAATCAAATCCTGTTCATGCCAATTTCCACCTTTCATTTCTTTATAATTAAAGGTGTGTTTGCCCTTTTTATCTTTCCTAGCCCAAATTAAAGTTTCGTGACTAGCCGTGAAAAAACGACAGCTTAAATTTGGTGAAGCGTTTGGTTTGAACCAGCTTATATCATTTAATATGTGATAGCCCAAAGACTGTAAAGCGTGTCCACACTGATATATAGAATGATAAGTTCCACTTACCCAAAGTGTACCGTTTGGTTTTAAGACTCTCTTACAAGCTTCGAGCCATTTATGATGAAAATCATAATCCCCTTCAAATCCTTTACTTTTATCCCAATCTCCTTTGTTTACAGACGTCATTTTTCCAGCATGCACAGTGAAGCCTCCGTTTGATAAATTATATGGGGGATCAGCAAAAATCATATCTACTGAATTTGGTTTTACATTGGCTAAAAAATCAAGCGCGTTGGCATGATATAATCTGAACTTTGGCTTAACATAATATGGTTTAATCATAGCTACATTTTCCCATTTTCTAGCTAAAAAATCAAGCTATTTTTTATATAACTCTTTATCTAGTTCTCTTATAATTTTTGATATTTGTGGAAAATTTTGATTTTTATTACAAGTTATTTCAAACACATGTCCTGCTCTTAAATTTTCTGAAAAATAAATTATATCTGAAAGTTTATAAAATTGACTTTTTTCAGACAAAACTTCATATTGATACTTCCATATTTTCTGAGGCAATAATTCTCCCGTAGTTATCCTGATAATTATCTTTTGACCATTCATCTTAACAGAACCTCTTTTTACTTTATTATCAAATAATTTTTTTCTAACATTAACTTCCGATATTTTCATAATAGGCTTTTGAACCGGTTTATCGGCTGATGACTTTGCCAACCTATTAGCTATAGAATTAAATTCATGCCCATCATGTCCTTTTATCCATTTAAATGTCACTCTAATATGAAAATTATTATATACCTTATTCATTTCTCTAACTAGGTCTTTCCAAAGCTGAGCATTCATTACAGGGGCACCATTAGATCTGTACCACGGTGGTTTAGAATTTGGCCAAACATAAATAGCTTTTGTATAATTATCAGGGATTTCTTGACGATCCACCCAAAAGGTAATAGCCTGGACACCTTCCAAATCATTAAACTTTAATATCTCTTTTAGCCCAACTAAACAAGCTTGTAATTCCATCTGGGCAATATTTGCACCCGAATATCTTTGTAATTCTTTTAATATCAAATCTCGTTTACATATTTCTGGAAACACAAATACAACTCCAACACCTCCTCTCATTGGATGCCATTTACCTGAGCCATCAGTATAGATGTTTAATGTGTATTCATCTAAATCACCCATATATTTATATATATGAAAAGCTTCAAACATGGCATTCGGAGAGTAAGGGATTCGAACCCTTGAGCCCTAAAAAGGGCCTTCGGTTTTTAAAACCGCCGCAATAGACCACTCTGCCAACTCTCCTAAAAATAATTTAATTACGTTATATCCATTCTTCTTTTATTGTCCAATCAGAAGAAGGTAAGATTGATAAATCTGAAACTACCATAGTATTTCTAGGATTAGACATGCTAAAACTTATCGATATTGTACCATTATCATTTTTTTGTACACCCGCCCCACCATAAATTGAATATTTTAACATAATATTTATGTCTTGGTTTTTCTTTTTAAATTTATTTTCAATTTTTTTAATTCTATCCAAATTATTTTTTATATTTCCAATACTAGCATCTTTAAGGTATACCGTGCCATCATAAATATACGTTGTAGAATCAGTAGACTTGAATTCCTCAATTAATATTTTTTCTAAGTTGCCAAACTTTGGGGTACTATAATTTTTTCCACGAAAAAGCTTTTTATCACTTTTGATAACAAATTCTATCGCTTTATAACCAGTGCATTCCACATAAAATAATATCCCTTGTATATCTTCACTCGTATCTAATGCCCTTACTTTTTTAGAAACTATATCAGGATCACCTTTAAAAACTATTGGCTGCCATTTATTGGATCCATTATATCTCGTACCGTATTCAAAAAATTCTTCACCATCTACAAGCCATTTATCTTTACGTTCATCTAAATTACCTATCTGTAGTCCAATTTGACCATTTGGAGAAAATATAAGATTCATAGCATCTACCGAACCATCATCTAAGCGATTAAAACTCGACACTGTGCCTGTAGAATGGTGTATCTTAAATCCAACTAAGCCTGTTTTTTTATTTTTTACTAATTCAAAAACTTCAAAATCTGGCCATTTAAAATAATTCCTAGGCATTTTATTAAATGTAGCTCTTGCATTCTTATATGCAGTAAAAAAAGCAGAATAAAATGCAAAACAACGAGTTAATTTATCAGAGACCTCTTCAAGTTTAATAGATTTTGGTATTTCATCTTCTCTTGTAATTCTAAATTCATTTTCTGTAATTGTGTAATCTGAATGATAGAAAGCATTTCTAATATCTTCATTAAAAAAGCCAAATAAGATGTTTGGTAACTTATTTTCTCCAATTGCTCTGGCTTTATTTTTAATATGTTCAATTTTACTTTTTGGATGTAATGGTTCTCTGCGATTTTTTTCAAATTCACAAAATGGTCTAATTAAATATGGTTTATTAGCGATACAGTTAATAAGATTTGAAATAATTTCATAAGGCGCCGACATTTCTGTAGCATGACTATACATCAATAAAGCTAGTCTAAATGATAGCTTATCAACTTTTTTGCTATTCTTTTTAGTTTTTCTTAAAATCTTTGAATAGTCTTTTAATGCTTCGTCTGATTCTATAAATGAGTCCCAGCCAGCAGATTGCATTCCAGATACTCTTAATAAAGCAAACAAATATGATACTCCTCCAACTTCGAATGCCCTAGTAAACAAATAGCTAAAATATTCATAATATTCCTCTTCAAGCTTTTGTCTATATGGGGCCTTGAATCTTGCGTAAGCTTTTTTTATTTTTACTATATTTTTATTATGCAAAAAATTCATATTTTTATACTTATATAACCTATAATTTAGCTTAACCTATTTAACCTTATTTTTCAAGAAACCCCCTAAAAACCTTGACACAAATCACTGTTCCTGTTACTCTTTGCCTCATGCAAATAAGAAATATCGCAATTATAGCTCACGTAGACCATGGTAAAACAGCGCTGACTGACTCTATACTAAAACAAACTGGTATGGTCTCAGATGAGAGTACTATGGATTCCAACACGCTTGAACAAGAGCGTGGTATTACTATTTACTCCAAAAATGCTTCAGTCTTTTACAAAGATACCAAGATAAATATTGTTGATACTCCAGGTCATGCTGACTTTGGTAGTGAAGTAGAGCGAGTACTGCGCTCTATTGATAGTGTCTTGCTAGTGGTAGATGCTCAAGAAGGTCCTATGCCTCAGACTAGATTTGTACTCAAAAAATCTTTGGAACTAGGGCTTAAGCCAATTGTCATACTAAATAAAATTGATAAGCCTGCTGCCAATCCTCACAGAGCTCATGAGCAAGTTTTTGAATTGTTTATGGATCTAGGCGCTAGTGATGAGCAACTTGATTTTACTACCGTCTATGCTATAGCCAAAAACGGTATAGCCAAAAGATATTTGACGGATGAGGACAAAGATATATTTCCACTGCTTGATATAATCCTAGAAAAAGTACCAGCTGCTAAGACTGATAGTCAGGCACCACTAAGAGCTCAAGTATTCAACCTTGCCTATGATAATTTCTTGGGACGTATGGCTCTAGCACGCGTGTATGAAGGGACTATACAAACAGGAGCTAACCTAGTAGTCAAAAGTATAGATGGTACTAGTCGTACGGCTAGAGTAACCAAGCTCTTTACTTTTAAAGGACTTGAGCGTCAAGAAACAGAAGAAGCTATAGCTGGAGATATTGTCATGGTAGCTGGATTTTCTGATATTGATATTGGCGAAACACTTTGTGTAGATAAGGAGCAAGCAGGACTACCAGCTATCACTGTTGATGAACCCACAATATCGCTAGACTTTTTGGTAAACAATTCTCCCTTTGCTGGACGAGAAGGTAAGTTTGTCACTTCTAAACAAATCAAAGAAAGACTAGCCAAAGAACTAGAAGTAAATGTGGGTATGAAGATTGATTTTTCTGGTGAATTCTTTAAGGTATATAGTCGTGGTGAGCTGCATGCTGCCATACTCATAGAACAAATGCGTCGTGAAGGCTATGAGCTACAAGTATCTCAACCAAAAGTTATCATTGAAGAACGAGATGGCAAAAAATTTGAACCATTTGAAGAAGTCACTATTGATGTGCCTGAAGCTAGCTCTGGTATTGTCATGGAAAAGATGGGTAAACGCAAAGGTATTGTCACCAAACTGACTACTGAAAACGGACAAATGCGTATTATCTTTGAAATACCGACTCGTGGACTACTGGGCTATCGTGGTGAATTTACCGTTGATACTCGTGGCGAAGGTATCCTTTGCTCACACTTTTTAGAATACCGACCTTATACTGGTGAAATTAAAAAACGCAATGTTGGTTCTATGATTTCTATGGCTACTGGTAAAGCTCTTGGTTTTTCACTCTTTAATCTTCAAGAAAGAGGCGATCTATATATTGGACCAAATATAGAGGTCTATGAAGGTATGGTCATTGGTAATACTGCCAAAGGCTATGATATGGTGGTCAATCCTATCAAAGGTAAACAATTGTCCAATATGCGCTCCTCTGGAGCTGATGAGGCTATTGCCTTGACTCCTCCTAATGTATTGACTATTGAAACTGGACTGGAAATAATATCTGAGGATGAATATCTAGAAGTCACACCTCACAATGTCAGATTACGCAAACAAGGTTTGACCGAAAATGATAGAAAAAAGAGCAATCGATAATTGCTAACCCTCTAAAGCTTGACAAAATAAATAAAATATGGTATTGTAGCGCTTGTGCTTTCAGAGATACTAATTCTGAAACTACTACAATACAATATATTATGAAAACATTTAAAGAATTGGGCTTAAATTCTGAAATAATGGAGAGCCTAAATGATTTGGGATTTACCGAACCTACTCATATTCAAGAGAAGGCTATTCCTTTTATCCTAAATTCTACACAAGATCTCATAGCTTTGGCCCAAACTGGCACTGGAAAGACAGCGGCTTTTGGCTTGCCAATTTTAAATCAAATCAAAGCTGGTACTCGTGATTTACAAGCTATTGTACTCTGCCCCACTAGAGAGCTATGTCTACAGATTTCTCAAGATATACAAAAATTTGCCAAGTATTCTAAAAGACTAGATATCACTCCAGTCTATGGTGGTGAAAGAATAGATATTCAAATCAAAGCTCTCAGAAGAGGGACCAATATTGTGATTGGTACGCCTGGTCGTGTCCATGATTTGATACGAAAAAAGTTTTTGAAACTTCAAAATATCAAATGGGCTGTGCTAGATGAAGCTGATGAAATGCTAGATATGGGATTCAAAGATGACCTTGATGCTATCTTAGCCGAAACACCAAAAAACAAACAGACTTTACTTTTTTCAGCTACTATTTCTAAAAGTGTTCATGCGATTGCCAAAAAATACATGAAAGATATTCATGAGATAAGTGCTGGCAAACAAAATATTGGCGCTGAAAATGTAAGTCATGAATATTATATAATCTCTGCTCGTGATCGTTTTGATTCACTCAAAAGAATTTTGGATTTTTTGCCTGGAGTATACGGCATACTATTTTGTCGTACCAAAAGGGAAACTCAAGACATAGCTGACAAACTAAATAGATCTGGCTATGATTGTGAAGCGCTACATGGTGATGTATCACAAACTATGCGTACCAAAATAATGGCCAGATTTAAAACCAAAACCCAAGGCCTCTTAGTAGCAACCGATGTAGCTGCTCGTGGTATTGATGTGAGCAATCTAACGCACGTAATAAACTATAATCTACCTGACAAAAATGAAATCTATACTCATAGAACTGGCCGTACTGGTCGGGCTAAAAAAAGTGGTATAGCTATTTCTATTATTACTCCGGGAGATCGCAGAAGAATCCGAGATTTGGAACATATGATTGGTAAAACTTTTGCCTATAAAAAGATACCTCAGGGTGAAGAGGTTTACCAAAAACAAATTGATAGTTTTTTGGAAGAAATCATACACGCTGATACAAAAGAGCTGGCCAAGCATGCCTATTTTCCAGAAATCACTAGAAAAATAAATACGCTACACAAAGATGATTTGATAAACTATCTGATTGCCCAAAAATTTAAAGACTTGGCTAGTCCTCACGCTCTAGATCTAAATGCCAAGACCAAGGCCTTTGATACCAAACTCAGTGGTGGTAGTGGTACTAGACTAAAAATAAATATTGGTAAGCGTGATAGATTTGATATCAAAGCTTTGTTTGCTTTGTTCAATTCCAATCCACAGTTAAAAGGTCTGGAGCTGGGTGAGATAACTCTGCTATCAGACTTCTCTGTATTTTCAGTGGAAACAAAAGATGTCTCCAAAGTCATCAGCTATCTCAATGGAGCTCGTTTTGGTAATAAAACTATTGTTATCTCTAGAGATAATCATGGAGCTTCTTATTCTAGAGGCACTTATCAAGGCCCTAGAAAAAGAAATAGTGGCTTTGCTAGAAATAAAATAAAACGTCACAAACGAACCAATAGAAATAGAAGATAAAAAAAAATAACGGTCACCCTCGGGGGTGACCGTTTTGTTTTTCTGTGGCCTACTTTTTTGAAGTTGTGTACAAACTAGCAAAATGCTAGCCACTATCCTCTAGACAAAGATCTTCGGCTGGGAGATCAGGAAGTCCAACACTTTGTTAGCTACTGCTGCGGCTTCACGCTTTTTTGCCTGTTTGTGGCGTTTGCGGATTGATGCCTTCGCTTGCCCGGGTGTCTGACCGGTGTTTTGACGCCGTCCATAGCGTCGGTCTTGTCTGTCATGATAGATCGGTCTCACAGTTGTCTCCCATGAAGTTGAGATTTGAATTTATAGGTTTTTCATCATGAAAAACCCGGTGAAACGAACTAGCTCTCGACTTCCTCTGTCTTGATGATCGGTGGAGGTTGAACCTTTGTTGAACTTGATTTTTTGGGTACTTTGAAAGCTAACATGCTGCGTCTTTTGGTAAGAGCCTTTCTGGCTCTGTCCATAGACTTGGTAATATTGTTTCTCAAAACAACCCCAATCTATCGCTATAATATTAAGTGAACCAGTATTTAAATAAAGCTTAGATAAATACCGAGTTATTGTCAAATTATTCCAATAATCTCAATTTTCCTTGATCAAAAATGAGTATTTTTATTTCATCTCTAGCTAGCTTGCTCAATACATCTGGACTAGGTAATAATCTAATAATATTGGCTTTATAATTTTGATAATTGTAATTCCATAATTCCCAATATAGACCATCTTTGCTTATAGAAGTAATGCCCGTCACTACAAAACTACCATCGATACTTTCGGCCAGCCAACCTCGCTCATCTTGTCGCCATTTTAATAATTGTTTATTTTTATTATTTTTATTTACAGCTAGATAGGCTTGAGTAGTAATAATGGCTGGATAATTGCTAGGATAATATATTTCTAAAGCTTGCTGTAAATTGTTGCGAAATACTTCAGCTCCAGACAAGTTGTCTGGTAAAGCCACGCTAATTAATTTTTGTTTATTATCAATATTTAATTGACTGTAGCTAGCGACTATTTGTTTGCTCAAAGAAGTAGCTTGTTCCCAGATATCCAGCTTGTAGCTACTAATAGCCACAAAGATTATAAATAATAAAGCTAGTATATATTTAATAAACTTAAAATTTATTTTTAAATCTTGATATAATATGCTAAGCCAAATCACAAAAAATACACTAGCCAAATAAAGATAGCGCTCTCCAGCAAAAGTAGTGCGATGAAGACCAGTCACCAAAACTGGTCCCAAAATAAATAATAACGATACAAAAGTCGTAAACTGCAAATATCTTTTTTTTCTTAATATAAGCAAAAAATAACTAGCTAGAGCCACAAAAGAAATAATAACCACCGACTCTTGATAATGATAAATGACTTTATAAATCAAAGTCCGCCAAAATCCAAAGCTGACAAAATCTCCACCAAAGGCTGCTAAGTTGGCTGACCAATCAAGCCAAGCAAAGTTGATACTAGAGCTAGCATAGTAGCCAGCTACAATACCAGTAGCCTGATATCTTAATAATAAAAATAAAGCTAGAATTATAAAATAAATTGGCAAATAATAATAAGCTTTGATACTTGTTTTATTTTTTGCAGCTTGAAAATAAACTTCCCAAATAATAATTACTAACGGCAAAGAAATAGCTATTTCTTTGACTAGCAATGCTAGAGTAAAAAATATAAAAGAATATGCTAATTTTTGCCACGCATTATTTTGTCGAAAGGAAAAATAAAATATCAGTGATAGTAGATAAAAAAATGTGACCCACAAATGAGGCCAAGCCGCTAGCCAAGCTATTGTTTCTACATGAATAGGATAAAACAAAAATAGCAAAGCAGAAACTAGGGCTAGTTTTTTAAAATTGACTATTTTTACTAGCTCAAATATTTTACTGGTCAGTATATAGACCAACAAAGCATTGCTAGTGTACAATATTATAGAAACTAGATGATAGCCAAAATAATTGTCATGAAATAAAGTATAAAAAAACTTAAATAGCAAAACTAGCAATGGGTTATATGATCCGCCTTGATGATTACCAATATAATTGGTCAAAAATATCTGCCAATCTATACTGGTATCACGAGCAATAACTAGCCAATGAAAATCATCTGAAACAAAAAAATTGTTTAAAGTTTGGCCAAAAACAATCATTGAGATAAATAAAAAAATCAACCACAAAGAAAAAAATCTCATACGCAATATGCTAAAATTTTATCAAAAAGAAATTTTTAATATAGACAAAGTAACCACAATTTGAAAAGGCACTCCATAGACTATAGAATATTGCCAATCAAAATAATTGTGGATTTTTGAATGATAAGTGACATACCAATAAAACTTGCTGAGTTTAAACTTTTCTATAGCTATCCATGTAAAATCAGGCAACCAAGCTCCAAACACAGCCGAAGCCAAAACATAAGGGTTGACTACCGGACCATGAGCTAAGAAAAAATATAAAAGTAATACAGCCAGTATCATATCCACTGTCGCTACTTTGATAAAATAAATAAACTTGGCTTTTTTGCCTACTATGTGATCGGCCATTTTCTCATCTCCATGGGGTATGATATCCAGTATCAAGTGTGATATTACACCCAATACAAAAGCTAAGACTGGATCGGTGATCCTAGTGCTTATCCATAAAGCAGCTGATGTATGTGGTGTAATAAACATATATATAATAATCTATAAATCCATAGCCTCCCTTGTTAAGGGGAGGTGCCCGAAGGGCAGAGGGGTTAATAATCTCTCAATTTTCTCATATCTTCGTGTTTTTTTATACGCTCTAAAGCCTTGGCTTCAATCTGTCTTATACGCTCACGAGTAACTCCAAATTCTTGACCTACTTCTTCCAAAGTATGAGCTACGCCGTCAGTCAAACCAAAGCGCATCTCCAATATTTTTTGCTCACGAGGAGTAAGGTCACTGATGACTTTGCGAACATGATCTCCCAAAAGTTTGAGAGCCGCTACTCGGTCTGGACCAATATTTTTTTCATCTTCAATAAAATCTCCCAGCGTACTATCTTCATCGTCATCTCCAACTGACGCTTCCAGAGATACTGTTTCTTGAGATATTTTGATAATCTGTCTTATCTTATCAATGTCTTCACCCATCTCAGAAGCAATCTCTTCTGGCATCGGATCACGACCCAGCTCTTGGACCAAACGACGCTCTATTTGATTGAAACGATTTATGGTTTCTACCATGTGGACTGGAATACGAATAGTTCTGGATTGATCAGCCAAAGCACGAGTAATGGCTTGACGTATCCACCAAGTAGCATAAGTAGAAAATTTGTAACCCTTGCGATAATCAAATTTTTCTACAGCTCTAAACAAACCGATATTTCCTTCTTGGATAAGATCAAGTAGAGTCAAAGATCTACCAGTAAATTTTTTGGCAATAGACACTACTAGACGTAGATTGGCTTCAATCAATTTTTTCTTGGCTTCTAGCTCACCCTTTTCTTTGCGTTTGGCCAAAGCCATTTCTTCTTCAGATTTCAAAAGTGGTACTTTACCAATTTCTCTCAAATACATTTGAATAGAGTCAGAGGCAATATCAGTCAAATCTCCTCTTTTGGTATCACTACCAATCCCAGCTTTATTTAGTAAGGCCGAATTATCAATAGCCATATCCAAAATATTACCTTCAGTAGCTATGACTTGAATAGCTAGATCTTCTAGCTCATCCAAAAGCTCCTCAAATCTTGGTACATAATCTTCCAAATTATCAAAAACACGCAAAACTTCATTTTCTGTAATAAATCCACGGGTATGAGCTTTTTTTACCAAGCGATCTACATTTTCTTCCTCCAATTTTGATTTAGGAGCCTTGGTTTTAATACTGGGCTTCCCGCCTGCCTTGCTAGATGCTTGGCGGGCAGGTTTCTTAGAAACTATTTTCTTGACGCTAGTCTTTTTTGTAGTCTTTTTTTTGACAGCTTTGTGAGCTGTTTTCTTTTTAGGTGTTGTTTTTCTAACAACGGCCTTTTTAGCTTTTGGCTTTTTGGCACTAGTTTTTTGGCTAGTGTTTTTTTTGATTACTCTCTTCTCGGTAATCTTTTTTTTGGTTGTAGTTTTTTTAGCTTGCATGTTGCTAGCTTTGTAATTTATTAGCCTCTTTATTAATTAAATTTATTTGATGGGACAAATTGTCTTGTGCTTCTTTGTCATCAGACGTTTCGGCTTGTCTTAGCTTGGCGATCAAAGTCTGCCTTTCTGCATCCAAAGATACTTTTTTGAGCCGGAAAATAAAATTTTGAAAATCACTAGCAATATCTACTTCTTTTGAACTATTGTAATCTTTTTCACCAAACATAGACAATCTAATCCATGTTTCTTTATTTTGATTATCTAGTTGTTCAAAATCATCAAATTTGTCCAAATTCTGATGCTTAGTATAATAAATAATGACTTTTTTGTAAAGGTCACGAAGCTCTTCCGCCATCATATCTGGATCAATCTCTGAAATCAATTTGTCCAAATATTGTTTTTTAAAAAAAGCAATTGATAAGATACCTTCTGACAAAAGAATAATAATATCTTTTTTTTCTTTGACTATTTGTTGCACTACTGTATCTTGTTTCTCCAAAAATGATGTAGCACTATCCAAATCTTTTTTTAATATTTCATATGGTATATTGAGCTTGTCAGACAAAATCTTCAAATAATGTACTTGCTCTATTTCTGTTTTAAGATATTTTATAATTGGCAACAATTTTTGCACCGCTATTTTCTTGTGATCAGCCCGATTAATATCAATGGCTTGAAATATTCTTTTGAAATAATAATCCATGACGGGAATAGAATCTTTGATAAATTTTAACCACTCCTCTGGATTGCTTTTGATAATATCAGCTGGATCTTTGGCTTTTGGTAAAACTAGTATTTTGACATTTAAATCCTCTTGCCAACACAAAGCTATAGAGCGAAATGACGCTCGTGAACCAGCGGCATCGCCATCAAAAGCCAATATGACATTATTGGCATAACGCTTGATAAGTTTGATATGCTCTGTAGTCAGAGCTGTGCCAGACACAGCTATAGTGTTTTTGGCACTAGTCTGATGAGCGGCGATGACATCCATATTACCTTCTACGACAATAATATATTTTTTCTTTCGGATAGTGTCTTTGGCCAAGTGCCAACCATAAAGTATCTTACTCTTATCATAGATGACCGTCTGTGGACTATTGATATATTTACCACCAAACTCTTCTTCATCATAGACAATGCCGGTCAAAGTCCTAGAAGTAAAAGCCACTACTCGTCCTTGCGTATCAGAGATAGGAAACATCAAGCGTTTTCTAAAACGATCTACATAGCCACTACCATCTTTTTTCTTGACTGTAAGTCCTGCCTTAAATATATTTTCTTCACTATATCCTTCGGTAATCAAATATTTGAGCAGACCGTCCCAAGATTCTGGTGACAAGCCCAATTGCCAATCAAGGATACTACCAGGCTTTATCTGACGCTTGTCCAAATACTGAAGTGTTTTTTTACTAGCTTCGGTGTCTTGCTCCAAAATATTATGAAAAAATTCAGCCGCTGATTTATTGATTGCGTAAAGCTGACTATAGTCTTCTGTGTTTTTCAAATTAAAACCAGTCAAAGTAACATTGGCTTTTTCTGCCAAAGACTTTAGAGCAGCCTTAAAATCTATGCCCTCGTACTCTTCTACAAAAGAAATGACATCGCCTCCTTTGTCACAACCAAAACAATGCCAAATCTGTTTTTCACGAGACACCATAAAACTAGGCGTCTTTTCATTGTGAAAAGGGCACACAGCTCTAAAATTGCCACTTACTTGTTGAAGATTTATATATGAAGAGATTATCTCTACGATATCCAATCTATTTTTTACTTCCTCTACTGGGGTCATCATGTACTTATATTATGTCAAATTTTAGCATTAGTCAAAAGGGCAAACAACGCACTGTTTGGTCAGTGCGTTGTGTTTGTTTGATTTGGTATGTAAATATGCTTTATACATATTATCTCATCATGACTGGAGCTGGTACTGTCTTAGAATTATTTACAGATACGACGTTTTGACTAAAACATTGATAGCCCTTGTCATGCTTGTATTCATTATTAAAGTAATACATATCTGAATCATCATTTAAATTTGAAGTCAAAAAGTCTGCACAAATTTTGTATTCATTATCAGAAGTCACTTGATAATCATAATATTTATCTCCAGAAGGTTGTTTTATAGCTTGCTCAGTTAATCTATAACCACTATCTGTGGTCATCAAAACACTCAAATCACTTGGCATAGTATCATTTAAGGTAAAATAATTTACTATAGCCGAATTGATTTCAGACAAATTGTTGATGACTTCTGTATCAATTTTTTTACTTCTAGTTTCTGCTGGAGAATCTACTGTAAACCAAGAAGCAATAAAAACGACAGTTACTACAACTATAGAAGCCCAAGCAAAAATACTAATCATTTTGTCTTTTTTGCCTTGTACCTCTTCTCTTCTGATATCATAAAAATAAAAGTAAAAGACAGCGCCAGCTATAATAAGTGCTGTAAGGGCCTTCAAAATAAATTTGGTGGTCAAATCGCCATCCAAAAAATTATTGATAGTAGCTATCAAAAAGCCAATCATCACTACTACAGAAACAAGTAATATAAAATAAGTTAACCATTTGCGAACTCCAGCATCTTTATCTAAGATGCCAGCAAAAAGACTCTTAAAAATCTGACGAGAAGTCAAATAATAAATAGGCGCTGAAACTATAATAGCTGAAATAGCAAATTTCATAGCTCCATCATTATAATTGATCATATAATCATTTATAATATCTACTATCTGCTTATTTATAATTTGAAATATTACTATACCCACCGAAATTGACATAAAAATTAACGCCACTAAAGAAAGAACATAAAAAAATGCATATTTGGCTGAATCATTTCTAGACATATTTTTTTTATTAGATTAATTAAATATATAAAAATTTATTATGCTGCTAAAGAACTAGCCAGTGTACCGATAAAATAACCTACTAGTAATGCCACGCCTCCTAGTACCAAAACCTTGGTTCCCATCTTAACCCAAGATCCTTTGGTATATTTGGCTGTACTAGCTCCCAAAGAAAATAAACCAATCAAAGTGATAACAATAGAAAGCTTGATAGCTATGGCAATGGGTAAAATAAAATAAGCAAACAATGGAACTAGTCCTCCTACGATATAAGCCAAAAACATAAACAAGCCATCGTGCCATGAATTTCTTTTGATGTTTGGATCAATCTTTAGCTCATGATGAGCCATCTCGGCAAACATTAGCTTTTCATCCTTAGCAGCCGTTTCGCTCATCGTAGTAGCCAGATCTTTTGGCCAACCATCTTTGAGATAAATGGCTAATAACTCTTGTTTTTCCTCATGAGGAAACTCTTCAATCTCTTTTTTTTCTTCATAAAGCTTGCGTTTTAAAACATAAAACTCCGACAAGTTGGAAATATAGACACCAATGCCCATAGAAATTGATTCAACTGAAATAATAACCAAACCAGCCAAGATAACGACAAAATGATTTTGACTACCAACGGCAATACCAGTGATTGTTCCTAGCGTAGACACCATACCATCTTCCATACCAAAAACTATCTCTCGAATAGAATCTGCTACCTTAGAATCCTGATGATGTATATAGTCTGGATTATATTTTACTTCCATAAAATTAAGTACCCATATTCCAAGAAGAAAGATAAGCTTCTTGCTCTGGAGTCAATTTATCAATATTGATACCCATGGATTTTAGTTTTAAATCAGCCACATATTCTTCTATTTGTGGTGGAACATAATAAACTTTGTTGGTTAATTTTTTATAATTTTTGACCACATATTCACTAGCCAAAGCTTGAGTAGAAAAACTCATATCCATGACACTGGCGGGATGACCTTCAGCAGCAGCCAAATTGATAAGTCGGCCATCAGCCAACACAAATATTCTTTTTTTGCCTACTGTATATTCATCAACAAAGTTGCGTACATTTTTTCTTACTTTAGAAGCCATCTTTTTAAGACCCTTTACATCAATCTCAATATCAAAGTGTCCTGAGTTGCAAACCATAGCTCCGTCTTTCATCAATCTAAAATGTTCTGGACGGATTACATGCATATCGCCAGTCAAGGTACAAAACAAATCACCAATTTTAGCTGCCTCTTTGATAGGCATGACATCAAAGCCATCCATAGCTGCCTCTAGAGCTTTTATTTTGTCTACCTCGGTGACTATCACCTTGGCTCCCATACCACGAGCCCGCATTGCAAAACCGCGACCACACCAACCATAACCAGCAGTGACAATGTACTTTCCAGCGATGAGCATATCGGTAGCCCTGATAATACCATCAACAGTTGATTGACCAGTACCATAACGATTGTCAAACATATTTTTGGTTTGAGCATCATTGACCGCAATGACTGGCAAGCGCAATTTGCCGTCAGCTTCCATAGCTTTTAGACGAATAACACCAGTGGTAGTTTCTTCCATAGAACCCATGACCTTTGGTGCCCAAGCTTTATATTTGTTGTGTAATAATGATATAAGATCAGCACCGTCATCCATAGTAATAACTGGCTTTCTAACCAAAGCAGCATTAAGATGCTTGTAGTATGTATTTTTATCTTCCCCACGAAGAGCCATCACTGGTATTTTATAATATTTGACTAAGGCTGCCGCTACATCATCTTGAGTAGACAATGGATTGGAAGCAACCAGTAATATATCTGCCCCACCAGCTTTGAGAGCTCGCACCAAGTTGGCTGTTTCAGCTGTGACATGAAGACAAGCTGACATCTTTTGTCCTTTAAATGGTTTGCCCTTGGCAAACTTGGCTCGGACATTTTGCAGCACAGGCATATCATTATCAGCCCACTCTATTCTTTTTTTGCCTTGCTCTGCTAGTTTGAGACTCTTGATGTGATGTTTCATAATATTTTTTAAGATTGCGAGTACTCTGAGACAGGTGCGACTCTGCGTATAAGCAGCGGAGCAAATGCTCAGAGTAGGAGCAATAAATTATTTATAATTTTGTTTATATCTACTAGTAAATTCTTTTAAGGTAAATTTATGTACTTGCGTGCCTTGATGCTCTACGGCATAGGCTGCAATGGTGCTGGCTAGTTGTCCAGCTTTTTGTAAACTGGCTCCCGAAACAAGTCCTTTTATAAATCCTGCTCGGTAAGCATCACCAGCACCAGTAGGATCTATAATGTTTTTTACTTTGGCTGCTTTGATGACTAGCCGACCATCTTTTGAATATATTTCTGAGCCCTCAGCCCCTTTGGTAACTACCAAAATATCTACTAGTTTTTCCAATTTTGTCGTATCAAATCTCAGTTTGTCTAAAATCAATTTTATTTCATAATCATTACCAATCAGTACCTTAGCGCCAGTTATTACTTGTTTGAGTTCTGAAGCGGTAAAAGAAGTAACTTGTTGACCCGGATCAAAAATATAATCTATACCTAGCTCTTTATACAATCGGACATACTCTATCATCCTTGGTTTAAAATCAGGTGAAATAATAGCCAACGATGGATTTTTAATTTTTTTAACTAGCGAACAATATTGAACATCCATCGGTCCTGGATAAAATCCTGAAATTTGATTATCTGCTCTATCGGTCATAACATAGGCTGAAGCAGTTGCCTCTGTTTTAGACTGCTTAACTTTAGAAAAATCTATTTTATTTTTTCTAAGCCATTTACCATAACGAGCAAAATCATGACCAACTAAACCAAGTAGTATGGCTGGTTCTTTTAATAAAGATAAATTATAGACAATGTCTCCAGCAGTGCCACCAAAACTTTCATTGGTTCTTTCTAGAGTAAAACTTACATTTAAAATATGGGTTTGCTCAGGCAATATATGATCTTTAAAAAATCCTGGGAAAACCATTATTCGGTCATAGGCTATGGAACCTGAAACTAATACCTTTTTATTATCTATTGTTTTCATAAGTATGTATATTTTAACCTAAAATAGTGATAAAAACAAGTTTTATAAGGCTTATCTTAAGCTCTAATATATTGACAATTTTGTATTTTTATGCTATATTAATATAATTCAAAGTTATTTTGAACATACATACAGAGAGAATTTAAAGATGGCAAAACTAGTTGTTTGCAAAGAAACCCATGACCACCGGTGTTCCGTGGGTCCAGATTGCTCATTTGAGAGCGCCGAAGATAGATTCTGCTCTCATGGGCATGAGCAGGGTAAAAGATACCCTGTGACCAGTGATATTGGCGAGAAGAAATTTTCGCCCGAAAAACGACCTAAACCAGTAAAGATTCTTTGTCGGAGATATCCCGACAACATTTGCTCCATCGGTCCTGGCTGCCGATTTGAAGGAGAGAACACCACCTGTACTGGTGGTCACAAAATGGGTGAGTGGTACTAATTACCACCGCTCTCTCTGAGTTTAAAAACGGACACTCTCCTCGAGTGTCCGTTTTTCCGTTTAAGACCATTGAGGGTCTTTAAACCGGCTTGTTGCGCAAAGCCTCTTTTGTTTCGGGAGACAAATCCCCCCCTCTGACGGTGATAGTCACATGACTATCCAAATCATCCAATTCGCCCAAATGATAAGCTTTGAGTAATTCGCCAAAGGCATGCTTGATAGTTGGGCCAGTGAAACTATTGTTTTGTCCGTTGCGCTTGTCCTTGCTCATTTTATGATCTCCTTAATAACAGTGGTTATCAAATTGTTTTATGGTTTATCATATTGAAAAGAACATATCAAAAAACTAGCCCTGACGGACTAGTTGCTTGTATATTTATATAATATGCAAAAAACTAAGCCGTCGGGCTATTGATAATAATCAAGCTAATAATAATATTAAATATTTTTTGCATAGTGAAATTTTATAGCTATAAAATAAATTTGTCAATAGATATTAATTCACAATTTTTATAAAATGCCCTGTTTCAACCCAGTCTTTGTGTTTGGTCAATTCAGCTTTAAATTTTGGAAAAGCAGTGCTTACTTTGCTCAGTTTATTGTCTATATCAATAAATTTGGGATCAACAAATCTTAGTTTATTGCGAGCAAAAAAATCATAATTTTTGCTATCCTCTTTTATGGCAAACTGGTAATTCAATTTATCCAAATAGTGCAAAATATCTTTATGGTTACTATTTTTTAATTTATTATATACAAAATCATCATCAGAGAACAAATCCTCTTGAGAGATTATAGTATTGTCTAGAGCTATTTTGATGGCGTTGGCCAAAACTTTAAAAAGGGCTATTTCTTTAGGATGTGACCAAGCTCTATAATCCATCTCCAAATAATCTTGAGCAAAATAATAAGCTATGACCTTGTCTTTAAAAATAATTTCATTGTCCTTTACTACAAAATTTTTAATATAGTCAGCTATATGACCAATATCATAGTTCATAGCCACTCTATCACGAAGAGCATAATCTATCCTATCAGCACACAAATCAGGTAAGTCTCTTTCCAATAAAGAAAAATTGTGTTCATCCAATATTCTATCTAAATCATAATTATATTTTGCCAAAATACTAGGCACTTCTGAATTTTTGACTAGCTGTTTATGAAATTTTTCGTGAAACTCGTGCTTGTATTCTTTGCTAGGAAAAACAAAATCAATTACATGAGAAAAGGCTGTATGTGGTACATCATGAAGCAATCCAGCAATCTGCTCTTCCAAAGATGCACCTAAAATTTTTAACAAAATCATCACTCCTAGTGAATGCTCAAAACGACTAACTGTTTTACCAGCTATAGCATATTTAGAAGCTCCAGCCTGATTGATATTTTTCAATCTTTGTAGTGGCTTTGATTTTATCAATTCCACTAAAACCGGCTCATCAATATTTATCGGTCCGTAAACTCTATCAATAATTTTCATAAAAAATTATTCGCTAGTCTGACCATCAAAATCTGCTTCATTGGCTTCGGCCTCTTCTTTGGTGGCTCGGATGATGCCATCTTTGTGATGAGCCGGAGAATAGATAGTATAAAGTTTTAAAGCTTCGCTGTCAGAAACATTGATAATATTGTGTTCTGAACCAGCTGGTACCACTATGGCTATACCATCACTGAGCTCATACTCATGGCCATCTATTATACATTTACCTTGGCCACTTTCAAAACGAAAAAATTGATCATTGTCCTTGTGAACTTCCAGACCAATGGCTGAGCCAGGGGCAATACTCATCAGGACCAACTGACTATGTTTGGAAGTGTAGAGCACTTTACGAAAATTGTTGTTTTTTAAAGTTTCTTGTTCAATGTTTGTACTAAAGCCTTTCATAATTTTATTATTTTAAACTTAATTATATAGAAGGTATAGTTTGAACAATCCTATCAACAATAGCATCCATATCAAAAGCTTCTCTTTCGCTACTGCAAATCATATTTTGTTCTCCGTAATAATTGTTACAATTAGGATAACGCAGAGTAAAACTTATTTTTACTAATTCATTGTTTCTTGCTGTGGTGTAGATATAAGAAGAATAAACACTACCAGCCGCACCTTCGTGCTTAACATTTACGCAATAAATTCTGTCATCAACCATTCTCTGCGAAGTTATTTCAGAAACACCGCTTACTTCCTGTGGCGTTATTTTACAATAATATGTCTCTGTTGTTATTTCTACAACTGGTGGCCATTCGTGGACAAAAATATACTGAGTAGTCAATTTTTCTGGGTACTGAAATGAAAGCCCATCTTTATTGTATCTTTGCCAAAGATTATCTGATTTTTTTTCAACAACCTCTGGAATTTTATTTGCTTCATTGCTATTTGGCTTTTGTAAAAATACAAAAACACCCCCTGCCAAAATAAACAAAAAAATAAATAATAAAGTCTTTTTGTATTTTGATGAATGTTCAAAAATCATATTTAAATATTATTTTTTAAACGATGTGGACAACCAGGCCAACAACACGGACGACGCTTTCCTTCTAGCAATTCTTCACAGGTTCTTCGAATCCGACGAGCTCGTGTCTCCTCTTTTTTGGCGTCTTCAACCCAACATATAAACTCATTACGAGCTAATGATGTGATATCTTCCCATAATGTTTTTACCTTTGGTTGGGAAATGATAGCCTTTTGCAAATCGGCTGGCATTTTGTGTATTGCACCTTTTTTATTGTTCATAAATTTATTATACTAGATATCAAATAATAAAACAAAAAACACCTTAAATATAAAGGTGAATGGCGGTGACGATGTCCGGAACTTTGAACCGGTATTCGCCTTAAAGGCCTTATCTTATGGCCGTATTGATAAAATTATACGCCAATTACGGTTATTTTACAAGGAAAATCCAGCATCCTTTGAGGTTCCGGTCTTTGCTCAAAAGATCTACTAATTCAAAATTGCTTAATTTAGCTAAAAAGCGTCACCTTTCATGTCCGTTTCCTCAATCAGCTTCCTTTCTTTCAGATATCGGCTTACGGCATACCAAGCCGAGTTTATAAGTGGTATCAGCAGTGTCCATCGTGGGTCATTCTCTACATAGGCCAAAACGATTGGCAGAATTGATGAGACTCCGGAATAAAGAAAAACGATCGCTAGGTGCTTTAATGCTTCTTTTTGTGGGGTTGTCATAGTGGTTTAATAAATTATTTTTTTAATGATTGCCAGTCCTTCCTCAATTTTCCTCACACCATCCTCGACTGAAGCGTTTAGTGTATGGCCTCCGGCGAGAGCAACAAGTTCGTCCAATATTCTTTTGTCAGTTGCTGGGCAATTCGGTTTTTTTGAATAAATCTCAAAGTGTCCGACAATATGATCACGGTCGACTGGAATTTGCCAGCGTTGGCAAATCTCGTGGATCATCATTGCACTCGCTTGTTTCATTGCTTCAGTCCATATGTCATTCGGCTTTCCATCATGCTCAATTCCGATCGTGTAGAGGTTTGGATTGATCTTTGGTTTTATAAACTTCCAAGTAGGAGTATCCACACGGCCAGCGTGCCAAGCGGTATCCTCCTCTTTGACATATTGATGTACTTCGCCGTTCTTTCCGATTCCGTATTGAGCACTTACTTGTGATGCTGGGTTTGTGAACCACGCATCAGTTCCGGCCAGCGTTCCATCCATAATGTGAATGACTATTGCTTCCGGTCGGTAACCATTGCGACCAGCCCAGAAGTTAGGAGACTTTTTTTGTATGATGTTCATAGTTTTATTTGTTAATGGTGACTAATAAATTAATCAGAGCCGCGATCAATCCTCCGACTGATGCTGTTGCTAATATCCAAAAAAACCGCTTAAGCCAATCAACATCGGTACTTACTTTTGTCAGATCGGTTTGCATATGGACGAGGTGGTTATCCTTGATTTCGTTCACCGTCTTTTCTACACGGTCGAGACGATCATCTTGTATTTTATTTTGATAGGCTGTTCTTTCCATATTGTTATTTCGGCACATATACCGAGTCGAATCGGTTGATGAGACCTCTACCCTCCAATTCCTCCTCGAGTCGGTCTTGGACATCTCGATCACGCCAAAACTTTTCTTTTTCCATATCGACTGACTTTGCTTTTGCACCGACAAGTCCATAGAGAAACTTCACGACTCCTGATGTGTTGTCATCGGAGAGTTTTCCGGCCGTGGTGTAGAAGCGACCGAGAGCTGTATTTAAGAAGTGAAGTTTGTAAGCATTCGCTCGATAGCTAATATTTCCACTTTTATCTTTGTGTTCGCTAACCTCTAACCAGTCACGCAGTCCGGGGATCGCATTCACGAATGGATACACTCGACTTCCTTCTTTGATCGGCTCGCCAGTGAATAGGTTCTGTCCGGTAGCCGCCTCGATCGGGTATTTCAGAATCGGTGACAATTCGCCAACCATACTGGCCAATGTTCGTTTTGCGCTTCCTTTGTAAAGGCGGTTTATATCCTCAACCGGCAGACCCAGACCGTAGAGGTATTGTGAGAACCCGTTTTTCTCCCCAAGTCGGACCGGCAATCCCTCTCGCATATAAGGAGGCAGATATTGGAATTCCTCTTTGGCTTTTTCTTTGTCGACTTGGAGGTTGTCCACAAACTTACCGAGAGATGCGTATTTACCGGGTTGCTTTACTATTTGCTCGAGCTGAAGTGGGATGTTGCCACGAGTCCATCGGTAGAACGGCAACAGTCGCTTCATAATATTTTGCTCGAAAGGTGCGAGTGCTTCCGGTGCATAGTCAAAGTGGAATTGGAATACCGATTTTGCAGCTTGCTCTGGTGCATCGCCTTTAACCAAGCGATCCACAAACAAAGGCAGACGCAATCGGTTCTCAGTGATCTCCATTGCATTTTTAGGCAGATCCATGAGCTTTCCGACAGCACCTTTGTTGACATCTTTTTCGACCTCACGCATCACATCCAAATAACCGGGCTGGTTTACCACTCCCAGCCTCTCGGCAATTTCTTTTATTTGCTGGTAGGTGTATTTCGTACCCAACTTGGTTGTGATCGTTCCTTTGACTCCTCGAGCAATCTGATCGCCCTGGAGGTATCGGGCAGGGTTTTTGACTCCGGCTATAAAGTTATTGAAAATTCCACCGATTGAGTTTCGAACATGGAATGCTGGAAACCATCCGGTCACTGATCCTTTCCAGAAGCCGAGAGCTTTGTCGTAGATTTTTAGGAAACCCTTTGTCGCTTCATCGCTTGTCAGCACCTTATAAGTTTCCTCAACATGCTTCACAATCTGTTCAGGCAGAAGTACACCCTTGAGTTGAGGCACGGTACTCTCGATGTATCTCATTCCATTGTCGAAGATTGGTTTTGCAGTCTCTTTTTTCACCATCTGTCCGCTGATCGGATGTTTGTATTCTTTGGTGACCATTTCGGCTTGCTTCCCGAATTGCTTCCCGACATCGGTTAGAAAGTCGTAGGTATTAATAGCTTTGACATGTTCGGCTTTACGAGCACCGAACGCTTTAAATGCATCTTGCTCAAAAAGCTTCACGCCGTGAGTCTTGCGGAAGTAACTATTGATATTTACGAGCGTATCATCGAGTGTTCGAGCTTTTGCGAATGGAGTACTTACTCTCGTTTTTTTCAGAAGTTCTTGTGCAACATCGCTATTCTTTTGTAGGAATTCACGACCCTCTGGTGTCAGGTAGTGACGCAGATAATCCGGAAGTTCGTTATCAAGCAATCCTCGTTCTTTTTCGAGCGTTGCAAAGCGTTTATGTTCCCCTTGAATGTGACCAATGATATTATCGATGACTTTATTTCCAGCGGTTGCTGTTTTCTCGACTCCGTCGGCTACCTTTGTAGGAATCTCGGCCATTCCCTCGATCAAGCGACCGACCCTAGTGCCAGCATCTTTTCCAAGTTCCTTTTGCGCGCTCTTACCGAGTGTAGTTGCTTCCTCTACGGCTTTGCTGACTTCAGATCGGGTTGCTTTACTAAATTGTGAAAATTTATCGACATAGTCCTCGCCAATTCGTCCCGGCAATTCTTTGATGCTTTTAAATGGCACAAATGCTTTACCTGCCAAGTCTTTTGCACCCTCGTACATTTTTCCGACTACCGGAGTTTTTTCAACGAGCCAGTCTACGGCCTTGAATGGAGCTGTCACGGCCGATCGTGGCAATATTTGTTTACCAGCAAATTTCAGACCGCCTTTTGCGAGAAACTTTTCGCCACCCTCTGCGAGTACCTTTTCGGCGAGCATCTTTCTTGCACCTTGTTCGCCAACTTCAAGAATCGACTTTTTAAGCAGTGATGTTCCGGTTTTACTGAGCACCACCGTTCCGGCTTTAGTTGCGAGTTTTGCACCAGCTCCGTAACCAAAACTTAGATAAGTTGTTGGATCAAGGAGTATGTCGGCGATAAATCCACCGACCTTGCTTTTGATACCGAGTGCTTCAGATGGCTGAATGCGTTCTTTGATTCCTGCCTTGATTCCTTTTCCGCTTATAAGACCACCGACTGCATATCCTCCGGTGTTGAGCACATGGAGTATTTTTTGCAGTGTTGATTCTTTGGGTTGAGTGGAGGATACATCCACATTATTTTGCAAAGCAAAATCTCGCAGTCCCTCGACTGTTGTCACATTCGGCTTACCGGCCGTTTTCTCTACCTCGGTCGTCACAAACTTTCCCTCGGCATTCTTTTGGTACTTCACTGCGGTACCGGCCGACGATGGTTTTGGTGTCGTGAGTGGAGGAGACACTGACGCAGAACCAGTGTTTACATATTTTCCTGTTTTAGGGTCTTTAATGTAAGCCATAGCGTTTTAATTTCCGATACCGAAGAGTCCTTTGAAGAAGTTCTTGCTGGTGTTAAATCCAGACTTCGCAATGTTTGGTATCTTTTGTGTGAATACATCTTTGACCCCAGCACCAAAATCTTGAGCGGTTATCTTTGGCTGACTTGATTTCAACGCTTGAGCCGCCACCGCATCAGCTTGCTGTTGTGCGTTCGCTTCAGAAATAATTTGATCTCGTTTCTGAAGGACTTGTGCTCGGATGTTTTGAGGCACATTACTTGCGGTGAAGTTCGGGTTATTTAGAAGTTCAAGTGCGTAGGCTTCGACATCGCTTGCCGAACCTCCGGCATCTGATCCGCTACTTGTGGTTTTCTTTGTACCGGTTACTTTCGTACCTGCAATATCAAGCACCGTTCCAGCTGGTGTGTCGTTGGCGAGACCGGCAAGCTTTATTGCTCGATCAATAACATCTTGAGCCTCTTTCTTTTCTTGTTCTTTTCCGTACTTGGCGGAATCAATTAAATTCGCAACATCTTTTTCCGAAGCACCGAATACTTGGCTTAATAAGTCACCGAGTACACCGTATTGATCCTTTTGGAATCCGAGAGTTTTCTCGGCCACAGTAAGAGGCAGAGTTGAATCCTCGTATTGCATACCAGCAATTTCTTTCGCTGATGTTTCGGCTGTACCCATTTGAGTGGCGAGCTTATTTCTTTCGTTGAGCAATTTTCGGTATTCGTCTATAAGCGGTTGTTTTTCTGAAGCTACTAATCTTTGGGTTTGGCTTTCAGTGACGAGTCCGCCACTTCCGACAATTCTGTCTCGGATATCTTTTTCCGAACTATTGATTGATTCCTCCATTGTCGCCAGTCTGTTATCCAAGCTCAGCAAATTCTTTTCCATCGTGTCGATACCTTTTTTCGTTCTTTCTTGCTGGTAGATATCCGATTTTTTAGGCAAATTTTGCAGAGTGTTTAGGTAGCTAGTTTGGCTGTCAGATCG